>NZ_JAFMZG010000007.1:0-179133 GCF_049132125.1 Pseudomonas sp. NFX5
GTGTCAGCCAGCATTTATGCCTCTGACCCACCGCCATCGGGAGCAAGCCCCCTCCCACAGGGGACCGCATTGCAGTCAGAGGGTTAGAAGAAACCCAACGGATTGATGTCGTAGCTCACCAGCAAATTCTTGGTCTGCTGGTAGTGATCGAGCATCATCTTGTGGTTCTCACGCCCCACGCCCGACTTCTTGTAGCCGCCAAACGCCGCATGCGCCGGGTACAGGTGATAACAGTTGGTCCACACGCGACCGGCCTTGATCGCCCGGCCCATGCGGTAGGCGCGGTTGATGTCGCGGGTCCACAGCCCGGCGCCGAGGCCGAATTCGCTGTCGTTGGCAATCGCCAGGGCTTCGGCTTCGTCCTTGAAGGTGGTGATACCCACCACCGGGCCGAAGATTTCCTCCTGGAACACGCGCATCTTGTTGTGGCCCTTGAGCAAGGTCGGCTGGATGTAGTAACCGCTGGACAGGTCGCCCTCCAGGCGCTCGGCCGCGCCGCCGGTGAGCAGCTCGGCGCCCTCTTCCTGGGCGATCTTGAGGTAGGAGAGGATCTTGTCGTATTGCTGCTCGGACGCCTGGGCGCCGACCATGGTCTCGGTGTCCAGCGGGTTGCCGCGTTTGATCTTGACGATCTTCTTCATCACCACTTTCATGAAGTCGTCGTAGATCGACTCCTGCACCAGCGCCCGCGACGGGCAGGTGCACACTTCGCCCTGGTTGAAGAACGCCAGCACCAGGCCTTCGGCGGCTTTTTCGATGAACTGCGGCTCAGCCTGCATGATGTCTTCGAAGAAGATGTTCGGCGACTTGCCGCCCAGTTCCACGGTGGAGGGAATGAGGTTCTCGGCGGCCGCATGCATGATGTGCGCACCGATTGGGGTCGAGCCGGTGAACGCGATCTTGGCAATGCGCTTGCTGGTGGCCAGCGCCTCCCCGGCTTCGCGGCCAAAGCCCTGGACGATATTCAGCACGCCCGGTGGCAGCAGGTCATTGATCAACTCGGCAAACACCATGATCGACAGCGGCGTCTGTTCGGCCGGCTTGAGCACGATGCAGTTGCCGGCGGCCAGGGCCGGGGCGAGTTTCCAGGCGGCCATCAGCAACGGGAAGTTCCACGGAATGATCTGCCCGACCACGCCCAATGGCTCATGGAAGTGATAGGCCGCGGTGTGTTCGTTGATCTCGGCGGCGCCGCCTTCCTGGGCGCGAATGCAGCCGGCGAAGTAACGGAAGTGGTCAGCGGCCAGGGGCACGTCGGCGTTGAGGGTTTCGCGCACGGCCTTGCCGTTGTCCCAGCTTTCGGTCACGGCCAGCACTTCGAGGTGCTGCTCGATACGGTCGGCGATTTTCAGCAGCACCAGGGAGCGATCCTGGGGCGAAGTCTTGCCCCAGGCGTCGGCGGCGGCATGGGCAGCGTCAAGGGCCTTGTCGATATCGGCAGCGTTGGAGCGCGGGAATTCGGCGATCGCTTCACCGGTCACCGGCGAGGTGTTGGTGAAGTACTCACCACTGAGCGGGGCGACGAACTCGCCGCCGATGTAATTGCCGTAGCGCTGCTTGAAGCTGACGATGGCGCCAGGGGTGCCAGGTTGTGCGTAGATCATGTTAAAGCCTCTGTCTGGGTCCGGGCCTGTCGGTCAACAGGCGATGACCCGATAGTAAAGAGCCCCCGCTGGCGGGCGAATGCGCCGTTGGCAGGGGGGCACTTGTCATTTGGTCGTAGTTTCAGTGCCTGGCGACCAGCTCTTTGGGCAGCTTGAAGGTCCAGAGCATGCCGCCCTGGTTGAAGTCCTTGATGCGCTTGGCCACTTCACCGCCCCACAACGGCACGGCGCCGCCCCAGCCGGAGAGCACCGAGACGTACTGTTCGCCGTCCATTTCCCAGGTCACAGGCGAGCCGAGCACGCCGGAGCCGGTCTGGAACTCCCAGACCTTCTCGCCGGTCTTGGCATTGAACGCCTGCAGGAAGCCTTCCGGCGTGCCGGTGAACACCAGGTTGCCCTTGGTGGTCAGCACGCCGCCCCACAGCGGCGCGAAGTTCTTGTGGCGCCAGACTTCCTTGCCGGTCTTCGGGTCGATGGCGCGCAGTACGCCGATGTAGTCTTCGTTCAGCGGCTTGATGGTGAAGCCGGCGCCAAGGAACGCCGCGCCCTTCTTGTAGGCGATGCCTTCGTTCCAGATGTCCATGCCCCACTCGTTGGACGGCACATAGAACAGCCCGGTGTCGCGGTTATAGGCCATCGGCATCCAGTTCTTCGCACCGAGGAACGCCGGCGCGACAAACACCGAGGTGCCCTTGGTTTCGCTGCCCGGCGCGCCTGGGCGGCTGGCTTCGTTGTAGATCGGTCGACCGTCCTTATCCAGGCCGCTGGCCCAGGTGATCTTGTCGACAAACGGGAAGCCGCGGATGAACTTGCCGTTGGTGCGGTCGAGCACGTAGAAGAAGCCGTTGCGGTCGGCGGTGGCCGCCGCTTTGATTTCCTTGCCGCCTTCGGTGTAGTTGAAGGAGATCAGCTCGTTGACGCCGTCATAGTCCCAGCCGTCGTGGGGCGTGCTCTGGAAGTGCCACTTGATGGTGCCGTCGTCCGGGTTCAGCGCCAGGCGCGAGGACGAGTAGAGGTTGTCGCCGGGGCGCAGGTGCGAGTTCCACGGCGCCGGGTTGCCGGTGCCGAACAGCAGCAGGTTGGTTTCCGGGTCGTAGTAGCCGCCCAGCCACGGTGCGGCGCCGCCGGTTTTCCACAGGTCGCCCGGCCAGGTCTTGCCCGCCTCGCCGCCGGAGATGCCGTTTTCCACGGCTTTGCCGTCCTTGTAGACATAACCCATATGGCCTTCGACCGTCGGGCGGCTCCACAGCAGCTCGCCGTTTTTCGGGTCATAGGCCTGGATCTTGCCGACCACGCCGAATTCGCCACCGGCCACGCCGGTGATCAGCTTGCCGTTGACCACCAGGGGCGCGGCGCTGATCGAGTAGCCTTCCTTGTGGTCGGCGACCTGCTTGCTCCACACCACTTTGCCGGTGTCTTTGTTCAGCGCCACCAGCTTGGCGTCGAGGGTGCCGAAGAACACCAGGTCGCCGTACAGCGCCACGCCACGGTTGATCACGTCACAGCACGGGCGGATGTCATCGGGCAGACGCGCATCGTACTGCCAGAGCTTCTTGCCGGTGCGCGCATCCACCGCGAACACCCGCGAATAGGAACCGGTGAGGTACATCACCCCGTCCTTGATCATCGGCTGCGCCTGTTGCCCACGCTGCTTCTCGCCGCCAAAGGAAAACGCCCAGACCGGGCGCAGGTCCTTGACGTTGTCGACGTTCAGGGTATCGAGGGGGCTGTAGCGCTGGCCCTGCACGCCCAGGCCGTTGGTGACGATCTGCCCGGGGTTTTTCGGGTCCTGGAGGATGTCCTCATCGCTGACCGAGGCCATGGCCTGGCCGGATAACAGGATGGCACCGAGCAACACACTCAAGGCGAAGGGTTGGCGACGTGCGGGTTGGGTCATGACGGCTACCTCTGCGGTTTTTTGTTATACCCGGGAAATTTTCCCGGTCTGGTGCAGATTCTTGGGCGCAGGGGCCGTTGTCACAATTGACCGCAGTATCGAGTTTGCTAGTTCCTTAGTAGCGGGTCAGCGCGGCGAATCCACGCGTTGCATCTGTTCGCGCTCGTACCGCGGGTACAGGTGGCTGACGCTGCGGATCAACTCATAGCGGCTCAGGCTGATCGCGGCGAAGCGTGCGGGGATGGGGCTGCGGATCATCTCGGCCATGTCGCTGCCCTGGGCGGCCCCGTCACGCAGCAGTTGATCGAGCCAGGTCAGGTAGTCGCGCATCTGCGTAAAGGGTTGCGCGTCGCTGGCCACCGGGCCATGGCCGGGCACGATCAGGGTCCAGGGCAAGGCTTGCAGGGTGCCGAGGTCCGCCAGCCACACCGCCAGCCCCGGGCTGTTGGGGGTGGTGAGGGCGCGCTGGTAAAACACCAGGTCGCCGGCGAACAACACGCCGGTGCCCTGGTCGAAGATCGCCAGGTCGGCGCCGGTGTGGCCGCTGAGCGCGAGCAGGCGCAGGTCATGGCGGCCCACGCTCAGCACACCGGGCTCCAGCACCTGGGTGGGCAACACCACCTCGGTGCCGCGCATCCAGTCGCCGACCATGCGGTAGAGGTTTTCCGCCATGCCGTCGCCCTGCTCGTGCAGCAGCCGCGTGGTCTCGGCCAGGGCGCCGATGGGCACGTCCTTGAAGGCCTGGTTGCCCAGCGCATGGTCGGGGTGATGATGGGTAATCAGTACCTGGATCACCGGCTTGGGGGTGACACGGGCGATGGCCTCGCGCATGGCTTCGCCGTAGCGCCGCGACGGTCCGGTATCGATCACCACCACACCGGCCTCGGTGACGATGAAGGCGGTGTTGACGATATTGCCGCCGTTGGCCTTGGCAAAATTGTCGGTACTGCCTTCGAGCAGCCAGGTGTCGTCGGCGATCAGCCGGGGCGCAAGGGCGTAGTCGAGGTCCGCCAGGGCGGGCAGGCTCAGGCCCAGGCATAACAATAGAATCCAGCGCATGCCGCGCTCCTTCTGGTCAGGGGATGGACGCGTCGAACTCATTGCCGCTGTTGTCGCGCAGCACCAGGCGGGTGGCCCCCGGCGCGGCGATATCAAAGGCCAGGTTGGGGTTTTCGCTGACCGCCGGGAACAGCTCAAGGTCAGCCAGCACCTGGCCGTCCTGGCCGCGCAGTTGCGCATGGTTGATAAAAAACTCGGGGATGCCGCTGACCATGCCGTTGTCCATCGGGTGCGCCACCTGCACACGCACGCGGCTGAACTCGCCACGCGGGTAACGGCCGCCGAGCACTTCGCCGATGTGCTCTTCCCAGCCCGGCTGGGTGCGTACCACGCTGGGCGCGGTGCAGCCGCCACCGGCCGCGTCGATCAGGGTCGAGCCCACGTGCCACAGGCCGTCATCGGTGAGCACCGCCGCCCGCAACGGGGTGGCCTGCTCGATACGAATCCGCAGCGACAGCCATGGCAGCACCCCGGCCTTGGGCTGGAAGTCGACGATTTTCGGCAATGGGTTGAGCTCGGCCCAGGCCAGGATCTTCACCACATGGCCGTTGAAGGCGCGGGCGTCGATTTCCAGGGGCACCTGACGCGCATCTTCGGCGAACGGCGGCGCGAGCAGCTTGACTCGGTCGTCGAACACGAACGGCGCCTGCGCCAGGAACTGCTTGTGATAGAAGTCCCACATCACCGACGGCACCGGGTCGACCTCCACGGCGTGCGCCGCCAGCGGCAGCCAGCAGGCCAGGATGCAGCTCAGTCGCCAGTTCATCCCCTGCTCCTATTGATACATCTCGGGCACTTCGTACTGCAGGCCGTAACGGGCATAGATGGCTTGCACCGCGCCGTCGCGGATCAGGCCTTCCAGCGCCTCTTCCACCGCGTAGGCCAACTGGCGATTGCTCTCGTGCACTGCCATGCCGATCTCCCAGCGTTGCTTGCCCATGTTCGGGTAGGCGTTTTCGGCGAGGGCCAGTTGCGGGTCGTGGGCTTCATGCACCTGCCAATCGACTTCGCCGCGCATCGCCATCACCGCATCGACCTCACCGGCTTTCATCGCCGCAAAGGCCTGGGGGACGTCGGGGTAGTGATGGGTCCTGGCGGCGAGCATGCCGTTGAACACCGAGGTGAGGTAGAACGACGGCACACTGTCGACTTCGACGCCAATCGGGTGCTGCTCGAACACCGCCACGCTGGCGACCGTGTCCAGGCGCCGACGATCGTAGGCCACCTGCCATTGTTCGTTCTGGTACGGCCCGAACATCACCACATGGCCGTTTTCCAGTTCGCCCTGGTCGTTGCGCTTTTGCGCGTAATCGCGGTCGTAGGGCGCGCGCATCATCAGGTCGGCCAGTTGCTGGTTGTGCAACGGACTGCCGCGCCAGATGTAGTCGCGCAGGTCGTCGTCGAGCTTCTCGCCGGCCGGCGCCCAGATCAACGTGAGCCGTACCCCCAGCGCCGTGGCCAGGGCCTGGGCCAGTTCCACGTCGACCCCGCGCGCGGTGGCGCCATCTTCGAAACTGTAAGGGGCAAAATCCTTGTACACCGCCACGTTGATTTCGCCGGCGGCGATCATCTGGTCATAGCTGCGCACCTGCGCCTGTGCCGGCTGGCAACACAGCAGGGCCAGGCCAAGCACATAAGCGAACAGGCGCATGGCTTACTCCTCGACGTGCACGCTGTCCAGGTAGGTGCGCACGGCCCACAAGGCTTCCTGGCTCAGGTAGTCGGCCATTTTCGGCATGTACACGCGGCCGTCACGCACCGCGCCATGGCGCACGCGCTCGACGAACCACTCATCACCGGCTTCGCCCACATCCAGCATGCGCAGGTCGGGGGCGATGCCGCCGGACTTGGCTTCCAGGCCGTGGCAGGCGGCGCAGTTCTGGTTATAGGCGGACGAGCCGATTTCCACGGCCCGGTCGTGTTCAGGCGAGGTGCGGTACGGATTGACCGCCGCCCAGCCGTCTTCGTTGACCGGCACGCCGGCGTCCTTGATCGAGGTCAGGCCCTTGGTTTCCACCGCTTGCGGGACCACGTTGCCATGGGCCCAGGCGGAGCCCCCGGCGATCACACCGACCAACAGCCCGGCGACGAGCAAGGCATTGTGTTTTGTTGTCATTATTTTTGCCCTCAGGATTGCACGCAAAACCTCATTGCAGAGGCTATGGCAACCATCTTAGAAACCCCGGGGCATGGGCCGTATGCTGCTTTGGTGGCCGCCCTCTCCTCCCTTGGTAGTAGGGCTTGTGGGGCACGCCTAAAACAGCGGCGCCTCGGGAAGTCTTCCCGGCCACAGCGGGAGTTTTTCCGTATCCGCCCGGCGCCCCGGCGTTCCACCCTGTGCAGGCCAAAACCTCCACTGGGAACTGCAACCATGACAATAAGATCGCTACCCGCCCGCTCACCTTTAAGCCTTGCCGTGCAAGCCTTTTTGCTGGTGGGCAGCCTGTCCCTCAGTGCGGCAACGTTTGCCGCCGCCGAACCCGCCAAGCCGACGCACAATGTCACCTGGGAAGACATCGCCAACGACCACCTGACCACCCAGGACGTGCTGCAATACGGCATGGGCACCAACGCCCAGCGCTGGAGCCCGCTGGCCCAGGTCAACGACAAGAACGTGTTCAAGCTCACCCCTGCCTGGTCCTACTCGTTCGGCGATGAGAAGCAACGCGGCCAGGAATCCCAGGCCATCGTCAGCGACGGCGTGGTCTACGTCACCGGCTCCTATTCCCGGGTGTTCGCCCTCGACGCCAAGACCGGCAAGCGCCTGTGGACCTACAACCACCGCCTGCCCGACAACATTCGCCCATGCTGCGACGTGGTCAACCGCGGTGCGGCGATCTTCGGCGACAAGATCTACTTCGGCACCCTCGACGCACGCCTGATCGCCCTCGACAAGCACACCGGCAAAGTGGTGTGGAACAAGAAGTTCGGCGATCACGCCGCGGGCTACACCATGACCGGCGCCCCGGTGCTGATCAAAGACAAGGTCAGCGGCAAAGTGCTGCTGATCCACGGCAGCTCCGGCGATGAATTCGGCGTGGTCGGCCAGCTGTTTGCCCGCGACCCGGACACCGGGGAAGAAGTGTGGATGCGCCCGTTCGTGGAAGGCCATATGGGCCGCCTCAACGGCAAGGACAGCACCACCACCGGCGACGTCAAGGCGCCTTCGTGGCCGGATGACCCGACCACCGCAACCGGCAAGGTCGAGGCCTGGAGCCACGGCGGCGGCGCTCCTTGGCAGAGCGCGAGCTTCGATGCCGAGACCAACACGATCATCGTCGGTGCCGGCAACCCCGGCCCGTGGAACACCTGGGCGCGCACCGCCAAGGACGGCAACCCCCACGACTTCGACAGCCTCTACACCTCCGGCCAGGTCGGCGTCGACCCGAGCACCGGCGAAGTGAAGTGGTTCTACCAGCACACCCCGAACGATGCCTGGGACTTCTCCGGCAACAACGAGCTGGTGCTGTTCGACTACAAGGACAAGGACGGCAAGGTGGTCAAGGCCACCGGCCACGCCGACCGCAACGGCTTTTTCTATGTGGTGGACCGCAACAACGGCAAGCTGCAGAACGCCTTCCCGTTCGTGGACAACATCACCTGGGCCAGCCATATCGACCTGAAGACCGGGCGTCCGGTGGAGAACGAAGGCCAGCGTCCGGCCAAACCCTTGCCGGGTGAAACCAAAGGCAAACCGGTGGAAGTCTCGCCGCCGTTCCTGGGGGGCAAGAACTGGAACCCCATGGCCTACAGCCAGGACACCGGCCTGTTCTACATCCCGGGCAACCAGTGGAAAGAGGAATACTGGACCGAAGAGGTCAACTACAAGAAAGGCTCGGCGTACCTGGGGATGGGTTTTCGCATCAAGCGCATGTATGACGACCACGTCGGCACCCTGCGGGCGATGAACCCGACCACCGGCAAGGTAGTGTGGGAGCACAAGGAAGCCTTGCCGCTGTGGGCCGGCGTGCTGGCGACCAAGGGCAACCTGGTGTTTACCGGTACCGGCGACGGTTTCTTCAAGGCCTTCGACGCGAAAACCGGCAAGGAGCTGTGGAAGTTCCAGACCGGCAGCGGCATCGTCTCGCCGCCGATCACCTGGGAGCAGGATGGCGAGCAGTATGTCGGCGTCACCGTCGGCTACGGCGGCGCGGTGCCGTTGTGGGGCGGCGACATGGCCGAGCTGACCAAGCCGGTGGCACAAGGCGGGTCGTTCTGGGTGTTCAAGATCCCGAGCTGGGATCAGAAGACCGCGCAAAAATAACCTCCACGAGAATGCCGGGCCGCTTTTTGCAGCAGGCGGCTTCTTCCCTTGTGGTGAGCGGGCTTGCCCCGCGCAGGGCTGCGAAGCGGCCCTGGCATTCTTCCAGTACCTCCGTGCGCTCAGGGTTTACGACTGCTGCGCAGCCGAGCGCGGGGCAAGCCCGCTCACCACAACAAGCCCGCTCACCACAGGATCCCCAGAGGTCGCACGATGAACTACCTGCCCTTGTTACTCCTGCTCTGCCTGCCCGTGGCCCACGCCGAGGATGGGGACGATGCGCCGCTGATCATCAACGGCTGCACCATCGCCGCACACAGCCAATGCCCCGGCGCCAACCTCAAGGGCGCCAACCTGCGCAACCAGGACTTGAGCAAGATGAACCTGGCCGGCGCTGACCTGCGCGAGGCGGATCTGCGCCATGCCAACCTCGACCTGGCCAACCTGGAAAAAGCCCGACTGCAAGGCGCCAACCTGACCCGCGCCAGCCTGCAACAGGCCAACCTGCGCCTGGCCGACTTCAGCGGCGCCACGTTGATGGCGATCCAGGGTTGGGGCGTGTTCGCCCAGGGTGCGCAGTTCGAAAACGCCAACCTCAGCGCGGCCTACCTGCAATTTGCGCGGCTGTCGGGGGCGAAAATGCACAAGGCCAACCTGCGTGCGGCCGACCTGGAAATGACCTGGTTGAGCAAGGCCGACCTGCAAGGGGCCGACCTCAGCGATGCCAACCTGCAGGAAGCCAAGTTCGGCGAGAGCAACCTGGAACAGGCCACCCTCACCGGCAGCCGCCAGCACTACGCGAACTTCCAGGATGCCAATATGGAAGGCTGCATCGACTGCCCCACCACCTGGGATCGCTAGCCCCCCCGCGCATACGCTGTTATCCAACCACCCGCACCACGCCCATGTCGATCCCCAGGTGCACCAGTTCGGCATGGGAACTCACCTGCAATTTGCTCTTGAGCAAGGTCAGGTGATTGGACACGGTCTTGCTGCTGATATTCAGCTGGTCGGCAATCGCTCGGGTCGGCGTGCCCCTGGCCAGCATCAGGAAGATTTCCAGCTCGCGCGGGGTCATGCCCTGCAAACGTTGATCACCGGGCGTATAGGCCAGTTCAGTGGCCAGGGCCTGTTCGATGTAGGCGTGACCGTCGAGGATGCGCCGCACCGCTTCGATCAACACCTCGGGTGCCGAGGTTTTGGTCAGGTAGCCCGAGGCGCCCGCCTCCAGGGCCTGGCGCACCAGGGGCAACTCGTCGTGCATGCTGAAAAACAGCACGCGCAGGTGCGGCAAGCGCTGGCGCAGGCGCCGGGTGGTTTCCAGGCCGCTGATGCCCGGCAGGCCGAAGTCCATGATCACCAGGTGCGGCAGCGCTTCCTGGACCCGGCTCAACGCCTCTTCGCCACTGGCCGCCTCGCGCACTTCAACGGCCGGCAGCAGCGCACGCAACAGGCTGGCATAGCCTTGGCGTACCACCGCGTGGTCATCCACCAACAGAATATTCATGAGGCCTCCAACGGCATGTTCAACGCCAACGCCCAGCCGGCGCCGGGCTGGCTGATGATCTTCAATTCGCCGCCCAGGCAACGGGCGCGTTCGGCCATTGAATACAGGCCCACGCCGGGCCGCTGGGGCGTGTCTGCACCGCGACCGTTATCACGCACCCACAGGCGCAGGCGCGAACCGCGATGTTGCAGGCGCACGTGCACCTGGCTGGCGTCGGCATGCCGCAGGATGTTGGTCAGGGCTTCCTGGAGCAGGCGGTACAGATGAGTCTTGCTGGCGCCGGGCAACAGCGGCAGGTCGGTGCTGACCTGCAGGTGGCAGGGAATGCCGTGGCTGGCCTGCCACTGGGTGACCAGCAGCGCAAACGCCTCGGCCATCGGCAGGTGTTGCAGGGCCACCGGATAAAGGTCGTGGACCAGTGCCCGGAAGCCTTGCTGCAAGTGCTCGCAGTGATCCTCGAGTTGCGCCACCGTGGGCGCCAGCAGGTGCGGCTGGTCGGTGGCCAGGCGCAACAGGCAGGCCTGGGCGCGAATGCCGGCCAGGTATTGGCCGAGGTCATCGTGCAGGGTCTGGGCCAGGTGGGTGCGCTCCTGCTCCTGCACCGCCAGCAGGGTCTGGGTAAGCCGGGTGTTATCGGTGCGCGCCTGCTCCAGGGCGTCGGTCATGCGGTTGAAGTGCAGCGCCAGTTGGCGTGCTTCCGGCGCGCCTTGGCTGCGCAGGCGCACATTGAGCTGGCCGGCGCACACCTGTTGCAGTGCGCGCAGCAATTCATCCAGCACGCCCATGCCCCGGCGCACCGCCCAGCGGATGGTCAACAGGCTCAGGGCCAGAGCCAGTGCGCACAGGCCCAACAATTGTTGCAGGGAGTCCCAGACCTCGTCGATTTCATCCCGTGGGTCGACAGTGATGGACACACGCCGGCCGTCCGGCAAGTCCAGCACCTGGGCACTGCGCCGCGCCTCGGCAAACAACAGGCGCCCGAGCCAGGCGTCCAGCCCGTCCGCGTCCGGCGCTTGCACGGTGTCGCCGCTCGCCAGCCAGTGCACACGCACATGGCGCAAACTCGCGGTGAGGTGGGGTTGCAGGCTGGCCGGATCGCGCGCGGCGGTTTCGCTCAGGTAGTGCACCACCGCTTCGGCCGATTGCAGCTCGCGCTCCACATCGGCCAGAGCCTGGTGCAGCAACAGCGCGGTGCAGGCGCAGGTCACCAGGATGAAGAAGCCGCACACCCATAGATTGATGCGCCACAAGGCCGACAAGACGCGCATGCTGGTGTCACTCCTGTGGATAGAGCCCGTGGTGCTCCATGCTAAAACCCCACGGCGCGCCCGGGGCTACTACCTTGGTACTGCCCCAGCGCTACTTTCTGCATATTTGCAGCGACGTTCAGGGTTCCTATGCTGGCGCTACCTGTCATGGAGTGCCCTATGCGCCAGCTCGCCCCCTACGCCGTGATCTGCCTGCTGGCGATCGCCTGGGCCGCCACCGGCCAGGCCGCCGAAGCGCCCTTGCAGGTGCAGATCGGCTACCTGGGTTATCGGCCCGATCCGGGCCCGCTGCTGTCGAATGTGATTGCCGAGCCTGCCGATGCCGGGCAGCGTGGTGCTGAACTGGCGATCATCGACAGCAACAGCACCGGCGCCTTTCTCAACCAGCGCTACAGCCTGACCAGCGCCACGGTGGACACTCCGGACGCTCTGCTCGCCGCCGCCCAGGCCCAGCATGCCCAGGGCCTGCGCCTGTTCGTGATCAACGCACCCGCCGCCAGCCTGCGCCAACTCAGCGCGGCGTTGCCCGACAGCCTGCTGTTCAACGCCGGCAGCCCGGATGACCGCCTGCGCAGCAGCGACTGCCTGGGCAACGTGCTGCATACCCTGCCCAGCCGCGCGATGCTCGCCGATGCGCTGGCGCAGTTCCTGGTCGTGCGCAAATGGCAGAAGGCACTGCTGATCGTCGGCCCCACCGAGGATGACCAGGCCTACGCCGCCGCCCTGCGTCGTGCCGCCAAGCGCTTCGGCGTGCAGCTGGTGGCGGAAAAGGCCTGGCGCTTCGATAACGACCAACGCCGCAGCGCCCAGGCGGATATGCCGCTGTTCACCCAGACCGCCGAATACGACGTGGTGCTGGTGGCCGACGAGCGCGGCGACTTCGGCGAGTACGTGCCCTACCAGACCTGGTACCCGCGCCCCGTCGCCGGCACCCAGGGCCTGACGCCCACCGGCTGGCACAAAACCGTCGAGACCTACGGCGCCGCCCAATTGCAGAAACGCTTCGAGGCCCTGGCCGGGCGTTGGATGAACGACCGCGACTTCGCCGCCTGGATGGCCGTGCGCAGCGTCGCCAGTGCAGTGAGCAAGTTGCGCCAGGTCGAGCCCATGGCGATCCGCCAAGTGGAAATCAGCGAGCAACTGCCCCTGGACGGATTCAAGGGCCGCAAGCTCAGTTACCGCCCCTGGAACGGCCAACTGCGCCAGCCGATTCCCCTCGTGCAGCCCCGCGCGCTGGTCAGCACCTCGCCCCAGGACGGTTTCCTGCACCCCACCAACGAAATGGACAGCCTGGGCTATGACAAACCCGAGGTGACCTGCCGCTTCCCTTGATCAACTACCCACCATAATAAGGAATCCGCCATGCGCCGCACCCTGCTCCCATGCGCCCTGCTGCTTGCCGCCGGGCACGCCGTGGCCAGTACCGCCTGGGTCTCCAACGAGAAGGACAACAGCCTGAGCCTGATCGACATGCAGACCCTGCAAGTCACCGACACCCTCAAGGTCGGCCAGCGTCCGCGAGGCTTGCTGCTGTCCCATGACAACAAGCTGCTGTACATCTGCGCCAGCGACTCGGACCGCGTGCAGGTGATGGACGTGGCCACGCGCAGGATCATCAAGGAACTGCCCTCCGGCAAAGACCCCGAGCAATTCGCCCTGCACCCCAATAACCGCTGGCTGTACGTGTCCAACGAAGACGATGCGCTGGTCACCGTGATCGACACCGAGACCTCCAAGGTGCTCGGCCAGATCAACGTCGGCGTCGAGCCCGAAGGCATGGCCGTGAGCCCGGATGGCAAGTGGGCGGTGAACACCAGCGAAACCACCAACATGCTGCACTGGATCGACACCAGCACCCAAACCCTGGCCGACAGCACCCTGGTGGACCAGCGCCCGCGCTTCGTCGAGTTCAACCACGATGGCTCGCAGCTGTGGGCCTCGGCGGAAATCGGCGGCACCGTGACCATCCTCGACGTGGCCAGCCGCGCGATCCTCAAGACCCTGACCTTCAAGATCAAGGGCGTGCACCCGGACAAGGTGCAGCCGGTCGGCATCAAGCTCAGCGCCGACGGCAAGTACGGTTTTGTCGCCCTCGGCCCGGCCAACCATGTGGCGGTGATCGACGCCAAGACCTTCGAGGTCCTCGACTACCTGTTGGTGGGCCGCCGCGTGTGGCAGATGGCATTTACCCCGGACGAGAAACAGTTGCTGGCCACCAATGGCGTGAGCGGTGATGTGTCGGTGATCGATGTGGACAACCTCAAGGTGATCAAGTCGGTGAAGGTCGGGCGTTATCCGTGGGGCGTGGTGGTCACGCCATGAACGCCCTGGAGGTGCGCGACCTGAGCTTCGCCTACGGCGCACGGCAGGCCTTGTGCGAGGTGAGTTTCAGCCTGGCGCCAGGGCGTTTTGCGGCGCTGCTGGGGCCCAATGGCGCCGGCAAATCCACCTTGATCGCCCTGCTCACGCGGCTGTATGACCTGCAAAGCGGCGACATTCGCGTGGGCGGTCATTCCCTGCGTGAGGCGCCGCGTGCGGCCCTTGCGCAATTGGGTGTGGTGTTCCAGCAGAGCACCCTGGACCTGGACTTGAGCGTGGAACAGAACCTGCGCTACCACGCCGCGTTGCATGGTTTGTCGCGACGCCAGACCGACCTGCGCGTCGCCGCCGAACTGGCCCGCCAGGCCCTCACCGAACGGCGCCGGGAAAAAGTCCGCGAACTGAACGGCGGGCACCGCCGCCGCGTGGAAATCGCCCGGGCATTGCTGCATGAGCCGCGCCTGCTGCTGTTGGATGAGGCCAGCGTCGGCCTCGACCCCGCCAGCCGCCTGGCGCTGAACCAGCACGTGCGCAGCCTGTGCCTCGAACACGGCATCAGCGTGCTGTGGACCACTCACCTGCTCGACGAAGTACAGGCCGACGATGCCTTGATGATCCTGCACCAGGGCCGCCTGGTGGCCAGTGGGCAAGTCGATGCCTTGATCGCGCAACAAGGCGGCGACCTGGGCAGCGTGTTCGCGCGCTTGACCCGCCCCACCACGACGGGAGCGGCGGCATGAACGCTTACTGGCAATGCCTGCGCGGCATCGTGCTGCGCGAGTGGCTGCGCTTTGTGTTGCAGCGCACGCGGTTTCTCAGTGCGCTGGTGCGCCCCTTGCTGTGGCTGCTGGTGTTCGCCACCGGGTTCCGCGCTGCGCTGGGCATCTCGGTGATCGAGCCCTACGACACCTACATCCCCTACGAGGTGTACATCGTCCCGGGGCTGGCCTGCATGATCCTGCTGTTCAACGGCATGCAGGGCTCGCTGTCGATGGTCTACGACCGCGAGATGGGCAGCATGCGCGTGCTGCTGACCAGCCCGCTGCCGCGCACGTTTTTGCTGTGCAGCAAGCTGTTGGCCACCGCGCTGATTTCGCTGTTGCAGGTGTATGGGTTCCTGGCGATCGCCTGGGTGTACGGCGTGCAACCGCCGGCCATGGGGCTGGTCGTCGCCCTGCCGGCGTTGCTGCTGGTGGCCTTGATGTTGAGTGCCCTGGGCTTGCTGCTGTCGAATGCGATTCGCCAGCTGGAGAACTTTGCCGGGGTGATGAACTTCGTGATCTTCCCGCTGTTTTTCCTGTCATCGGCGCTGTACCCGTTGTGGAAGATGCGCGACTCCAGTGAATGGCTGTACTGGCTGTGCGCGGTCAACCCGTTTACCCACGCCGTGGAGCTGGTGCGCTTTGCCCTGTACCAACGCTTCGCCGGCCTGGCCCTGGCGGTGTGCCTGGGTTTGACCGTGCTGTTCACGGTGTTGGCGGTGCTGACCTTCAATCCCCAGCATGCAGCGTTGCGCAAAAAGGGCTGAGGGCGGCAAAACTACTACTTTGGTACTGGTTTTCCTGTCTATCGTCGCATTCCCAAGGGCTCGGGACTCACGTGTAATGCGCGCATAACGATAAGGATTGCCCTGCCATGCTGCCTGCCCGACTGCCTCTATTGGCGCTGCTGTGCCTGTTCGTCGCCCACGTCCAGGCCGACACCCCGCTGTTTTCCGCCGAGGGCTACCGCATCAGCCTGTACCGCAGCCCCACGCCCGACCACCTGCCAGGCGCCACGATTGTCGACACCGCGGCCCTGCAAACCCTGCTCGATCAAAGCCCGGCGCCAGTGCTGATCGATGTGTACCGCCGCCAATGGCTGCAAGGCCGCTTCATCGAAGACCAGCCCCACGCCAACCTGCCCGGCAGCCATTGGCTGGCCAATACCGGCGACGGCGACCTGACGCCGGAGTGGCAAAGCTATTTCGTGCGCCACTTGTATGCCTACAGCGGCGGCGACCTCAAGCGACCGTTGGTCTTCTATTGCCGCTCCGATTGCTGGCTGAGTTGGAACGCGGTAAAACGTGCCGCCAACCTCGGCTATACCTCTGTGTACTGGTATCGCGACGGCCTGGATGCCTGGGAAGCGGCGAAGCTGCCGGTGACGGTCGCCCAACCCGAGCCATTTCAAACCTCACAATAAGAAAGGTGAACGGCCATGTACAAAATCCTGATTGCCGACGATCACCCACTGTTTCGCGAAGCGATCCATAACGTCATCAGCGACGGCTTCCCCGGCAGCGAAGTGATGGAAACCGCCGACCTCGACAGCGCCCTGGCATTGACCCAGGAACACGACGACCTCGACCTGATCCTGCTCGACCTGAACATGCCCGGCATGCATGGCCTCAATGGCCTGATCAACCTGCGCAACGAGGCGCCGACCATTCCGGTGGTGATCGTCTCGGCCGAGCAGGACAAGCAGGTCGTGCTGCAAGCCATCACCTACGGCGCCGTGGGCTTTATCACCAAATCCTCGCCGCGCCTGCAAATGACCGAGGCGATCCAGCAGATTCTCAACGGCAACGTGTACCTGCCGCCGGACATCATCCGCACCCAGAAACCCGGCACCCACCGACGCCTCAACGAAAATCCCGGCTTCGCCCCCGAACTGCTGCAAGCCCTGACGCGCAAGCAGTTGCTGGTGCTGGAGCGCATGACCAAGGGCGAATCGAACAAGCAGATCGCCTACACCCTGGAAATTGCCGAGACCACGGTGAAGGCCCATGTGTCGGCGATCCTGCGCAAGTTGAATGTACATAACCGGGTGCAGGCGATCCTCAGTGCCGGGGATATCGATTTCGGCTCGTACCTGCGCCGCTGACCCATCTGACACAACACAAATAAAATGTGGGAGGGGCTTGCTCCCGATGGCAGTGGAGCAGTCGGCATCTACTTGACTGAACCACCGCTATCGGGGGCAAGCCCCCTCCCACATTGGTTCTCTGTTTGTCAGGGCCGGCCGAGCAGGTGGCTCATGGCAGTCTTGAGCATCAGCGCCGCCAATCTTCCAGACACAACACAAATAAAATGTGGGAGGGGGCTTGCTCCCGATGGCAGTGGAGCAGTCGGCATCTACTTGACTGAACCACCGCTATCGGGGCAAGCCCCCTCCCACATTGGTTCTCTGTTTGTCAGGGCCGGCCGAGCAGGTGGCTCATGGCAGTCTTGAGCATCAGCGCCGCCAATCTTCCAGACCCAACACAAATCAAAGGTGGGAGGGGGCTTGCCCCCGATGGCGGTGTATCAGTCAGTTATGATGTCGACTGACCCACCGCTATCGGGAGCAAGCCCCCTCCCACATTTTGATCTCCACTTGTGGGTATTTCGCCGTTCATTTTCCGAGCAGGTGGCTCATGGCGGTCTTGAGTTTCATCGGCCGCACCGGCTTGTGCATCAGCGTGTGCCCCAACTCGCGAATTTGCAGCTTGAGTTCATTGCTGTAGTTGGCGGTGATCATCAGCGCCGGTATCGCGCGGCCGCGGCGTCCATTGATGCGGGCGACGGCGTCGACGCCGTTCTGGTCGTCGTCGAGGTGGTAGTCGGCGATCAGCAAGTCGGCTTCGGCATGGTAGTTGTCCACCTGGCGTGCCAGGTCCTGCTCGGACAACGCGGTGATCACCTGGCAGCCCCAGCCTTCGAGCAAGGTGCGCATGCCCGCGCAGATCGCCGCGTCGTTATCCAGCACCCACACCCGCGCGCCTTGCAGGCGTTCGAGCATCGGTTCGCTCATGGCCAGGATCGGCAGAGACTTGGGCGCCGTGGCGCTCAACGGCACCTCCACCGAGAACATCGAGCCCTTGCCCGGCCAGGATTTGACGCTGATGCGATGCCCCAGGATCCCGGCGATCTTTTCCACGATCGCCAGCCCCAGGCCCAGCCCACGGTCCTGGTCGGGCCGCTGCACATCGCCGCGCTTGAATTCCTGGAAAATCTCCTCCAACCGCTCCTCGGCGATGCCCATGCCGCTGTCCCACACTTGGATCGACAAACGCTGATGCTGGCGGCGACAGCCCAGTACCACCCGCCCCTTGTAGGTGTAGCGAAGCGCATTGCTCAGCAGGTTGCGCAGGATCCGCGCCAGCAACTGAATATCGCTGCGCACCAGCGCCGAACAACCGACAAAATGCAATTCCAGGCCCTCGCTGCGGGCCAATTCGGTGTACTCGGCGGCCAGGTTATCCAGCAGTTCGCTCAGGGCAAACGGCGCGATGTCGGCCTTGATCACCCCGGCATCCAGCTTGGAAATATCCACCAGGGTGCCCAGCAGGTTTTCCACGTCTTCCAGGGAATTGCTCACGTTGCGCACCAGGGTTTCGCTGGGCCGCTCCAGCAGTGCGCTGGTGAACAGGCGCGCCGCATTCAAAGGTTGCAGCAGGTCATGGCTGACAGCGGCGAGGAATTTGGTTTTCGACAGGTTGGCCTGCTCGGCCTCGAGCTTGGCTTCGCGCAGGCGCGCCTCCATGCGCCGGCGCTCGTCGATCTCCTGCAACAACTGGTCGTTAAGCGCGGTGAGCTCCGAGGTGCGCTGGGCCACGCGCTGCTCCAGGTGCTGATAGGCCTGGTGCAGGGCTTCGGCGGTGCGGCGGCGTTCGGTGATGTCGCGGATCAGCACGAAGATCCCCACCACTTCGCCGCTGGCCAGCATATTCGGCACATAGGAGCGCAGCATGTAGCGCTCCTGGTTATTGATATTGGTCTCGGCGAACTCGAAGGTCACGCTCTCCCCGGCCAGGGCGCGGGCGACGTAGGCGTCCAGGCGCTGGCAATGCTGCTCGCTGTGGACTTCGCGCAGGCTCTGGCCGAGCATCATGCCGCGCGGCCAGCAATACCATTCTTCATAGACTTTATTGGTGAACTCGTAGACCAGGTCGGCATTCAGGTAGCCGATCAGGGCCGGGACGTTATCGGTGATCAGACGAATCCAGCGTTCGCTTTCCTGGGCCTTTTGCGCCGCGGCCTGTTCGCCGCGCAGGGTTTCGGCGCGCAGCCGGGCGTTGATCAGCAAGTGGTTGCTGGCCTTGAGTTCGGCCATCGCCTGGTTCAGCGCGTCGGTGCGTTCGCGCACTTGCTCGGCCAGCACCACCGAATGCTGAAAGGTGGTGTACGGGTTATTGCCCTGGGCCATGCCGGACTCGATGCGCTCGATCAGCGCCGCGTTGATCCGCGCCAGCTTGTGGTTGTCCTGCTGCAGCTGGGCAACCTGGGCGAGCAGTTCAGCGCCGGCCTCGGGCAATGGCGACCCCGGTGAAGGTCTGGTTGATATGCATGCCATTGAACTGTTCTCCGTAGGTGTTGAAACCCATCACCCGCTGGTCGCGCAGGAAGCCGCCGATCTGTTCCAGATTGTCGCTGTCTTCCAACTCCAGGCGGCGCAGGAAGCAGTCGCAGCCGATGGTCAACAGCAGGTCGCCAAGGCGCGCCTGCAGGCCGTCGAACAGGGTTTGCAGGTTTGGCAGGATCGGCCCGGGCTTCATCACGGTAAGGACGATGCCGTTTTCCACCGCGCAGTAGAAACTCAGGCTCAGGTCGTCGTGCACTTGCTGGATCGCGCGCACGTAGTACTGGTCGTGGATGCGCACCGCCAACGGGTGCGCCGCGAAGACGCGGTGGTCGAGGTCGGCCACGGCCACGCCGATATGCCGCGCGTACTCTTCGGCGGCGGGTTCGGCGTTGAGCTCGAAGACCCGGCGTGACGGGCTGTCGGCGCCGGTCACCACCAGCTTTTCACTGCGCGGCAGGATGTGGTGGGTGGTGAACACCTCGAAGTCCAGCCAGGTATTGACCAGCACCACCACCGCCGCGCCGCTGTGGAAGGCGCCGTTGAAGTACACATGGGTGTGGGTGAGGAAGTTGTCGTCGCCGGCCGAACCGCCGAAATGCGGAATGTCGCCGAGCGCCGCGCTGAGGGCGGCGAGCACCACTTCTTCGCGGCTGGACAGGCCATCGAGCAGGGTCAGGGCGAAGGTGTTGCCCTTGATCGGTGCCAGGGTATTGCTGCGGCAACCGCCGACCAGACGTTCGACCATCTGCTGGGCGTCGATCAGGCTGAAGTGTTCCACCTGGTCGATCAGTTCCGTGGCGATGGAAAAGTGCGCATGGTTGAAGCCCATCGCCGTAATGCAATTGCGCCCATAGCCCTGGGGCGTGATCTCGCCGGCGCTGGTGCAGCCCACCACGCGCACGTTGCCGAAACACTCCTGCAGGGCGCGGCCCAGGGCCTGCAGGTCGTAGGACGCCGAGCAGAAAAACAGCACGAAGCCCAGGTACGGATGCAACAGTTGCCGCGCCAACTCCTCGGCGGCCTGCCCGGCATCGGTGGCCTGGGACATGGCACTGACTACGCCTTCACTGTTGTGCATCGTTGCCTCCCCCCTCTGAAGCATGAGTGTACGAAGGGCGGGGGACGGGACCTATGCTACTTGGGTACTGGGTGGGGGGATGCGATGGGATGAATCGCTCAAAAACAAGGGAGATTCAACTGTTGGACTGCATTTCAAATTCACAGCAAAGCGTTCACAAGCATTCCAGCTGCAACCACTACACACAGGCTGGCAAACCCCACCTGCAAGGTGCGGGCGGGGATCACCGAACACAGGCGCCGGCCGATCAGCATGCCGACGATGCTCGCCGCGATAAACACCCAGCCCACGGGTTCGATGCGCACACCGGCATGGAACGCGCCAGCCACGCCGATCAGCGAAATCAGGCTGATCACCATCAGCGACGTGGCGACGATGCCGCGCATCTGCACGTCGGTGAGTTGCTTGAACGCCGGCACGATCAAAAAGCCGCCGCCCACCCCGAGCAACCCCGAGACTGCCCCCGTTACCGCGCCCAGTGCGGCCAGGGTGGCGCTGCATTTGGCGGTCCAGGCCAGGCGCCCGGTCTGCTGGTTGAGCATGCAGTTCTTCTGGCCCCAGGACGCCGCGCCATGGTCGCTCGGCCCGGCCTCGAGCTTTTCACGCTGCAACATGCGCCAGGCCACCAGCACCATCAAGGCACTGAACAGGCCCATCAGCGCCGGCTCCGGCAACTGGTGGGCGAGAAACACCCCCAGCGGCGAAAACAGCGCGCCGAGCAAGGCGATCAACAGCGCGGCGCGGTAACGCACCAGGCCGTGGCGTAAGCCGTCAATCGCCCCGACGGCTGCTGCCGCCCCCACCGCAAGCAACGACACCGGCGCGGCCTGGGTCATGGTCAAGCCCAACCCCAGCACCAACGCCGGCACCCCGAGGATGCCGCCGCCCGCGCCGGTCAGGCCCATGACCAGGCCCATCAACACGCCTAAAACGCTCGCCAGCAGCATTCAGTCCACCTTGCTCAGACGGGTCAGCCACTCGCGGCCCTTGAGCATGCCGTTCCAGTAGAACCACGGCAGCAACGTCGCCTTGAGAAACCACATCGAACGGCGTGCCCGGGTCGGGTCGAGGGGAAAGGTCGGCAGCAGCTTGCCGCCGTAGCCGAACTCGGCCAGCACCACCTTGCCCTTCTCCACCGTCAGCGGGCACGAACCATAGCCGTCGTACTTGAGCGGCAGCGGCGCCTGTTTGCGCAGGGCCAGCAGGTTTTCGGCGACCACCACGATTTGCTTGCGCACGGCGGCGGCGGTCTTGGCATTGCTGGTGCCGCACACATCGCCCAGGCCGAAGATCTGCGGGTAGCGCTGGTGTTGCAGGCTGTGGGGGTTCACCTCGCACCAGCCGGCAGCGTCGGCCAGCGGGCTTTGGAGGATAAAGTCCGGGGCAACTTGCGGCGGCACCACGTGCAGCAGGTCGAAGGATTTTTCCTCGAGGGTGATAGTGCCCTCGGCGTCCTTCACCTCGAACCAGGCCTTGCGCGCCGGGCCGTCGACCTTGACCAGGTTGGCGTTGAACGCCAGGCGCGCGTTGTACTTCTCCACGTACTTCATCAGCGGTGGCACAAAAGTCGCCACGCCGAACAGTGCCGCGCCGGCCAGGTTGAATTCGACGTCGATGTGCTTGAGGTCACCGTGCCTGAGCCAGTGATCGCAGGACAGGTACATGGCCTTTTGCGGTGCACCCGCACATTTGATCGGCATGGCCGGCTGGGTAAAGATCGCCTTGCCGCGCTTCAACTGCTGCACCAGCTGCCAGGTATACGCCGCGTGCTCATAGCTGTAGTTGGACGTGACGCCGTTGCGGCCCAACGTGTCTTCCAGGCCCTCGACTTTCTCCCAGGCCAGGCGCAGGCCTGGGCAGACGATCAGGTGGTTCCAGGTCACCCGCTGGCCGCTGTCGAGCACCAGGGCGCGCTCATCCGGCAACAACTCGGTAACGGCAGCCTGCACCCAGGTGACGCCATTGGGCAGCACGTCGGCCAGGGGGCGTCGGGTCTTTTCCAGGTCGTAGGCGCCGCCGCCGACCAGGGTCCAGGCCGGCTGGTAGCAGTGCTGGTCGCAGGGTTCGATAAGGGTGATGTTGAGGTCGGGGTCGCGCTTGAGCAGGCTGGCCAGCAGGCCGATGCCTGCCGAACCGCCGCCGATGACGACGATATCGCCACTGATGGTTGGCCCCCAGTGTTGGTCGGTCATGGTCTATTGCCTTTTATCGTCAATGCACACAAGGGTCGCTGCCGTATGGCGTCACGCCCAGCTTTTTATCACCGCGCCGCAGTAAAGGCCGGACAGTGTCTTCATCACTTGGATCACTTCGTGGCTGGCCAGCCCGTAGAAGATGTACTTGCCTTCGCGACGGGTGGCGACCAGCCCTTCGTCACGCAGGATGCCCAACTGCTGTGACAGCGTGGGCTGGCGTACGCCGGTCATGGTTTCCAGCTCGCCGACGTTGCGTTCGCCCTGGGTCAGTTGGCACAGGATCAACAGGCGATCCTCATTGGCCAGGGCCTTGAGCAAGGCACAGGCCTTGGATGCCGACGCGCGCAACTGGGCGACTTCGCCTTCACTCAGAGTAGATTCCATTTGCCTCGGGTCCTTTGCGTCACTTAAGCTCAAAACATTATGTGTAAATGTAAAGTGATTGTAATCACTTTTTTCAACATCAGGGGCAGCCGTCATGTCAGCGTTGATTCATTCCTTTCTGGACGAGGCGTCGTCGACCTACACCTACGTCGTCTATGAAACGGACGGCGGCCTCTGTGCCATCGTCGATTCGGTGCTCAATTACGACCCGGCCTCCGGGCGCACCGACACCGCCCAGGCCGACAAGGTCATCGCCTTTGTGCGTGAGCACGACTTGCAGGTGCAATGGCTGCTGGAAACCCACGCCCACGCCGACCACCTGTCGGCCGCGCCGTACCTGCGCCGCACCCTGGGCGGCAAGATCGCCATCGGCCAGGCGATCAGCAAGGTGCAGGACGTGTTCAAGCACCTGTTCAACCTGGAGCCGGAATTTCGCGTCGACGGCTCGCAGTTCGACCACCTGTTCGCGCCGGATGAAATCTTCCACATCGGCACCATCAAGGCCCAGGCCCTGCACGTGCCCGGGCATACCCCGGCGGACATGGCCTACCTGATCGACGACCGCTTGATCCTGGTGGGCGACACCCTGTTCATGCCCGATGTCGGCACCGCCCGCTGCGACTTCCCCGGCGGCGATGCACGCCAGCTGTATGCGTCGACGCGCAAACTGCTGGCCTTTGCCCCCGACATCCAGCTGTACGTGTGCCATGACTACCCGCCCGAAGGGCGCGAGGCCAAATGCCTGACCACCGTGGCGGAGCAGCGCGCGGGCAATATCCATGTGCATGACGGAGTGGATGAAGCGGCGTTCGTGGCGATGCGCACCCAACGCGATGCCGGGCTGGGGATGCCCACGCTGTTGTTGCCGGCGATCCAGGTGAATGTGCGGGCCGGTCATATGCCGCCGGCGGAAGAGAATGGGGTTACTTACTTGAAGATACCCCTCAACCAACTCTGAGATGCGGAAATAATGTTGGAGGCCTGCCCCCTCCCACATTGGTAATCTGATGCATCAGCTACCGAGGCTGATGCCATTGGCCGGGAGCGGCAACGCTGTCTTATAGCGCACCTGCTTAAGCGCAAAGCTGGAGCGAATATTCGCCACCCCCGGCACCTTGGTCAGGAAGTCCATCATGAAACGCTCCAGCGACTGGATCGTCGGCACCAACACCCGGATCAAATAGTCCGGGTCGCCGGCCATCAAGTAGCACTCCATCACCTCGGGCCGGTCGGAAATCGCGCCTTCGAACTGCTGCAGCGCCAGCTCGTTCTGTTTTTCCAGGCTCACATGAATGAACACATTCACGTGCAACCCCAGCAGATCGGCGTCGAGCAGGGTGACCTGTTCGCGAATCAAGCCCAGTTCTTCCATGGCCTTGACCCGGTTGAAACAGGGTGTGGGCGACAGGTTGACCGAGCGGGCCAGGTCGGCGTTGGTAATCCGCGCATTCTCCTGCAGCGCGTTGAGAATGCCGATATCGGTACGGTCCAGTTTGCGCATGAGACAAAATCACCTGTTTATTATGTTTATGCAGGTTTTTTATCCGCAAATGATCGCGGGCGCAATGAAACACAGATAAATATTCTTCTACGCCACGCCTATGATTGTTGTAGGACAAGATTTCTCTTACCCGGAGACTGACTGTCAGCTAGCGCGCCCACTACAAGAAATTCACAAGATCGAGCGTAGAAAGCCATGAATCAGCCGTATGCCCCACTGCGCCTGCACGTTCCCGAACCCTCGGGCCGCCCAGGCTGCAAGACCGACTTTACCTACCTGCGCCTGACCGACGCCGGCCTGGTGCGCAAACCCGCCATCGACGTAGAACCCGCCGACACCGCCGACCTGGCCAAGGGCCTGATCCGCGTGCTCGACGACCAGGGCCAGGCCCTGGGCCCGTGGGCCGAAGGGGTTCCCGTGGAGATCCTGCGCAAAGGCATGCGTGCCATGCTCAAGACGCGGATCTTCGACAACCGCATGGTGGTCGCCCAGCGTCAGAAAAAAATGTCGTTCTACATGCAGAGCCTTGGCGAAGAAGCCATCGGCAGCGCCCAGGCCCTGGCCTTGAACATCGACGACATGTGCTTCCCCACCTACCGCCAGCAAAGCATCCTGATGGCCCGCGACGTGCCGCTGGTGGACCTGATCTGCCAGTTGCTGTCCAACGAGCGCGATCCGCTCAAGGGCCGCCAGTTGCCGATCATGTATTCGGTCAAGGACGCAGGCTTCTTCACCATTTCCGGCAACCTCGCCACCCAATTCGTACAGGGTGTGGGCTGGGGCATGGCCTCGGCGATCAAGGGCGATACCAAGATCGCCTCGGCCTGGATCGGTGACGGCGCCACCGCCGAATCCGACTTCCACACCGCCCTCACCTTTGCCCACGTGTACCGCGCCCCGGTGATTCTCAACGTGGTCAACAACCAGTGGGCCATCTCCACCTTCCAGGCCATCGCCGGTGGTGAAGCCACCACCTTCGCCGGACGCGGCGTCGGCTGCGGCATCGCCTCCCTGCGCGTGGACGGCAACGACTTTATCGCGGTGTACGCCGCCTCCGTCTGGGCCGCCGAGCGTGCGCGCCGCAACCTCGGGCCGAGCCTGATCGAATGGGTCACCTACCGCGCCGGCCCGCACTCCACCTCGGACGATCCGTCCAAATACCGCCCCGCCGACGACTGGAGCCACTTCCCGCTGGGCGACCCGATTGCCCGCCTCAAGCAGCACCTGATCAGGATTGGCCAGTGGTCCGAAGAGGAGCACGCGGCGGTCAGTGCCGAACTGGAAGCCGAGGTGATCGCCGCGCAGAAACAGGCCGAACAGTACGGCACCCTGGCCGGTGGCCAGATCCCAAGCGCCGCGACCATGTTCGAAGACGTCTATAAAGAGATGCCGGAGCACTTGAAGCGCCAGCGTCAAGAGTTGGGGATCTGACATGAACGATCACAACAACAGCATCGAATTGGAAACCGCCATGACCACCACCACCATGACCATGATCCAGGCCCTGCGCTCGGCCATGGATGTGATGCTTGAACGTGATGACAACGTGGTGGTGTTCGGCCAGGACGTCGGCTATTTCGGCGGCGTGTTCCGCTGCACCGAAGGCTTGCAGACCAAGTACGGCAGCTCGCGGGTGTTCGACGCACCGATATCGGAAAGCGGCATCGTCGGCGTGGCGGTTGGCATGGGTGCCTATGGCCTGCGCCCGGTGGCCGAGATCCAGTTCGCCGACTACGTCTACCCCGCCACCGACCAGATCATCTCCGAAGCGGCGCGCCTGCGTTATCGCTCGGCCGGCCAGTTCACCGCGCCCTTGACCATGCGCATGCCCTGCGGCGGCGGCATCTACGGCGGCCAGACCCACAGCCAGAGCATCGAAGCGGTGTTCACCCAGGTCTGCGGCCTGCGTACGGTCATGCCGTCCAACCCCTATGACGCCAAGGGCCTGCTGATTGCCTCCATCGAAAACGATGACCCAGTGATCTTCCTCGAGCCCAAGCGCCTGTACAACGGCCCGTTCGACGGTCACCACGACCGCCCCGTAACGCCGTGGTCGAAACACCCGCAAGCCCAGGTGCCGGACGGTTACTACACGGTGCCGCTGGACGTGGCCGCCATCGTGCGCCCGGGCTCGGCCGTCACTGTGCTGACCTACGGCACCACCGTGTATGTCTCGCAGGTCGCCGCCGAAGAAACCGGCATCGACGCCGAAGTCATCGACCTGCGCAGCCTGTGGCCGCTGGACCTGGACACCATCGTCAAGTCCGTGAAGAAGACCGGCCGTTGCGTGGTGGTGCACGAAGCCACCCGTACCTGCGGCTTTGGTGCCGAGTTGGTGGCGCTGGTGCAGGAGCATTGCTTCCACCACCTGGAAGCGCCGATCGAACGCGTCACCGGTTGGGACACCCCCTACCCGCACGCGCAGGAGTGGGCGTATTTCCCAGGCCCGTCCCGAGTGGGCGCGGCGTTGAAACGGGTCATGGAGGTCTGAATGGGCACGCACGTTATCAAGATGCCGGACATTGGCGAAGGCATCGCGGAAGTTGAATTGTCGCAGTGGCATGTGAAGGTCGGCGACATGGTCGTCGAAGACCAGGTGCTGGCGGATGTGATGACCGACAAGGCGATGGTGGACATTCCCTCGCCGGTCCATGGCAAGGTGATTGCCCTCGGCGGCGAGCCAGGTGAAGTCATGGCGGTGGGCAGTATCCTGATCAGCATTGAAGTCGAAGGCGCGGGCAATGCCAAGGAGGTGCCGGTAGCCGCGGAGCCGGTGAAAGCGGCTGCCGTTGTCGAGGCCAAGCCGGCACCGGTGGTCGAAAGCAAGCCCGCACCAGTGGCAGCCGCACAGGCCCCCGTGGCCCGCGATGCCGACGAACGCCCTCTGGCCTCCCCCGCCGTGCGCAAGCACGCGCTGGATGCCGGTATCCAACTGCGCCTGGTCCAGGGCTCCGGCCCGGCCGGGCGGATCCTGCACGAAGACCTCGAGGCCTACCTGCAACAAGGGGCGTCAAAAGCTTCGATGGCCGCCAACCCTTACGCCGAACGCAACGACGAAGAACAGATCCCGGTGATCGGCATGCGCCGCAAGATCGCCCAGCGCATGCAGGACGCCACCCGGCGTGCCGCGCATTTCAGCTATGTGGAAGAGATCGACGTCACCGCCCTCGACGAGCTGCGCGTGCACCTCAACGACAAGCACGGCGCCACGCGCGGCAAGCTGACGTTGCTGCCGTTTATCGTGCGCGCCATGGTCGTGGCGCTGCGGGACTTCCCGCAGATCAACGCGCGCTACGACGACGAAGCCCAGGTCATCACCCGCCTCGGCGCGGTGCATGTGGGCGTCGCCACCCAGAGCGACGTGGGCCTGATGGTGCCGGTGGTGCGTCACGCCGAAGCGCGCAGCCTGTGGGGCAACGCCGAGGAAATCACGCGTTTGGCCACTGCTGCACGCAATGGCAAGGCCAGCCGCGATGAGCTGTCCGGTTCGAGCATTACCCTGACCAGCCTGGGCGCCCTGGGCGGCATCGTCAGCACCCCGGTGCTGAACCTGCCGGAGGTGGCCATCGTCGGCGTCAACCGTATCGTTGAGCGGCCGATGGTGATCAAGGGCCAGATCGTGATCCGCAAGATGATGAACCTCTCCAGCTCCTTCGATCACCGCGTGGTCGATGGCATGGACGCGGCGCAATTCATCCAGGCCATTCGCGGCCTGCTCGAACAACCTGCCAGCCTGTTCCTGGAGTAAGGGCATGACCCAGACATTGCATACCACGCTGCTGATTATCGGCGGCGGCCCTGGCGGTTATGTGGCCGCCATTCGTGCCGGCCAGCTGGGCATCCCGACGATCCTGGTGGAAGGCCAGGCGTTGGGCGGCACCTGCCTGAATATCGGCTGCATTCCGTCCAAGGCCTTGATTCACGTGGCCGAGCAGTTCCAGCAAACCGTGCACCACAGCCAGGGTTCCCGGTTGGGAATCGAGGTGGACGTGCCGACCCTGGACATCCGCAAAAGCGTGGAATGGAAAGACGGCATTGTCGACCGCTTGACCACCGGTGTCGCCGCACTGCTTAAAAAGCACAAAGTGCAGGTGATCCACGGATGGGCCAAGGTGGTGGACGGCAAGACCGTCGACGTCGGCGACCAGCGCATCCAGTGCGAACACCTGCTGCTGGCCACCGGTTCGACAAGCGTCAACCTGCCGATGCTGCCGATCGGCGGGCCGATCATCTCGTCCACCGAAGCCCTGGCCCCGACCCGCGTGCCCAAGCGCCTGATTGTGGTGGGCGGCGGCTACATCGGCCTGGAGCTGGGGATTGCGTATCGCAAGCTCGGCGCCGACGTGAGTGTGGTCGAGGCCCAGGACCGCATCCTGCCAGCCTACGACGCCGAGCTGACGCAACCGGTGAACGAATCCCTCAAGCAACTGGGCGTGAAGCTGTACCTCAAGCACAGCGTCACGGGTTTTGCCGATGGCAGCCTGCAAGTATGCGACCCGAATGGCGACATCCTGGCGCTGACAACCGATCAGGTGCTGGTTGCCGTTGGTCGCAAACCCAACACCCAGGGTTGGAACCTTGAGGCGCTGAACCTGGAGATGAACGGCGCGGCGATCAAGATCGACAGCCGCTGCCAGACCAGCATGCGCAACGTGTATGCCATCGGCGACCTTAGCGGCGAGCCGATGCTGGCGCACCGCGCCATGGCCCAGGGCGAAATGGTCGCCGAACTGATCAGCGGTCAATCCCGCGAATTCAACCCGGCGGCGATCCCGGCGGTGTGCTTTACCGACCCGGAACTGGTGGTGGTCGGCAAGACGCCCGACGACGCCAAGGCCGCCGGCCTGGACTGCATCGTGTCGAGTTTCCCGTTCGCCGCCAACGGCCGTGCAATGACGCTGGAGTCGAAAACCGGCTTCGTGCGGGTGGTGGCGCGACGGGACAATCACCTGATTGTGGGCTGGCAGGCGGTCGGCGCCGGCGTGTCCGAGCTGTCCACCGCCTTCGGCCTGAGCCTGGAAATGGGCGCACGCCTGGAAGACGTGGCCGGCAGCATCCACGCCCATCCGACGCTTGGCGAGGCGGTGCAGGAAGCTGCGCTGCGGGCCCTGGGCCACGCCTTGCACCTATAGCGTTTGTGGCGAGGGCGCTACAGGGGATGCGAACGGGCCCGGGAATGAAGTATTGTTGCGCCCATTCAGAAAAAAACCGACTTGACCAAAGATAGAGGGTGTCATGGGTAACGAAAGCATCAATTGGGACAAGCTGGGTTTTGACTACATCAAGACCGACAAGCGGTTTCTCCAGGTCTGGAAAAACGGCGAATGGCAAACCGGCACCCTGACCGACGACAACGTGCTGCACATCAGCGAGGGCTCTACCGCCCTGCACTACGGCCAGCAGTGCTTCGAAGGCCTCAAGGCCTACCGCTGCAAGGACGGCTCGATCAACCTGTTCCGCCCGGACCAGAACGCCGCGCGCATGCAGCGCAGCTGCGCCCGCCTGCTGATGCCCCACGTCCCGACCGACGCGTTCATCGACGCGTGCAAGCAAGTGGTCAAGGCCAACGAGCGGTTCATTCCGCCGTACGGCAGCGGCGGCGCGCTGTACCTGCGCCCGTTCGTGATCGGCACCGGTGACAACATCGGCGTGCGCACCGCGCCGGAGTTCATCTTCTCGGTGTTCTGCATCCCGGTCGGCGCCTACTTCAAGGGCGGCCTGGTGCCGCACAACTTCCAGATCTCCACCTTCGACCGCGCCGCCCCACAGGGCACCGGTGCCGCCAAGGTCGGTGGCAACTACGCCGCCAGCCTGATGCCGGGCTCGGAAGCGAAGAAATCCGGTTTCGCCGACGCGATCTACCTGGACCCGATGACCCACTCGAAAATCGAAGAAGTCGGCTCGGCCAACTTCTTCGGGATCACCCACGACAACAAGTTCATCACACCGAAGTCACCTTCGGTGCTGCCAGGCATCACCCGCCTGTCGCTGATCGAACTGGCCCAGACCCGCCTGGGCCTGGAAGTGGTCGAAGGCGAGGTATTCATCGACAAGCTGGATCAGTTCAAGGAAGCCGGTGCCTGCGGGACTGCGGCAGTGATCTCGCCGATCGGCGGTATCCAGTACAACGGCCAGTTGCATGTGTTCCACAGCGAGACCGAAGTCGGCCCGATCACCCAGAAGCTCTACAAAGAGCTGACCGGCGTGCAGACCGGCGACGTCGAAGCGCCAGCGGGTTGGATCGTTAAGGTCTAACAGCCTCAACGCATATCCCATGTGGGAGGGGGCTTGCCCCCGATGGCAGTGGGTCAGTCAATGAGTCTGTTGACTGATACACCGACATCGGGGGCAAGCCCCCTCCCACATTTGCTCTCCGGTGTCCTCAGGATTGAGCCGGGATATTCTCGGCAATCTTCTTGCCCATGCTGATCCTCGGCTCCACCCCATACCCCAGCGCCTCATAGATCCCCACCACCGCCTCATTGCCACCGGTGATCTGCAGGTTGATCTTCATGCAGCCCAGGGCCGTCAGGGCCTGTTCCGCATGCCGCACCAGCGAGGAACCGAGGCCATGACGTCGATAGCCAGGGTGCACGGCCACCGAGTACAACCAGCCGCGATGACCGTCGTAGCCGGCAAGCACCGTCCCGATGACAGTCTTTTTGTCCGTCGCCACAAAAAACAGCCCGTCATTGACCGCCAGTTTCTTATCGATCGCCAGGGTCGGCAGGTTATGCGCCGTGTCATACCCAAACGCCTCCTGCCATAACGCCACCACTTGCCCGCGGTGCTGGCGGTCGCGATACGGACCGATGGGATGGCGCGACAACAGCGCCTTTTCCATCACCAACGTGCGCTCATTGCCGTGGTAGACGTCGCGTACCGTGTGAAAACCCAGCCTGGTGTAGAACGGCTCGGCGGTCAGCGAAGACGGCACACTCAGCGTCGTCACCCCCGCTTCCCGCGCGCGCAGTTCGATTTCAATCATCAGCAACCGGCCAATGCCCTGCCCTTGCAGCGTAGGGTTGACGAACACCGAACGCACCACATTGGCATCCAGGGCCGCCGTGGCGACGATCACCCCGTCCTGGACCGCCACCAGCACCACACGGCGCTTGAGCAGGTCGAGCACCGCGTCCGGGGTGAAGTTGCTGGCCACCCGGGCAATCACATCCGCTGGATAGTCCCGCGCATTGCTGCTGTGCAAGGCCGCCAGGATGACCTGGCTGATCCCTTCGGCATCCTCGGATTGGGCAAGACGTACGACGGTAGACATGATTCCTCCTGGCTGACGGCGTTATTACAGTCGCCACTGTACCAATGCGGGAGGGGGCTTGCTCCCGATGGCGGTGTGCCAGTTGATGGATTGAGTGACTGATATACCGCAATCGGGGGCAAGCCCCCCTCCCACATTTTGACCGCGCTCCAGCTCCAACAGCCAATTCGGCTGCCTCACCCCCCTTTTCAGCTTTCCCGGCTGAACCGCCCCTGGGTTTCAGCCGGGATTCCCCTGCCACAGCGAACAAAATAGCCCCACTGCTCAACCCCATGGATTCGTGCCCCCATGCAAACCACCAACACCGTCCTGATGATTCGCCCGGCGCGCTTTGCCTTCAACCCGGATACCGCGATCAACAACCGTTTCCAACGCCCGCCCCTCGACCCGCGCAGTGCACAGCAGAAAGCGCTGGAAGAGTTCGACGGCTATGTCGACACCCTGCGCCGGCACGGCGTGGAAGTGCTGGTGGTGCAAGACACTCCGGCGCCCCACACACCCGACTCGATCTTCCCCAACAACTGGTGGAGCAGCCACGCCGACGGCAGCCTGGTGCTGTACCCGATGGAAGGCCAGAACCGACGACTGGAGCGCAACAAAGGCGTGCTGCAAGTGCTGGAGCAGCGCTTTGCGATCAAGGACACCATCGACCTCAGCCACCTCGAACAACAGAACATTTTCCTCGAAGGCACCGGCAGCATGGTCCTCGACCGCCAGCACCGCATCAGCTACGCCTGCCACTCCGGGCGCACCCACCACGACGCGTTGCGCCAGTTTGCCGAACGCCTCGACTACCAGCTCTGCGTCTTCCACGCCGTCGACCGCCACCACGCACCGATCTACCACAGCAACGTGATGATGAGCGTCGGCCGCGACCTTTCGGTGGTGTGCCTGCAAGCGTTGCCCGACGCCGACGAACGCCAGGCCCTGGAACGCTCGCTGCGCGACACCGGCAAAGACATCCTCGGCCTCGACTTCGACCAGCTCGAAGCCTTCGCCGGCAACATGCTCGAAGTCCACGACCGCGACGGCCAGCCGCTGCTGGTGATGTCTGCCAGTGCCTGGGGCGCGCTGCAACCGGCCCAGCGCCGGCATGTGGAGCGCCACACCCGGCCGGTGGTGGTGAACATCGACAATATCGAACGCATCGGCGGCGGCAGTGCCCGCTGCATGCTGGCAGAAGTGCATCTGCCCGCCCGTCCCTCATTTCAATAAGGAGTCTTGCCATGACCCGCTATATCGACGTCAACGACCTCAGCTATCTGGTTTCGCAAAAAGGCCTGCACACCTGCATCACCGAGATGGCCGAGTACATCCGCGCCGACTACCTGCGCTGGCACGATTTTGAAAAATGCGCACGCCTGGCCAACCACTCGCCGGATGGCGTGATCGAGTTGATGCCGGTGTCCGACGCCTCGCTGTACGCCTTCAAGTACGTCAACGGCCACCCGAAGAACACCTTGGCCGGCATGCTCACCGTAATGGCCTTTGGTGCCCTCGGTGACGTCGACACCGGCAAACCGGTGCTGCTGGCGGAAATGACCCTGACCACTGCCATTCGTACCGCCGCCACGTCGGCCCTGGTGGCCCGCTACCTGGCCCGCGCCAACAGCCGCAGCATGGCGTTGATCGGCAACGGCTCCCAGAGCGAATTCCAGGCCCTGGCCTTCCACGCCATGCTCGGCATCAACGAGATCCGCCTGTTCGACATCGACGCCAGGGCCACCGCCAAGCTGGCAGCCAACCTCAAGGCGTTCCCGGCAATCAAGGTGATCCTGGCCGACAGCGTGGCCGAAGCGGTCAAGGGCGCGGACATCGTCACCACCGTCACCGCCGACAAGGCCTACGCGACCATCCTCACCGACGACATGATCGAGCCCGGCATGCACCTCAACGCCGTGGGCGGCGACTGCCCAGGCAAGACCGAACTGGACCGCCGCATCGTCGAGCGCGCCCGTGTGATCGTCGAGTACGAACCGCAAAGCCGCATCGAAGGTGAAATCCAGCACATGCCGGAAGACTCGCCGGTGACCGAGTTGTGGCAGGTCATCAACGGCCAGGTCGCCGGCCGCGAGCATGAGCGCCAGGTCACCCTGTTCGACTCGGTGGGCTTTGCCATCGAAGACTACTCGGCCCTGCGCTATGTGCTGGACGTGGCCAAGGCCCTGGATGTCGGCAGCGAACTGGAACTGGTGCCGGACCTGGCCGACCCCAAGGACTTGTTCGCGCGCCTGGCCCAACAGCCTCGAGCACAGCATAAAAAGCGCGCCTGAGACCGCTCTGGCCTGCCCCTTTGCGCCATGGGCAGGTCGGATTTCCAGGGCTCAAAAGCCGATTCAGCGGGTGTCACAGCCGATTCCGCTGCATTGCGTGTTTTAACAGCGCAATTTGCGCTTTGAGCACCGGGTAAACGACACAAAAAACGCACCATCATGAAGCATTCTGAGCCCGACCAAAGAGTCACCGAATGCATGCACGCTGCACCCTTTCTACTGCCCTGACATCAATTACAAAATATAGGGACTGACACATGACTCCACTGCGATCACTCTTCGCTGCGTTGCTGTTGCCACTGTGCGCCAGCGCCGCCCACGCCCAGGATTGGAAAGAAATCCGCTTCGGCGTATTCCCCGAGTACCCCCCGTTTGAATCCGTGGCCGCCGACGGTAGCCTGCAAGGCTTCGATATCGAATTGGGCAACGCCATCTGCGCCAAGCTCGAGGTCAAATGCACCTGGGTGCACAACGAATTCGACGGCATGATCCCGGCCCTGCGCGCGCGCAAGTTCGACGCGATCATGTCGTCCATGGCCGTGACCCCGGCGCGCGAGAAAGTCATCGACTTCACCGACCGCCTGTTCCTCAGCCCCACGTCGGTGATCACGCGCAAAAACGCCGACTTCGGCGACACCCCGGAATCGTTGAAAGGCAAACAGGTCGGCGTGCTGCAAGGTTCGTTGCAGGAAGCCTATGCCCGCGCGCACCTGGCCAGGCTGGGCGCGCAGATCAAGGCGTACCAGTCCCAGGAACAGAACTACGCCGACCTGCAGAACGGCCGTCTCGACGCCACCCTGACCGACAAGCTCGAAGCCCAGCTCAACTTCCTGTCCAAGCCTGAAGGCGCCGACTTCAAGACCGGCCCGGCCTTCAAGGACCCGACCCTGCCCCTGGACATCGCCATGGGCCTGCGCAAGAACGACCAGGACTTGCGTGCGCTGATCAACAAAGGCATCGCCGCCGTCCAGGCCGATGGCACCTACGCACAGATCCAGAAGAAATACTTCGGCGATCAAGACATCTACAACGAATAAGCCAACACAATCCCTTGTGGGAAGGGGCTTGCTCCCGATAGCTGCGGGTCAGTCAATACAGGTGTCGACTGGCACGCCCTCATCGGGAGCAAGCCCCCTCCCACAGGGGTATGTCTGCGCCCTTTAGAGATCTCCCCATGAACGAACTCCTCAACCTGCAAGGCTACGGCCCGATGCTCGCCCAGGGTGCCTGGATGACGGTCAAGCTGGCGCTCCTGGCGCTGGCCCTGAGCCTCGCCCTGGGCCTGATCGCCGCCGGCGCAAAACTGTCCAGCGCCCAATGGCTGCGGGTGCCGGCCACGCTGTACACCACGCTGATCCGCAGCGTGCCGGACCTGGTGCTGATCCTGCTGATTTTCTACAGCCTGCAACTGTGGCTCAACGACCTGAGCGAAGTGTTCGGCTGGGACTACTTTGAAATCGACCCGTTTACCGCCGGGGTCATCACCCTGGGGTTTATCTACGGCGCGTATTTCACCGAGAACTTTCGCGGTGCGATCCTCAGTGTGCCGGTCGGCCAACTCGAAGCCGCCACCGCCTACGGCCTGAGCCGCTGGCAGCGTTTTCACCTGGTGCTGTTCCCGCAGCTGATGCGCTTTGCCCTGCCGGGCCTGGGCAATAACTGGCTGGTGCTGCTCAAGTCCACGGCGCTGGTGTCGATCATTGGCCTGTCGGACCTGGTCAAGGCCGCGCAGAACGCCGGCAAGACCACCAACGAGCCGTTGTACTTCCTGATCCTCGCAGGCCTGGTGTACCTGGTGATCACCACCCTCTCCAACCGCATCTTCAAGCGCCTCGAACGGCGCTATAACCTCGGCATCAAGGGGATGGCGCGATGATCGAACTGTTCCAGCAATACGGCGTGGCCTACCTGTTCAGCGATGGCACCGGGTTGTCCGGCGTTGCCATGACCTTGTGGCTGTTCATTATCTCGGTGGTGCTGGGGTTTTTCCTCTCGATCCCGCTGGCGCTGGCCCGCGTGTCGGCGCACTTCTGGCTGCGCTGGCCGGTGGAGGTCTACACCTATCTGTTTCGCGGCACGCCGCTGTATATCCAATTGCTGATTTGCTACACCGGGCTGTACAGCCTGGAGGTGGTGCAGGACAACGCCCTGCTCAACCAGTTTTTCCGCAATGCCCTCAACTGCACCCTGCTGGCCTTTGTGCTCAACACCTGCGCCTACACCGTGGAAATCTTCGCCGGGGCGATCCGCAACATTCCCCACGGCGAACTCGAAGCGGCCCGCGCCTATGGCCTGCACGGCTGGCGCCTCAACCTGTTTGTGGTGGTGCCTGCCGCACTGCGCCGCGCGCTGCCGGCCTACAGCAATGAAATGATCCTGATGCTGCACGCCACGTCGCTGGCGTTTACCGCCACCGTCGCCGACATCCTCAAGGTGGCGCGCGATGCCAATGCCGAGACGTTCCTGACGTTCCAGGCCTTCGGCATCGCCGCCCTGCTCTACATGCTGCTGTCCTTTGCACTGGTGGGCCTGTTCCGACTGGCCGAACGTCGCTGGATGCGTTTTCTTGTTCCTACCCGAGGCTAACCCATGAATCAGTCCGCGCAGGCCCTGGCCACTTATCCTGTCGATGTACCCGTTACCCAGGCGGCAACTGCTGCCGTCAAGCTGCAGGTCGAGGGCATCCATAAACGCTACGGCGAACACGAAGTGCTCAAGGGTGTGTCCCTCAACGCACGCCACGGCGACGTGATCAGCCTGATCGGCGCCAGCGGCTCGGGCAAAAGCACCCTGTTGCGCTGCATCAACTTTCTCGAACAGCCGGACGCCGGTGTCATCACCCTGGACGGCATCAGCATCGAAATGCGCCAGGGCCGCGCCGGCGCCCGCGCGCCACACCAGGAACAATTGCAGAACCTGCGCACGCGCCTGGCCATGGTGTTCCAGCACTTCAACCTGTGGAGCCACATGACCGTGCTGGAAAACATCACCATGGCCCCACGCCGGGTGTTGGGGGTAAGTGCCGCCGAAGCGGAAAAACGCGCGCGCATGTACCTCGACAAGGTCGGCCTGCCGGGCCGCGTGGCCGATCAGTACCCGGCGTTCCTGTCCGGCGGCCAGCAACAGCGCGTGGCCATCGCGCGGGCCCTGGCGATGGAGCCGGAAATCATTCTGTTCGATGAACCCACATCCGCCCTCGACCCCGAACTTGTAGGAGAAGTCCTCAAAGTCATACAGACGTTAGCTGAGGAAGGTCGTACCATGCTGATGGTCACCCACGAAATGGGCTTTGCCCGCCAGGTGTCCAGCCAAGTGCTGTTCCTGCATCAAGGCCGAGTCGAGGAACAAGGCGGCGCCGAGATCCTCGACCACCCCAACAGCGAGCGCTTGCAGCAATTTCTTTCCAACCGTTTGAAGTGAAACCCATGGATACCAAGGCCAACGGACCCCATACCTCCCCTGCGCTGGATCGCATCGATGAGGCGATCATCGAAGTGCTGCGCCACCAGGGGCGTATCACCTATGAAAAGCTCTCGTCACTGGTGCACCTCACCCCCAGGCCCTGCCTGGAGCGGGTGCGCAAGCTGGAGCGACGCGGGGTGATTCGCGGGTACGGCGCGATCATCGATGTGCAGATGGTCTCGCCCGGGCTGTCGCTGCTGGTGCTGGTGGCCTTGTCCAACCAGAGCGGGCGCTCGGCGCAAAAGGCCTTCGAAGCCTGTATGAAGGCCTGCCCCCAGGTGTTCGAATGCCAGCTGATCAGCGGGCCGTTCGACTACAGCCTGCGCATGCGTTGCCGGGACATGGAGCACTACCGGGTGGTATCGGAGATCTGGCTGAACAATGATGAGCTGCACATCGATAAGTTGGTGGCGCATCCGGAGTTGGCGGTGGTGAAAAATACCGCCATCGAACTGGCCTGAGCCCCACTCGCCAAGCCAATGAGGTCGAATGTGGGAGGGGGCTTGCTCCCGATAGCAGTGTGTCAGTCAGCTCATCTTTCACTGACCCACCGCTATCGGGAGCAAGTCGAATCGTCGCACCGCCCCTCCCACATTTTTAACCATGCCCGCTTAAGATTTTCTTACCTTGGCGCGCCCCCACCAGCTTCGCCTGCCCATCCTTCTGCTTCCCCGTACGCGCCTCGCTGATCAACCCCGGGATCAACCTGCCCTCCGGCAGATTTTTCCAGAACCGACTCGGCAAGTGCCCTTCCATCACCTTGGGGTTCAATCGCGCCGGGTTGAAAATGTGGCTGTAGTACGTCAGCCACATCGCGCTGTGGGGATCCTCGACATTCTGCGCCAGCTGCCGCCACGCCTCGGGGCACTCACGCTGGTGGGTCAGCTGCTCGCCGTCGTAGTACACCCCGTCCAACGGCGTGGCTATCATCCAGCGATGGCGCCCCATGCGCCCCACAAAATGCTGGCTGGCCGATTTGAGGATGTCATGGGCCGGTTCATGCCAGGCCACGTACTCCGGCAACTCGGGCCCTGCTTCTGCCGGCAAGGCGATAAAGCGCACAAACGCATGCAGGTGATGGGCCTCACGACTCACCTGCTTGATGCGTCGCTGCAATTCAGTGCCGAGTTTATCCCCCGCCAGCATCGCGGTGCGGTCGCCATGGCTGACGCGCCAGAGCACTTCGTACAACAGGCTCCAACGCTGGTCGCCTTGGTAACAGGCGGCTGACGCCAACAGCTCCAGCAGCGCCTTGGGAACACGCGCCTGGAACGGCCCCAAGCCCGCGGGGATCGGCTCATCGGTGGCAAACAGGTCCGCCGCCTGTACCTCGCCCCAGCTGACCTGGCTGGGGTCGACCTGATGGCTGAGCAGCCAGCGCGCCTGTTCGCGCCAGGTGCTGAAAAGGTTGTCGCATTCCAGGCTGATCATCCCCACAACCCCATCTGCTGCGGCTGCGGGTGGTCGCGCAGTTGTTCGCGCAGCAGCACGCTGGTGCTGTCCGCCTGTTGCGGGTGATAGTCACTGGTGATGAAAAACGGCTTGGCCTTGGCCAGCACACAGCGCATGCGTGCCAGGTCTTCAAAGCGGATCTTGCGTTCGCGGCGCAGGTCCACCAGGCGCTGGGTGGTGCGCAGGCCGATCCCTGGGATGCGGGCGATCAAGGTCGGCTCGGCGCGATTCAGGTCCAGGGGGAACACCTCGCGGTGTTCCAGGGCCCAGGCCAGCTTGGGGTCGATGTCCAGGGCCAGGTGGCCGGGGCCTTCGAACAGTTCGTTGGCACTGAAGCCGTAGCTGCGCAGCAGGAAATCCGCCTGGTACAAGCGATGCTCGCGCATCAACGGCGGCGCGGCCAGTGGCACGCTTTTCGGGCTGTTGGGGATGGGGCTGAAGGCCGAGTAATACACGCGGCGCAGCTTGAAGTTGCCATACAGCGCCTCGGCACTGTGGAGGATGGTGCTGTCGTCGGTCTCGTCGGCGCCGACGATCATCTGGGTACTCTGCCCGGCCGGGGCGAAACGCGGTGCACGGGGTTCGTTGAAGACCGTCTGCTCGCCGGTGTAGATGGTCTGCATGGCCTGCTTGATCGAGACGATCTGCTTTTCCGGCGCCAGGGTTTGCAGGCTGGCATCGGTGGGCAGTTCGATATTCACGCTGAGGCGATCGGCGTAGCGCCCGGCCTCGGCAATCAGCGCCGGGTCGGCCTCGGGGATGGTCTTGAGGTGGATGTAACCGCGAAAGTCATGCTCTTCGCGCAGCAGTTTGGCCACCCGCACCAATTGCTCCATGGTGTAGTCGGCCGAACGAATGATGCCGGAGCTGAGGAACAGCCCGCTGACGCAGTTGCGCTTGTAGAAATCCAGGGTCAGGGTGACCACCTCCTCCGGGCTGAAGCGTGCACGGGGCACGTCGCTGGAGCGGCGGTTGACGCAGTATTGGCAGTCGTAGAGGCAGAAGTTGGTGAGCAACACCTTGAGCAAGGATACGCAGCGACCGTCCGGCGTGTAGCTGTGGCAGATGCCCATGCCATCGGTGGAGCCCAGCCCTGCCTTGCCTTCCGAACTGCGCTTGGGCGCGCCGCTGCTGGCGCAGGAGGCGTCGTACTTGGCGGCGTCGGCGAGGATGCTGAGTTTTTCGATCAACTGCATGGAGGCTTACCGATACTGGTTTTTTGTACAGTATCAGCCAGCCCCCCGTGTCACAAGTGCAGCCTGTCAGCTGGCGGTGGCGAGGAGCAGATCCTGCACCGAACGCCCCTTGCCACGGCTACGGTCATTTTCAAACAGCGACGCCGCAATCTCATCCGCGCGAATCGGCAGTACCGACAGCAACGTATCGCTCAAGCCATGGCTGGCCTGGCTGAAGCCCTGGATGTAGACGCCGGCCTTGCAGCGCTCGTCGGTGACGATGCGGTAGTCGCGCGCCACTTCAAAATCACCCAGGTACTCCTCCAGCGGCGCCAGCAATGCGCGGTGGGTCTCGCGCTCGTAGCCGGTGGCGAGGATCACCGCGTCGTAATGGTTGACGCTGGTTTCGCCGCTGGCGTTGTTGCGCAGGGCCAGTTCGATGCCCAGGGGGCCGGGGGTGGCCTTCTCGACCACGGTCATGGTGCGGAAGGCCTGGCGGGCGATACCGGAGACTTTCTGGCGGTAGAAAATCCCGTAGATGCGCTCGATCAGGTCGAGGTCGACCACCGAATAGTTGGTGTTCTGGTACTCGGCGACCAGGCGCTCGCGCTCGGCACCGACTTGCTGGAACACCAGGTCGGTGAAGGCCGGCGAGAACACTTCGTTGACGAACGGGCTGTCATCGGCAGGCTTGAGTGCCGAACCGCGCAGGATCATGTCGACCTGTACCGATGGGAAGCTGTCGTTCAGGTCGATAAAGGCTTCGGCCGCGCTCTGGCCACCACCGATGATTGCGATGCGCATCGCCTTGCCGTCCACGCAAGGCTGGGTGGCCATGCGCTCCAGGTACTGGGAATGGTGGAACACCCGGCTGTCGCCCTTGAGGGCCTTGAAAGTTTCGGGAATGCGCGGCGTGCCGCCGGCGCTGACCACCACCGAACGGGTGGTGCGCACATGCTGCTCGCCCAGGGCGTCGCGGGAGATCACGCGCAATGCCTCGACCTGTTGCTGGTGCAGGATCGGCTCGATGGCCAGTACTTCCTCGCCGTAGCGGGCCTGGGCCTGGAACTGCCCCGCGACCCAGCGCAGGTAGTCGTTGAACTCCATGCGGCACGGGTAGAAGGTGCCCAGGTTGATGAAGTCCACCAGGCGGCCGTGGGCTTTCAGGTAATTGACGAAGGAGTACGGGCTGGTGGGGTTGCGCAGGGTCACCAGGTCCTTGAGGAACGAAATCTGCAATTCGCTCTGGGTCACCAGGGTATTGCCGTGCCAGCGGTAATCGGCCTGTTTGTCGAGAAACAGTACGTCCAGTTTGCCCTGGGCCTTTTCGCGCTCCTGCAGGGCGATGGCCAGCGCCAGGTTCGAAGGGCCGAAACCGATACCGATCAGGTCGTGAACCGCGGGCGAAGCAATTGCCTGTGTCATTCCAGTGTCCTCTGGATAAGCCCCTTGGCGGTGGGGCGGGAATACCTTCGAGACCTGCACAACAGGTCATGTGTTGATAGGAAACGAGGACAGTGAAAAAAAATTTAACCGAACAGTGATCAGTGCGCGTCCCACTCGCGCATCCGCACCCGGCAGTGCTTCATGGCGTTGACGATGTGTTTTTCCACCAGAGCGCGGGAAATACCCAGGCGCTCGGCGATTTGCAGGTGGCTCAGACCCTCGAGTTTGCGCAGCAGGAAGCTGTCGCGACAGGCCGCCGGCAGCTCGGCCAGGGCGCGTTCGAGCAAGGCCAGGCGTTGGCCGTAGTCGTGGGTGGCATGGGGCGAACAGGCGGCAAAGCGCTCCTCGCTGTCGAGCACCTCCAGGGGTTCGACCTGGCGCAGGGCATTGCGCCGGTGGCCGTCGATCACCAGGTTCAGCGCGGTGCGATACAAAAAGGCACGCGGCTGTTCGATGGGCGTCTCGCTGGAACGTTCCAGCACCCGGACATAAGCGTCATGCACCACATCCTCGGCCACCTGACGGTTGCCCAGCTTGGCGTTGAGGAAACACACCAGCTCGCGATAGTAGTTTTCCAACATGACTCCCGGCCGCCGGGTGGCGGCATCAGATCCTTGAGTGCGAAAAAAGACGGCGTATTCAGTAATGGCAGTTTGGGTAGGTGCAATTTATAGTAATTCTCATCTACTTTTAAACAAGACTTGCACCTACAGGCCGTTTTTTTTCTCCACAAGACCTGTAACCACTTATGTAACAGCCTAAATCCTCGGGCAATTCTCTCGTTTAACTGTCAGCTCTGCGCAACTGCGCTCCGAACTTTCCCGGCTGGAACCTAAGCATGAAACGCCCTCGACCTGCCCGACGCGCCTTGCTCGCTATCGCGTGCCTGATTCCCATCATCGCCGTGGCCGCCTGGCAGGTGTTGCCGCCGGGGCGTGACAACCTGACCACCGTCACCGTCACCCGCGGCACTATTGAAAACAGCGTCACGGCCCTGGGCACCCTGCAACCGCGCCGGTATGTCGACGTGGGCGCCCAGGCGTCCGGGCAGATTCGCAAGATCCACGTTGAAGCCGGCGACCAGGTGCAGGAAGGCCAATTGCTGGTGGAGATCGACCCCTCGACGCAAAAAGCCAAGCTCGACGCCAGCCGCTACGCCATCGAAAACCTCAAGGCCCAGTTGCAGGAGCAAAAGGCCCAGCACGCCCTCGCCCGCCAGAAGTACCAGCGCCAGCAGCGCCTGGCCGCCGGCAACGCCACCCGCGAGGAAGACGTGCAAACCGCCAAGGCCGAACTGAGTGCCACCCAGGCCCGGATGGACATGTTCCAGGCGCAGATTCTCCAGGCCCAGGCCAGCCTGCGCAGCGACGAAGCGGAACTGGGCTATACGCGCATCTACGCACCGATGACCGGCACCGTGGTCGCGGTGGACGCGCGGGTCGGCCAGACCCTCAATGCCCAGCAGCAGACGCCGCTGATCCTGCGGATCGCCAAGTTGTCGCCGATGACCGTGTGGGCGGAAGTCTCGGAAGCCGACATCGGCCACGTCAAACCGGGCATGACCGCCTACTTCACCACCCTCAGCGGCGGCAACCGGCGCTGGACCAGTACCGTGCGGCAGATCCTGCCGATCCCGCCCAAGCCGCTGAATGAAACCCAGGGCAGCGGCAGCCCCAACAGTTCCAGCAAGAGCGGCAGCGGGCGCGTGGTGCTGTACACCGTGCTGCTGGATGTGGACAACAGCGACAACGCGTTGATGGCCGAAATGACCGCCCAGGTATTTTTCGTCGCCAGCCAGGTCAAGGATGTCCTCACCGCACCGGTGGCCGCACTGCTGGGCACCTCCAGTGCCGACAAGCAGATCGCCCGCGTGGTCGCCACCAACGGCCGCATCGAAGAACGTGAAGTCCGCCTGGGCATCAGCGATCGCCTGCGGGTCGAAGTGCTCGACGGCCTGCACGAAGGCGATCACCTGCTGATCGGCCCGGCCGACGGCAACGGGGGTTGAGGTGACCACGCCCCTGATCGAACTCAAGAACATCCGCAAATCCTACGGCGGTGGCGACAGCCCGCAGGTCGACGTGTTGCGCGGCATCGACCTGTCGATCCATGCCGGGGAATTCGTCGCCATCGTCGGGGCTTCCGGTTCCGGCAAGTCCACGTTGATGAATATCCTCGGTTGCCTCGACCGCCCAAGCCTGGGCGAGTACCTGTTCGCGGGGGAAAACGTCGCCCACCTGGACAGCGACGAATTGGCCTGGCTGCGCCGCGAGGCGTTCGGCTTTGTGTTCCAGGGCTACCATTTGATCCCCTCGGCCTCGGCCCAGGAGAACGTCGAGATGCCGGCGATCTACGCCGGCATCAGCGCCGCCGAACGCCATGCCCGCGCCCACGCCCTGCTTGCGCGCCTGGGCCTGGCCGAGCGCACCGGTAACCGTCCGCACCAGCTGTCCGGCGGCCAGCAACAGCGTGTCTCGATCGCTCGGGCGCTGATGAACGGCGGGCACATCATCCTTGCCGATGAACCCACCGGTGCCCTCGACAGCCACAGCGGTGCCGAGGTGATGAGCCTGCTGGACGAACTGGCCAGCCAGGGCCATGTGGTGATCCTGATCACCCACGACCGTGAAGTCGCGGCGCGGGCCAATCGCATCATCGAGATTCGCGATGGCCTGATCATCAGTGACTCGGCCGATGACGGCGCCGCTCCCCTACCGGCCAACAGCGGCGCGTTGCAAGCCGTGGACCTGCGCCAGCGCCTGGCCGACGGCGCCGAACACAATGGCGCGTGGAAAGCCGAATTGCTGGACGCGGTCCAGGCCGCCTGGCGGGTGATGTGGATCAACCGTTTTCGCACCGCACTGACCCTGCTGGGGATCATCATCGGCGTGGCCTCGGTGGTGGTGATGCTGGCCGTGGGCGAAGGCAGCAAACGCCAGGTCATGGCGCAGATGGGCGCGTTCGGCTCCAACATCCTCTACCTCAGCGGCTCATCGCCCAACCCGCGCACGCCGCTGGGTATCGTCACCCTCAACGACGTCGCGGCGCTGGCGGCGCTGCCCCAGATCAAGCGCATCATGCCGGTCAACGGCACCGAAGCCGGCGTGCGCTATGGCAACGTCGACTACATGGCCTATGTGGGCGGCAATGACACCAATTTCCCGGACATTTTCAATTGGCCGGTGGTCGAGGGCAGTTACTTCACGCCGGCCGACGAGCGTGCGGCTGCCACCGTGGCTGTGATCGGCCATCGCGTGCGGGAAAAGCTGTTCAAGGGAGAGGTCGACCCCATCGGGCAATACATCCTGATCGAAAACGTACCGTTCCAGGTGATCGGCGTGCTGGCGGAGAAAGGCGCCAGCTCCGGCAACAAAGACAGTGATGACCGTATCGCCATCCCCTACTCCGCCGCCAGCGTGCGCCTGTTCGGCAGCTACAACCCCGAATACGTGGTGATTGCCGCCGCCGATGCGCGCAAGGTCCACGAGGCCGAAGTGGCCATCGATCAGTTGATGCAAAAGCTGCACAACGGCAAGCGCGACTACGAGTTGACCAACAACGCGGCGATGATCCAGGCCGAGGCGCGCACCCAGAACACCCTGTCGTTGATGCTCGGTTCGATTGCCGCGATTTCCCTGCTGGTGGGCGGCATTGGCGTGATGAACATCATGCTGATGACCGTGCGCGAACGCACCCGCGAGATCGGCATTCGCATGGCCACCGGCGCGCGCCAGCGTGACATCCTGCGCCAGTTCCTGACCGAGGCGGTGATGCTGTCGGTGGTCGGCGGCCTGTGCGGCATTGCCCTGGCCCTGCTGGTGGGTGGCGTGCTGGTGCTGGCCAAGGTGGCGGTGCAGTTTTCCCTGGTGGCGGTGCTTGGCGCATTCGGTTGCGCACTGGTCACCGGCGTCGTATTCGGCTTCATGCCGGCCCGTAAAGCTGCCCGGCTCGATCCGGTTAAGGCGTTGACCAGTGAATAAACGATCCATTCCCCCGTACCTGCCCGCACTTGGCCTGTGCCTGCTGCTCACGGCCTGCGCCGGTGACCCGCCCGCCGTGGACAGCGCTATTGCGCCGCCGGCTGCCTGGCAGTTCGCCGAACGCGACGCCGCCCGGGCCACCAACCAGCGCTGGTGGACGCAGTTCGGCAGCCCGCAGTTGAACCGCCTGGTCGACCAGGCCCGGCGTGACAGCTTCGACGTGGCCGCCGCCATGGCCCGCGTGCGCCAGGCCCAGGCCACGGCGGTGATTGCCGGGGCGCCACTGTTGCCCGAGGTGAAGTTCAACCTTGCCGCCAGCCACCAGAAGTTGTTGCACGGCGCGGGCGGGCCGGACCTTGACGCCTCACAAAGCGATGACGCCGTCGATAATTTCGGCGCCAACTTCACCGCCAGCTACGAAGTGGATTTCTGGGGTGGCCGCGCCGCTGCCCGTGACAGTGCCCTGCACAGCCTGCGCGCCAGCGAGTTCGACCAGGCGACCGTGGAGCTGACCTTGCTCAGCAACGTCGCCGACCGCTACGCGCAAACCCTCGCGGCGCGCGAGCGCCAGCAGATCGCCGAGTTGAACCTGGCCAATGCGCGTAACGTCCTCGAGCTGGTGCAGACCCGTTACGACGCAGGCTCCGCCACGGCCCTGGAACTGGCCCAGCAGAAAAGCCTGGTGGCCAGCCAGCAACGCCAGCTGCCGTTGATTCAACAACTGGCCGAAGAATCCCAGATCACCCTTGCCGCCCTCCTCGGCCAACCGGTCCAGGCCCTGGAGCTGGGCACCGAACCCTTCCAGGACCTGACCTGGCCAGCCATCGGCGCCGGCCTGCCCAGCCAGTTGCTCAGCCGCCGGCCGGACATTGCCAAGGCCGAGGCCGAACTGGCGGCGGCCCAGGCGGACGTCACCGTGGCCCGCGCCGCCATGCTGCCGGCCCTGACCCTCGGCGCCACACTCGGCTCCGATGCCTACAAGGCCGTGGACGTCCTGCGCAGCCCCTACTACACGCTGACGGCCGGCCTGGTCGGGCCGATCTTCAACAACGGCCGTTTAAGCGCCGAGCGCGACAAGGCGCGCGCGCGCCAGGAGGAGCTGTTGCAAACCTACCGCGGCGCGATCATCAACGGTTTTGCCGATGTGGAAAAAGCCCTCAGCAGCATCACGCGCCTGGACCAGCAGCGCCACTGGCAAACGGAAGAACTGCAACAGGCCCAAACCGCCTTCCGGATCGCCGAAAGCCGCTACCAGGCGGGTGCCGAGGACTTGCTGACGGTACTGGAAACCCAGCGCACCCTGTATGCCGCCCAGGACTTGAACGTGCAATTGCGACTGTCACGCCTGCAGGCCAGCATTGCGCTGTACAAGGCATTGGGCGGCGGTTGGAAAACCAGCATCTGATAAACGAAACTCCAGTTTCGTACATAAGTCGTCTACCGCCCCTACATTCTTCGACTCAGGTTCCTTGGTAAAAAATGCCGCTATCACACGGCTGCCAGGGAACACTGATGAATGTTGCAAAATACCTCGCGTGCGGCTGTCTCTGGTTGATGGCAAACCTTGGCCAGGCAGAGCCACTGATCAAACCCACCGCCATTGATTGGCTGCTCGATTGCCCCCTCCCCACCACCGAACGGCTTGACCCCGAGGTGCTGTCGCGCACCCAGTGCGGCATCGTCACCGTCCCGCGCAACCATGCCGCCCCCTGGCAAGGCCACCAGCGCCTCTACCTGACCCGTGTCGGCGCCCGCGATCCCCTGAACCGCAAGGGCGTGGTCTTCACCCAGGCCGGCGACACCGCGCAAAAAAACTACGGAAGCACCTTCGCCATTCACCTCGCCAGCCGCTGAGACACGTATTCCACACAAGCCTATCGCACGCTGCTCAACCGCTACGACATGATCGAACTCAGCCCCCGCGACCTCACTCAGGAGCATGGCGTCGAACAGGCCGTACGGGATATGGAGTACGTCCGCGCCCAGTTGGGCGACGCCCAACTGCATTACCTGGGGGACACCCTCGCCACGCGCCTGGGCAGCCGCTATGCCGCAGTGTTTCCCGAGCGCGTCGCACGCATGGTGCTGGTCAACGCCGAACACACCATGGCGGGTAGGCTTGGGGTCGAACAACTGCGCCTCAAGGAGCCCGCCAAACCGGACGCCGGCGGCTGTATCAACCGATGGGTGGGTGACTTCCTCGCCTATGGCAAACAGCCGCCACCGTCGACTCGCTGCCTTGACGTGGCAGGCAGGCAGTAGCGCGTCGTTTACGACCTGTTGCCGCCGAAAACGACACCCTGCGTTGACGCTCCGTCGCAATCGTTATTAAGTACTATTTATCCGCATTAATACGATAAATCGAACCCATGCTGACTCGCCCGCTACGCCGCAAACGCCAGAAGCTGTCCGACGTGATTGTCGAGTCGGTCAAGCGCTCCATCGTCACCGACGCCTTGAAGCCCGGCGACCGCCTGCCCACCGAGCGTGAGCTGATGGAAAGCTTCCAGTGCTCCAAGGGCTCGGCCCGTGAAGCGCTCAAGGCCCTGGAGGTCGAGGGGCTGGTGAGTACGCGCACCGGCCCCAGCGGCGGTGCCTACCTGAACCAGGCCGGCACGGAGCCCGCCAGCCGCGCGCTGCGTAACTACCTGCACTTCCAGCACCTGGACGGCGAGCAGGTGTACCAGTTGCGCAAGGTCATCGAAGTGGAACTGGCGGTGTCGGTGCTCGGGCGCCTGAGTGAGGACGACTACCGGGCATTGCAGGACAACGTGGATTTCTGCAGCGCCCCCGAAGACAGCGAAGCCGGCCAGCGCGAGCAACGCCTGGCGGAACTGGAGTTCCACAACCTGCTGGCCAAGGCCTGCCCCAACCCGTTGCTGAGCTTTATGGCGCAATTTCTCAACGACCTGCTGCGCGACCTGGTGGTACTGAAAAAAGCCTACAAGCCCAAGCGCAAGCAGTTCGACGCGGCCAACCTCGACTATCACAAGCAACTGCTGAACGCCTTTCGCGCCGGGGATGAAGGCGCGGTACGCAGCCTGATGCATGAACATATGTGCGACGCCGAACACCATATGACCGCGCTGGAAGGCCAGGTCAGCCCGCACTTTCTACTGGAGTTCGACCACAACCACTGAAAACACCCCGCCCACAGTTGACTGCATTCACTGCGTTACCCCAATAACAGGCCTGCCCACAGGCCCTGCTCCACCGTATCGCCCTTGCTACTCCTGCCAATAACTAAACCAGGGAGTCACCCCATGCAGCGTCGTACGTTATTGAAAGCCAGTCTTACCGCGGCCGCCGCCCTCAGTCTTCCGCTGAGCGTACGGTCCGCATTCGCCGCCGAGCCCTTTACCTTTTACGGCCTCAAGTCCATGTCCGGCGCCTTTGCCAGCTATGGCAAGTTTGCCGACATGGGTTCGCGCCTGGCGGTGGCACAACACACCGAGCTGCTGGGCCGCCCCTTGAACTACAAGGTCATCGACACCGAGGGCAACGCCGGCAAGGCCGTGCGCAAGGTGCAGGAGGCGATCCAGCAGGACGGCGCGCGGTTCTTCCAGGGCTGTACGCTGTCGTCGTCGGCACTCGCGGTGGCCAAGGAAGTCGACAAGGTTGGCGGTGTATTCATGACCCCGGTGGGTGCCGATGAAGTCACCGGCAAAGACTGCAACCACGCCACGTTTCGCTGGTCGGTGCCCACCTACGGCGCGATCCGCGAAACCATGGTGCCGCTGATCAAGCTGCTGCCGGATGCCAAGCGCTGGTACACCATCACGCCGCAATATGTGTTCGGCGAAGCGCTGCTCGAAGGCGCCAGAAACGTGCTCAAGGAACATGGCCTGGAGCACGTCGGCAACAGCTACCACTCGCTGCAGGAGCAGGAATTCTCCGGCTACCTGACCAATGCCATTTCCACCAAGCCGGATGTGCTGGTGTTGCTCAACTTTGGCAGCCAGTCGTCCAACACCCTGCGCCAGGCGGTGAACTTCGGCATCAAGGAACGCATGAAAGTGCTGCTGGTGTGGTCCGCCGGCCTCGACCAGTTCCAGGAACTGGGCAGCGATATCCTCGACGGCGTGTACCTCGGCGCGCAGTACTGGCATCAGGTCGACACCCCGCTCAACCGCGAGCTGGTCAAGCTGACCCAGGCCAAGTACGGCATCAACCCCACCTACCCGCTGGCCGCCGACTACATCAGCATCAAAGTCATGCTCGACACCATCATCGCCACCGGCAGCTTCGACGGGCCGACCGTGGCCAAGGCAATGCAGGGCCTGAGTTTCGAAGGCCCCACCGGCAAGGAGTCGATCCGCGCCGGCGACCACCAGGTGATCAAGGACTACTACCTGCTGGTCGGCAAGGCCGCCGGCGAGATGGCCGACAAGGATGACCTGGCCAAGGTGCTCAGCGCCGGCCAGTCATTCCCGCCGGTGGAAGCCACGGGCTGCACGCTCGCCTGATCCGCTAAAACACCACCGTTGTACACGGCAGGGCCGCCCCGGCGGCCACCTGTTCGAGGGTTTCTGCATGCTTAATCTTTACCTGTTCCAGATACTCAACGGCCTTGGATTGGGAATGATCTACTTCCTGATCGCGGTCGGGCTGACGATCATTTTCGGCCTGCTCAACTTCGTCAACTTCGCCCACGGCGCGTTCTTCCTGCTGGGCGCCTACATCTGCTACACCGCCGTGAGCCTCACCGGCAACTTCTGGCTGGCGCTGCTGATTGCGCCGCTGGTGGTGGCCGCTTTGGCCTGGGTGATCGAGCGGCTGTTGATCCAGCGGATCTATCACTTGCCGCACATGTTCCAGATCCTGGTCACCCTGGGCATCGCGCTGATCATCCAGGAAGCCAGCGTGATGATCTGGGGCCCGGTGGGCAAAAGCGTCGCCGTGCCGGAACTGCTGCGCGGCGTGCTGGTGGTGGGTGATTTCGTCTACCCCTACTACCGCCTGTTCCTCATCGTGTTTTCCGGGCTGGTGGGCCTGGGCCTGTGGCTGCTGCTGGAGCGCACGCGCTTCGGCGCCCTGGTGCGCGCCGGCAGTGAAAGCACCGAGACCGTGTCGCTGCTCGGCACGAATATCTTCCGCCTGTTCTCCATGACCTTCGCCCTCGGCGTGGGCCTGGCCGGCATGGCCGGGGTGCTGTTCGCGCCGTTGCGCGGTGCGCAGCCGTTCGTTGGCCCGGAGATTCTCGGCATCGCCTTCGTGGTGGTGGTGATCGGCGGCATGGGCTCGTTCAGCGGTGCGTTGGTCGGCGGTTTGCTGGTCGGCGTGGTGCAAAGCCTGATGACCACACTCTGGCCCCAAGGCGCGAGCCTGATGATCTACGGCGCCATGGCCGTGGTGATTCTGGTGCGGCCTTACGGCCTGTTTGGGAGAGCCTGACATGAGCGAGAAAAATCCCCTGCCGTTTGCCAAAACCCAATCGCGCGCCATGTTGCTGTGGGTCGTGGCGGTGCTGATCGGCCTGCCCGTGCTATTGCCCTCGGCGACCCTGGCCAGCGAGATCCTGATCTTTGCCATGGCCGCCCTGGCCTGCAACCTGTTGCTGGGCTACACCGGGCTGCTGTCATTCGGCCAAGGCATCTTCTTTGGTGCCGGTGCCTACTGTGCGGCACTGCTGATGATCCACCTGCAACTGGGGTTGTTCGCCGCGCTGCTGGGTGCCGCCATCGCCGGTGGCTTCCTGGCCTTGCTGGTGGGTGCCCTGGCAATCCGGCGCACCGGCATCTACTTCGTGATGCTTACGTTGGCCTTCAGCCAGATGGCGTACTTTGTCGCCTACACCCTCAGCGACTGGACCGGTGGCGACAACGGCCTGCTCAGCGTGCCACGCCCGGAAATCCGCATCGGCGATACCGTGCTGCTGTCCCTGGCCGACGCCCGTGCGTTCTATGGCTTTGTCGCGGTGCTGTTCCTGTTGATCTTTATCGGCGCACGCCGGGTGATCGCCTCGCCGTTCGGCAGCACGCTGATGGCGATCCGCGAAAACGAAACCCGCGCCTCGGCCATCGGCTACGACACGCGGCATTTCAAGATCCTGGTGTTCGTGCTGTCCGGCGCAGTCACCGGGATTGCCGGGGCGCTGTACGCCATGCTGCTGCACTTTGTGCCGCTGTCGAATATCGACCTGGCGATGTCCGAGAACATCCTGATCATGACCATTATCGGCGGCACCGGCTCGCTGTTCGGTTCGTTGCTGGGCGCCGGGTCCATCGTGCTGCTGGGGGATTTTCTCTCCGACCTGTGGCCCCGTTGGCTGATGCTGCTGGGGGTGATCCTGATCCTGGTGGTGATCTTCATGCGCGGCGGTTTGTGGGGCGGCCTGGCCGCGTTGTTCGAGCGCGTGCGCGGCCGTCGCAAGGCCGCCGTCGTCGCCAAGGAGGAAGGGCTATGAGCATCCTGTTGGAAACCCAGGACCTGGAACTGGCCTATGGCGCGTTCCGTGCGGTGAATGGCGTGAACCTCAAGGTCGAAGCCGGCACCATCCACACCATCATCGGCCCCAACGGCGCGGGCAAGACCAGCCTGTTCCACTGCCTGACCGGTGAACGCCAGGCCACGGCCGGAGCGATTCATTTCGACGGCAGGAACCTGATGCGCAAGCCGGCCCACGGCCGCGTCGGCCTGGGCATGGCGCGCTCGTTCCAGCTCACCAGCCTGTTCCAGAACCTCAGCGTGCGCGAAAACCTGCGCCTCGCCGCCCAGGGCCGCGACGGTGCACGTGCATTGAACTTCTGGCGCCGCGTGGACAGCAAGCGCGAACACCTGGAGATGGCCGACCAGGTGCTCGAACGCCTGCAACTCAGCGCCCGCGCCGAGACCCTGGCCGGCGAGTTGTCCCACGGCCAGCAACGGGTGCTGGAGGTGGGCATGTCGATCTGCTCCAAGCCCAAACTGTTGATGCTCGACGAGCCCACCTCGGGCATGGGCATCGATGACATCCCGATCATGACCCAGTTGATCAGCGACCTCGGCCGCGACCACACCGTGCTGTTGATCGAACACAACATGAGCATCGTCATGTCCATCAGCCAGCGCATCACGGTGATGAGCCACGGGCAGATCCTGGTGGAAGGCACGCCGGAGTTCGTGCGTGCCGATGAACGCGTGCGCAGTGCTTATCTTGGGGAGGCTGCCTGATGCTGATCGTCGAGAATATCCATTCCTACTATGACAAGAGCCACGTGCTCGAAGGCGTGTCGCTGAGGGTCAACCCCGGCGAACTGGTGACCCTGCTCGGGCGCAATGGCGCGGGCAAGACCACCACCCTGCGCAGCATCCTCGGCATCATCTGCCCGCGCCAGGGCCAGATCCACTTCAACGGCCAGGCGCTGGTGGGGCAGAAAATCTTTGAAATCGCGCGCCAGGGCCTGGCGCTGGTGCCGGAAAATCGCGGGATCTTCCGCCTGCTGACCGTCGAGGAAAACCTGCGCATCGCCGTGCGCAAGACCAGCCGCTGGCAGCTCGAAGACGTGTACGGCATGTTCCCGCGCCTCAAGGAGCGGCGCAGGAACGCCGGCCATGCACTCTCCGGCGGCGAGCAACAGATGCTCGCCATCGCCCGCGCCCTGCTCAACGACCCCAAGTTGCTGATCCTCGACGAACCCACCGAAGGCCTCGCCCCGGTGATCGTCGACGAACTGGTGAAGATCCTGCGCAAGGTCAAGGACGACGGCCTGCCGGTGCTGCTGGTGGAACAGAACCTGATGGTCTGCGACAAGCTCGCCGACCGCCATTACGTCCTCGAACAGGGCCGCGTGGTCTACGAAGGCAGTGCCGCCGCCTTCCGCGCCGACCCGACCATCAAGAACCGCTACCTGGCGCTGAGCGCCTGACGGGAGAATACAGATGAACAGTTTTGCGCAACCGCTCCAGGGCAACGCCCCGCTGATCAACCGCGACCGCCTGTGGCAATCGCTGATGGACCTGGCGCAACTGGGCGCCACGGTCAAGGGCGGCGTGTGCCGCCTGGCCCTCACCGACCTGGACCGTCAGGCCCGTGACCTGTTTGTACAGTGGTGCGAAGCCGCCGGGTGCAGCGTCAGTGTCGACGCCATCGGTAATATCTTCGCCCGCCGCCCTGGGCGTAATCCCGCCCTGCCCCCGGTGATGACCGGCAGCCACATCGACACCCAACCCACCGGCGGCAAGTTCGACGGCTGCTACGGGGTGATGGCCGGGCTGGAAGTGATCCGCACGCTCAACGATTTGAACATCGAGACCCAGGCGCCGATCGAAGTGGTGGTATGGACCAATGAAGAAGGCTCGCGCTTCCCGCCGTGCATGATGGGCTCCGGGGTATTTGCCGGTAAGTTCGACCTGCAGGACACCCTCGACAAGCAGGACGAACAGGGCCTGTCGGTGGGCACCGAGTTGCAGCGCATCGGCTATGCCGGTTCACGTGCGGTGTCGGGCCACCCGGTCGGCGCGTATTTCGAAGCGCATATCGAGCAAGGCCCGGTGCTGGAAGACCAGGCCACCACCATCGGCGTGGTCATGGGCTGCCTGGGCCAGAAGTGGTTCGACCTGACCCTCACCGGCGTCGAGGCCCACGCCGGCCCGACGCCGATGCACCTGCGCAAGGACGCCCTGGTGGGCGCCGCCGAGGTGGTCAGCGCGGTCAACCGTATCGCCCACCAGCAACAACCTCACGCCTGCGGCACGGTCGGCTGCCTGAGCCTGCACCCGGGGTCGCGCAATGTGATTCCCGGCCAGGTGCACATGACCCTCGACCTGCGCCACCTGCATGCCGACAAGCTGCAGGCCATGGTCGATGAAGTACGTGGCGTGATCGACGCCACAGCAGCCCGGCACGGGTTGACCTTCGAACTGACGCCCACCGCCGACTTCCCGCCCCTGGACTTCCACCCGGCCTGCGTCAACGCCGTGCGCGATGCGGCGGGTGCCTTGGGCCTGAGCCATATGGACATCGTCAGCGGCGCCGGGCATGACGCGATTTTCGTCGCCGAGCTGGGCCCGGCCGGGATGATCTTTGTGCCGTGCGAAGGCGGCATCAGCCATAACGAAATCGAAAACGCCGCGCCGGATGACCTGGCGGCCGGATGCGCCGTGTTGCTGCGCGCCATGGTCAACGCGGCACAGGGGGAGCAGCCATGAGTGACATAGGTGAACTGACGGCGGTACAACTGCTGGCGCATTTTCGCGACAAGACCCTGTCGCCGGTGGACGTCACCGAGGACGCATTGCTGCGCATCGAACGCCACAACCCGGTGGTCAACGCCTACTGCCATGTGGACCCCGAGGGCGCGCTGCGCGCCGCGCGGGCGTCGGAGCAACGCTGGTTGAAGGGTGAACCCTGCGGTGCCCTGGATGGCGTGCCCGCCTCGATCAAGGACCTCACGCTGACGCTCGGCATGCCCACCCGCAAGGGCTCGCGCACCTCGTCGGCCGAGGGGCCGTGGGACGTCGACGCGCCCTTCCCGGCCTTTATGCGCAAGGCCGGCGCGGTGCTGCTGGGCAAGACCACCACCCCGGAATTCGGCTGGAAAGGCGTCACCGATAACCCGCTGTACGGCATCACGCGCAACCCGTGGGACACCCGCACCACGGCGGGCGGCTCGTCTGGCGGCGCGGGCGCGGCAGCTGCATTGAACCTGGGCGTGCTGCACCAGGGCAGCGATGCCGGCGGCTCGATCCGCATCCCCTGCGCGTTTACCGGCACCTTCGGCATCAAGCCGACGTTCGGCTATGTACCGCAATGGCCGGCCAGTTCAATGACCATCCTGTCGCACCTGGGGCCGATGACCCGTACCGTGGAAGACAGCGTGCTGATGCTGCAGGCCGTGGCACAGCAGGATACGCGGGATGGCCTGATCGGCGCGCCGAGGACCACGCCATGGCTCACGCCGCACACGGATTTGAACGGCCTGCGCGTGGCCTACAGCCCCACGTTTGGCTACGTGGATGTCGACCCGCAGGTGGCCAGGGTGGTCGCCCGGGCGGTCGAGGGCCTGGTGCAGTTGGGTGCCCATGTCGAGCAGATCGACCCTGGCTTCAGCGACCCGCTGGAGGTGTTCAGCACCTTGTGGGCGGCGGGCGCGGCACGCCTGACCGGGTCCATGAGCGACGCACAGAAACAACTGCTGGACCCTGGGCTGCTGCGCATTGCCCAGCGTGGCGAGCAACTGAGCCTGGATGACTTCAACGCAGCCCTCGAAGCCCGCGCCGCGCTGGTGGCCCGTATGGCGGCGTTCCACGAGCATTACGACGTGCTGGTCTCGCCGATGATGCCGATCACCGCGTTCGAGGCCGGGCACAACGTACCGCCCGGTTCCGGGATGCAGGAATGGACCGAGTGGACACCGTTCACCTACCCCTTCAACCTTACCCAGCAGCCGGCGGCGTCGGTGCCGTGCGGCTTGGCGGCGAATGGTTTGCCGGTGGGGTTACATGTGGTGGGCGCGCGGTTTGCCGATGAGCAGGTGTTGCGAGTGTGCCGGGCGTATGCCAAGGCGTTTCCGACCCGGCACTTACAGACACCGATCACCCCAACACCGTAGATCCAAATGTGGGAGGGGCGGTGCGACGATTCGACTTGCCCCTCCCACATTTTCTGACCGCATTCCAATCCCCTGCCTCTACAATGTCTCCCATTCATCCCCGGGGGCTTCATGGACATCGAACTGGCACGCACTTTCCTGGAAATCACCCGCTGCGGCAGCCTGGCCGCCGCCGCCGAGAAACTGCACGTCACCCAGACCGCCATCACCGCCCGCGTTAAAAACCTGGAAAGCCAACTGGGCAGTACGCTGTTCGTGCGCAACCGCGCCGGTGCACGCCTGACCGCCGACGGCGAGGCGTTTGTGGTGTACGCCAACCAGTTGCTGCAAACCTGGGAAGCCGCGCGGCGCGACCTGCCGTTGCCCGATGGCTATCGCAATGTGCTGCATATCGGCGGTGAAGTCAGCCTGTGCAACCCGCTGATGCTCGGTTGGGCCCGGGCCCTGCGCGAACAGATCCCCGGGCATGCCCTGCGCACCGAAGTGCGTGAAGGTGAATACCTGCTGCGGCAGCTGGAGCTCGGCGTACTCGATGCGGCGCTGGTGTTCCAGCCGCAGTACTGGCCGGGGTTGCAGGTGGAGCAGGTGCTGGAAGAAAAACTGATCCTGGTGCAATTGACGAGCAAACCGGCCCCGTACGTCTACATCGATTGGGGCCCGGGTTTCCGCCAGCAGCACGACGCGGCCCTGCCCGACAGGGCTCGCGCGGCGGTGAGTTTCAACCTCGGACCGCTGGCATTGCAGTACATCCTCGAGAACGGCGGCGCCGGCTATTTCCGCACGCGGGTGGTACAGAGCTACCTGGACAGCGGCGTGATGCAGCGCGTGCCCAAGGCCCCGGAGTTCAGCTTCCCGACGTTCCTGGTGTACTCGCGGGCACGGGATTCGGCGGTGTTGCAACAGGCCCTGGGGCTGCTGCGTGAAGTGGTCAAGGCCGAGAGTGACTGGTCGCAGCGCTGGGACCCGTTGATCTGAATCCCTTCACCGGCGCAGCGCGCAAAACTCGCAGATTCCCGTGTACCAACTAAGCTCAGTCTCCAACAAAAAAACCTGAGCAGCCCGCCATGGTCCACCCCACCGAGACGTTTCGCAGCCGCTACCGCGCCGAGGTCAGCCCCCATTACAACCCCTGGCTGCACGCCGGCTTTGTGCTCGGCTATGGCGTGTGCTGCATCGGCCTGACCGGGGCCTCCACCCACCGAGTGACGCCGTTCGAGTGGCTGACCGTGCCGCTGACCCTGGTGTTCTTCAACCTCTGTATCTACCTGGTGCATCGCAACCTCGGCCATCACAAGCACGCCTTGGCCCGCCTGTTCTATGCGCGCCACACCGGTGATCACCACAGCTTCTTTACCCCCGGCCACATGACCTACGACAGCCCGCGAGACTGGCGCGTCATTCTCTTTCCGGCGTGGCTGATCGTGCTGCACAGCCTGGTCATCACCCTCCCCGCCTGGTGGTTGCTCCAGCACCTGAACGCCAATGTCGCCGGGCTGTTCGCCGGGAGCATGATCCTCGGTTACCTGCTCTACGAAGTGTTCCACGCCTGCGAGCACTTGCCCGCCGACCACCCGCTGGCGCGCCTGCCGTGGATTCGCCAGATGCATCGACTGCACGCCCTGCATCACCGCCGCGAGCTGATGCAGGGGCGCAATTTCAATATCGTCCTCCCGCTGATGGATTACCTGTTCGGCACCCTGTACTGGGAACCGAACCCCAACGACAACCAGGAATCGTCATGAGTACCCGTCGAAAGAAAATGCGTCATCTGCTGTTTGTGCTGCTGCTGGCGGTGATCGCTTTCCTGCTGTTGATGCCGACCAAAGTGCAACCGGTGAACTGGGCTCCGCCCAAGGCGCCATCGATGAAGGAAGGCGCCTATGCCGACAACCAACGCCTCAAGGCTGTGCAGAAAATCGGCGCCCAGGGCATCGCCGGCCCCGAGGCCTTGCTGCTCGATGCCCAGGGGCTTCTGATCAGCGGGCTGCATGACGGCCGCATCATCCGCACGTCGCCCGACAGCCCCACTCTGGAAGTGCTGGCCAACACCGGTGGTCGGCCGCTGGGCATGGCGCTGCACCCGGACGGGCGCTTGATCATTTCCGACGGGATCAGGGGCTTGCTCGCGCTGGATCCCCAGCGCCAACTGACCGTCCTGAGCGCCAGCGCCAATGGCGTCCCCTTTGGCTTTACCAACGACGTGACCATCGATGCCGGCGGGCGCTATGCCTACTTCAGCGATGCTTCGAGCCGCTGGGGTTATGGCCAGGATGGCGAGGCGGTGATCGAGCATGGCGGCGATGGTCGCCTGCTGCGCTATGACTTTCGCAACGGCACCACCGAGGTGTTGCTGGACCAACTGCAATTCGCCAACGGCGTGGCCCTCGGCCCCGATGAAAATTACCTGCTGGTCAATGAAACCGGGGCGTATCGCATCAGCCGCTACTGGCTCAAGGGCGAACGTGCGGGCAACCACGACTTGTTTATCGACAACCTGCCCGGCCTGCCGGACAACCTCAGTTTCAACGGCCAGGACCGTTTCTGGGTGGCGCTGTACTCACCACGCAACCCGCTGCTGGACAGCTTTGCCGGCTACCCCTTGCTGCGCAAGGTGATGGTGCGTGCGCTGATGGTGGTGCCCAAGCCCATTGAGCGCAAAGCCTTCGTGCTGGGGCTGGACACCGACGGCAAGGTCATCGCCAATTTGCAGGATGGCAGCGCCGGCAATTACTCGCCCATCACCACGGCCCGGGAATATGGCGACTGGCTGTACCTGGGCTCATTGAAGAATACGAGCATGGCGCGCTTGTCGTTGAAGCTGGCGTTGGCGCAATAACGCAAACAGGGCATACAGGCGCCTGGCCTGTATGCCCTGGGTACTACGGGTCACTCATGTTCAGCTCTTGGTGCTGCTCAGCAAGGTCTGTTTGCACAGGTGGCCGAAGCTGACGAACTCGGTGTTGTCACCACCGACGCCGATACCCGGGTATTCCAGTACTTCCATGCGCCACACGCCGTAGTTGAAGTCGGTACGCCAGGTGTTGTTGTAGCCCTGGGCGTAATCGACAAAGGTGGTCTGGAAATCACCGAAGCAGGTGCCCACGTTGATCGTGCCCGCCGCTTGGCCCGCACTGTCGGTCGCCGCCGAATACGCCTTGTAGACGATATCGCCGTTGGCCGGGTCGATCCGCTGGTCGAGATAGACGATCGGGTGCAGGCCCACCAGCGGTGCACCGGTGCTGTCCGACAGGCCCATGGTCCAGGTCAGGTCGCGATAGGCTTGGGTGGTCATGTAACCGTAGCCCACGTCGGAAGCCGAATACGGAATGCGCAACACGTTCGCCTCGCCCTTCACATCCGGGCTGTTGACCCGCGGGTTGGAACCAAACGACAAGTTGTACTTGCCGGTCGCGCTCCACGGCTCGTTCGGGTGCTGGTTCGGCCGCACACGTACTTTGACCACGCCACCGACACCCGGGCTCGGGATCGAGGTCGACACGACGTTGGCCCCCACGGTGACCCACTGGGCGCCATCGAAACGCTCGAGGATCCACTTGTTGCGCGTGCTGCCACTGGTCGCATCGGCCGTCAGCGCAATACCCACACTCTGGCCACGGACGGCGGTGAAATCGAAGTAATCGACATCATCCAGGCTGTCGGCATTGCCGTTGATGTAGTTGAGGGTGTCCGGCAGTTGGAAGGCCGTGTCCGGGGTGTCATTGGGTTCGAACGCATCAAGGTTGGTATCGACCGCCACGCCGAACTGAAAGCTCGAGCCCTGGACCGCCGCGTTGGCCTCCATGAACCAGTAGTAATCGCCGGCCGGCACCACGCCGCCAAGGCTTTCATCGCCCGTGCCGGGGTTATTGGAGGTGCCCAGGGGCAGCGGATTGCCCTGGCCGTCGTCCTGGAACAGCGACAACGACATGTCGGTGCCTGCGGTCTGGTTGACCAGCAGAACATTGATCCGCGCCTTCTGCGGCAGGTTGAAGTGGTAGCACAGCAGGTCGCCGGTTTGCACGCCATCGATCGTGTAGAGCGAGTTGATGTCCAGCGTCTGCTCACAGCCCTGGACCAGCGCAGCCTGTACGGCAGGCGCCGACTGGGCCGTGGTTTTCTGCAGCTTGGTCACCCTGGCCGGCGCAGTGTTGTCTTCCACCACCGAGTCAGCCTTCGCCTTGGGGGCAAACAGGGTTTTCTTCTGCTGGGCACCCGCCAGCAATTGCTGCTTGAGGGCAGCCGTCGCCTTGTTGGCCTTGATCTTCGCAGCGTTTTTCAAGCCTTGCTTGACCGCAGGAGGCGCCGCTTGCGCAGCCAGGTGAGGGTATTGTTCAGCGAGGGCAAAGGCCGAGACGAAGCAGGTGGCCGCCATGGCCGCACCGAGCATAAAGGCTTTTTTCGATTTCATTTTTTATCCATCCATAGTTAAAAACTGAAGGTCAGGTGACATCCGGTCACCTGGGATGGAATCTAGCCAACAGCTGTATGTATGTCCAGTATTTTTGTAGGAAATTTCTTCATCTAATACCCGGTCATCTCCAGGTACCCCACCCCACCCTCAAACCGCACCGGCCCTTCCCAATACGGAATACTCAGGTTCATCCAGGCCTTGGGGTTGACGGCCTGGGTGGTGATATCCAGCTGCTTGCCGGGAATTTTCAGCGACCAGCGTGTGGGAATCTGGCGACCGTCGATCGCCGTGGTGTCCAGCGGTGCCAGTTGGATATCGGCGTTGTGCAGGGTCTGGGTGTGGCCTTCGCGGTCGATCCAGGTGCCGGTCAGGTAGGACGCGCCGTCGGTTTGCCGCACCCGAAACAGCATCAACTGCTCGCCACGGTCCAGGTGCAGGGAGAACCAGTCCCAGCCGGTCTGGCTGGCGGTCAGCGGTTGGCTGCTCCATTCGCGGTCGAGCCACGCGGGGCCGCTGACCTGGTACGTCTTACCGTCGATGCTGACATTGCCCTCGGCGGTAAAAAACGGCTGGCTGTAGTAGTACGACGCCTGGCCCTGATCGGATTTGCGGCTGTAGCCGTTGTCGCCTTGCAACACCAATGGCCGGCTGGAGGTGAGGCGCAGGTCGTAGGCAAACTGCGCACCGCTGGCCTTGAGTTGCATGTCCGCCAAGGCGCTCGCGGCACCGGGCTGGCTGGCGAAATTCCAGTCGTCGATCCAGGCGTTGAACGGCACTGCCTGCGCCCCGGCCTGGCCGACGCCGCCGCGGGCGAAGCGTTCGGCAGCGTAGTGGCGGGTGGCGGAGGTGACGGCGGCGTGGCCGAGCCATACGGTCGAGTCGTGCCAGCCCGCCTGCGTCGGCCCAGCCTTGAGGGCGTTGCGAAACAACGTCCATTGCACGCCGAACACATTGCCCTGGGCGTCCTTGAGGTTGGCGGTGACGTACCACCACTCGATCCGAAAGCCATCGTGGGAGCCGTGGTCTTCGGGAAAGCTGAAGACCTTGCCGGACAGCACCTGGGCAAAGTCGGCGGCGTCACTGCCCAGGCCGGCGAAGCTTTCCTGGGGCGCGGGGACTTTGTCGCAGGCCGCCAGCAGTAATAACGCACACATCAACGCCCTAATCTTCATGGGCAAACGTCCTCAACAAATCCGCCGGACGGCTGCGGTACAGCTGCCATAGGGGCCAGGCCGACGCCAACAACGTGGCCAACATCGCCAGCCCCAGCAATTGTGCGAGCTGCCACGGGAACACTTGCAACGGCAGCCGCCAACCAAAGGCCTGCACGTTGATCACCGCGTCCAGGCACCACGCCAGCAACAGCCCCAGGGGCAATGCCAGCAGCAGCGTGAGCACCGCCAGCAGCCAGGTTTGCCCCAGGTTCAGCAGCATCAATTGCCTGCGCGTCACCCCCAATGCCCACAGCGGGGCGAGTTGACCGAGGCGGCTCTGGCTCTGGGTCAGCAGGCTGATGAACAGCGCTACGCCGGCCACGCCCAAGGTCAGGCTGTTGAGCGCGGCGGTGGCGGCGAAGGTGCGCTCGAACACCTGGCTCGACCAGCCCTTGAGTTGCTGTTGATCGACGATACGGCTGTCTTCCAGGGCAAAGGCGCGCTGCACTTCAGCCACCAGCGGCGCCACGTTTTCTGGCAACACCCGCAGGTTGAAACGCGCCGGTGCCAGTGTCGGCCAGTGGGCCAGCAGGTGCCGGGAATTGACCAGCACGTGGCCCTTGGGGTTGCCGTAATCGGCATACACCCCCACTACGGTGGGCGACCACACCCCCTGGGGCGTGGGAATGCTCACCGTATCACCCAGCGTCACCCCGAGCCGCCGCGCCAGTTGCTCGCTGAGCATCAGGGTCTCGCCTTGCTGCAACTGGTCCCACGGCGCCCTCGCCGCTTCCAGCAACGGCCAGTGCTGGCGATAGGTCGGGTCGTCGACCACGCCAAACAGATCCGCTGGCCAACCCTGCAATTGCACCGCGACCTGCCAGGTGGGCAACACGGTTTGCACCAACGGTTGCTGCGCCAGCCAGGTGCTGAGTTGCTCTGCCTGGGCCGGGTTTTGCGGGTTGAGGTACAGCTCGGCGGTGAGGCGTTGCTCCAGCCAGTTATTGAACGTGTGACGAAAGCCCGAGGTCATGGAGCCCGCGCCGATATTCGCGGCCAGGGCCAACAGCAGCGCCATCAATGCCAGGCTCAGGGCCGGCAATTGTTGGCGGCAGTCAGCCAGGAACCACTGGCCGAGTACCGAACGGCTGCGCCCCAGCAGCGCCTCCAACAGGCCATTGAGCAGCACCGGCAGGCCCAGGGCGGCGCCGAGCAGCAAGGCCGCCATCAACACAAAACCGGCGGCCAGGCTGTCGCCCAGCCATAACGCCAACAACGCGATCAGCAAGGCCGTAGCCGCGACCCAGCCCTGGCGCCGCAACCAGCGCCCATGGGCCTCGTGCCAGGCCTGGGCGTTGGCCAGCGCCAGCAACGGCAAACGCGCCGCGCGCCATAGGCTGCTGGCGCCGGCAAGCAAGGCGCCGAGCAGGCTCAAGCCCAACCCTGCCGCCCACCACCAGGGACTCAAGCTCAATTGGCCCGGCACCTCGGCGCCATACAAGCCACGCAGGCTGGCGGCCACATCCGGCAGCAACAGGCTGGCCAGCAGGTAACCACTGGCGACGCCGAGCACGCCCCCCAACAGCGACAACGCCCCCAGCTCCACCCCCAGGCCGAGGATCAACATCCGCGCACTCACCCCGCAGGCGCGCAAGGTGCGCAACAACCCGCGCCGTTGCTCCAGGGCCAGACCGATGGCCGCATGCACGATAAACAGCCCCACCACAAACGACAGGAAACCCAATGCATCAAGGTTCAGGTGAAAGCTCTCGGTCAGCCGCGCGAGGTTATTCTCCTCGCCCTGCTTGAGCTGCAGCCCGGCGGGCGGTGTGGGATGGCGAGCGGCAAAGGCCTTGTCCACCAGCAGGCGCGAGAGCTGGCCGGGCATCTCCAGCAGCACCTGGGCAAACCCGATATCGGTGAGCAACAGGCCGGGCGCCATATCCGCCTGGACTTGCAATGGCGGCAGGCGCTGCCCATTCAGCGTGAGCGGTTGCTGGCCCTCGCGCAGCCCCAGGGCCTGCAAGGTGTGCGGCGCAATCCAGGTACGCCCCGGCGGTTCAAAGAAAGCCAGCATCTGCGCCTGGCTCAGGCGCTGCCCCGCCACCGCGCCGCTGCCGGGCAACGACAGTGGTTCGATGCCCATCAACTGCAGGCGCACGTCCTCATGCCCCTTGAGTTGCAGCCGCCCCTGCACCACCGGCGACACCGGCCACCCGGCACGACGCAGTTGGGCAAACAGCGTTTGCGGGAAACTGGCGGCGTCCGGCGCACTGAGGCTGGCCTGGGGTTCGCCGCCGATCAATTGGCTGGCGCGCGCGTAACTGTCGCGGGCCTGGCTGTTGAGGGCCTGCACCCCGGTCAGCAGCGCGGTGGCCAGCCACAGGCCGGTGAGCACGCTGAAGAACTGCACCGGATGCTGTCGCCAATGGCTGAGCAAGGCACGCAAGGTCCAGTAAAACACCCTCACGTCGGCATGACCTGTCCATGATGCAGCACCACTTGCCGGTCCAGTCGGGCGGCGATGCGTGGGCTGTGAGTGACCATCAACAGGCTGGTGGGACTGTCGCGCAGCAGGTCCAGCAGCAGTTGCAGGACCTCGTCGCTGGTGGCTTCGTCGAGGTTGCCGGTGGGCTCGTCGGCCAACAGCAAACCCGGGCGCGAGGCCAACGCCCGCCCGACCGCCACCCGTTGCTGCTGGCCGCCCGAGAGTTGTTCCGGGTAACGCTTGAGCAAGTCCCCCAGGCCCAGGCGTTCGACCAATTGCGCCTGCCACTGCGGGTCAAAACGCCCCGCCAGGCGGGCCTGGAACGCCAGGTTGTCGTCGACGCGCAAGCTGCCGATCAGGTTGAACTGCTGGAACACCAGGCCAATCTCAGTGCGCCGCCAGTGGGCCAGTTGCGCCTCGCTCATCTGGTCAAGGCGCTGCTCACCCACCTGGATGCTGCCGCCGTCCACCCGATCAAGCCCGGCAACCAAGTGCAGCAGGGTGCTCTTGCCGCTGCCGGACTCACCCATCAACGCCAGGCTGCTGCGCCCCCCCAGGTGCAGGTCGACCCCCGCCAGTACCGCCAACGGGCCCTGGGGGGTGGCGTAGCTTTTGAAGACACCTTGCACCTGCAACATGGGAACACTCATCGGATGGCTGGCAATCGAGAATAACGGCTGAGGATCAAGGCCACGCAAATTTTTCACATGGTTTTCACCGGCCGCCCACCCACCGCACTTTAAATTGCCGGCCAAGCGTCACTCGTCGACAACTTATTAGTTGCCACGCCTGGCAACTTTTAACCGCAGCATGTTCAGCGAAAAGACAGCCACCCTGTGACAGCCTCGCGCTTCACTTCGGGCACTTGCCGACAAGTTGCGCCTAATTAATACAACACAGCCGATAGTGACCATGGTGAATGTAGTGGTTGACCTTACCCTGATTAAACCACGCTCGCGCCGAGCCTTTTTCAAGCGCCTCAAACCGCTTTGGCTCGGGCTTACGGTGGTCGCCGTGCTGCTCACTTGCGCGCTGTTCTGGCCGACCTCCCCACGGGACCTCGGCGTGGGCAACCGCCTGCTGACGTCCCAGGTGCTGCCGCTGTGGCGCGACGGCGACCTGATCGTACTGGTGCGTCATGAAGAGCGCTGCGACCGTTCGAGCAACCCGTGCCTGGGCCCGGTGGAAGGCGTGACGATCAATGGCAGCCAACACGCCGAAAACCTGGGGAAAGCCTTTAAATCCCTGGGTATGGACGGCACCGACGTACTCTCAAGCCCCGCCATTCGCACGGCCCAGACCTCGCGTTTCATGTTCGGCAAAACCGACATGACCTCCAGCGAACAAGCCGTCTGCGGCAACGCCATGGGTGAAGAACTGCTCGGCCACAAACAGGCTGGACGCAACCTCGTATTCGTCACCCACAGCGGTTGCATCGCCGACTTTGAAACCGCCCTGGGCTTCCCCCACGCCAAGTTTTCCGAGTACGGCAGCGCGCTGTTCGTGCAGGTGCTGGCCAACGGCAAGTTCAAGGCCCTGGGCATCATGAAAAACCAGGACTGGCCTGCCGCGCTTAAATAAATCCACGTCATTCCCTTCCCGCCACTACGGCTTATGTTCAGCAAAAAGACAGCCCTGTTCTGGCATGTTTAGTTGCGTCCTTAATTAAGGTCGTTATGACTATTTCCTGTTATTTAGTGAACGCCGTGACGACTTTCACCATTACTTCATTAATTGAAAAAAACACCATCAGACGTCAAGGAGCGACGTTTTCATGACTCGCCTGAACCCCCTGCCGGTACTCTTGCTGGCCTTCGTCGCGTTTTATCTGTTGCCACTGGGCCTGCACGGTTTGTGGATACCGGATGAAACCCGCTACGCCCAGATCAGCCAGGAAATGCTCCTGAGCGGCAACTGGGTGGCGCCGCACTTCATGGGCATCCGCTATTTCGAAAAACCGGCCGCCGGTTACTGGCTGATCGCCCTGGGCCAGTCCGTGTTTGGCCAGAACCTGTTCGGCGTGCGCATCGCCTCGGCCCTGACCACCGGCTTGAGCGTGCTGCTCGCTTACCTGATCGCCCGTCGCCTGTGGAACGACCCGCGAAAAAGCTTCGCCTGTGCCCTGCTCTACCTGAGCTTTGGCCTGGTGGCCGGGCAGGCGGGGTATTCCAACCTCGATCCGCAATTCACCCTGTGGGTCAACCTGAGCCTGGTGGCGCTGTGGTTTGCCCTCGACAGCAGCACCCTGCGCAGCCGCCTGGGCGCCTGGGCCGTGCTGGGATTTGCGTGTGCCATGGGGTTCATGACCAAGGGTTTCCTGGCGTGGGCGCTGCCGGTGCTGATTGCCGTGCCCTATATGCTCTGGCAGCGCCGCCTGGGCGAGTTGCTGCGGTATGGCCCGCTGGCCATCGGCGTGGCTGTGCTGGTGTGTTTGCCCTGGGTGCTGGCGATTCACACTCAGGAACCGGATTTCTGGCGCTTCTTTTTCTGGAATGAACACATCCGCCGCTTCAGCGCCGATAACGCGCAACACGTGCGGCCCTGGTGGTTCTTCCTGCCGATCATGGCGGTGGCTTGCCTGCCGTGGGCCGGGCTGCTGCCCAACACCCTGTACCAGGCCTGGAAAGAAAAGCGCCAACCGGCAATCGCCTTCCTGGCCCTGTGGTTGCTGCTGCCCCTGGGCTTGTTCAGCCTGAGCAACGGCAAGCTGCCGACCTACATCATGCCGTGCCTGCTGCCCCTCGCATTGCTGATGGGGCATACCCTGAGCGAGCTGGTCAGCCAGGGCAAAACCCGCACCCTGCGCCTCAATGGCCTGCTCAACTTCGTGATCGGCATGGCCGCCATGGTCGGGCTGATCTACCTGCAAATCGCCAGGCCGCTGTACAGCAACAGCCATGCGGAGATGTTCAGCCTGTCCCTGGCGTTTATCGTGCTGCTGGGCTGGATCCTTGCCAACCTGCTGCAAAGCGTGCGGCCGCTGACGCTGTGGGCGATGCCGGCCTTGGGCATCGGCCTGCTGGTAGTGCTGCTGCCGTCAAGCATGCCGGCCTACATCGCCGATAACGAAATGCCCGACCAATTTGTGCTGGAGCATCTGGATGAGTTGCAGCACACCCACGCGCTGCTGAGCAATGAACTGGAAAGCGCCAGCGCCTTGGCCTGGCGCCTGCAACGACCCGACGTGGCGCTGTATGACACCGAAGGCGAGTTGCGCTACGGCTTGCAGTACGCCGGTGCGGTCACACGCAAAGTGGAGTTGGAACAGGTTCAGGGCTGGCTCAAAGAGGCGCGCCAGCACGGCTCGGTCGGCGTGCTGCTGCGAGTCAACAGCACCAGTGAAATGCGCGAGGCCGGGCAATTGCCGCCCGGAGGCAAACGCTACTACAAGGGCTACCTGGAACTTATCCTCTACCCGCAGGCGCCATGATGCCGGGTTATTTCAAGACCGAACGCGGCGCCCTGCTGCTGTTGCTCGGCGTCTCGGCCCTGCTGCTGCTCACCGGCCTGGGCGCACGTGACCTGTGGGGCCCGGAAACCCGCTGGGCGAATATCGCCTTGCAGATGCTGCAGAGCGGTGACTATTTCGATCCCTATCTCAAGGGCGTGCCCTATTACGACAAACCCCTGCCCTCCTACTGGCTGATCACTGGCGCGGCCCACCTGGCGGGGGGCCTCGGGCCCTGGTCGTTGCGCCTGCCATCGGTGATCGGCGCGTGGTTGAGTGTGTGGCTGGTGTACTTGATCGGCGAACGTTTGTTCCGCAAGGGCACGGGGCTGATCGCCGGCTGGATGCTCGCCACCACGTTCTACTTCCTGTTCTGGGCCCGCGTGGCCACGGCGGATGTGCTCACCGTGTGCGGCGTGCTGGCAGCCGTCGCCTGGTATTGGCGCGGCCCCGACGACACACGGCTGTGGCGCTACACGGTGTTTTTCCTGTTGCTGGCCCTGACGTCGTTGTTCAAGGGCCTGATCGGCTTCGTGCTGCCCGGTCTGGTGCTGTTGCCGCACCTGCTCGGCGAACAGCGCTACAAGCGCCACCTCAACCTGCGCCTGCTTTTGGCCGTACTGATCGCCGCCGCGGTGTACGCCGTGCCGTTCGTGCTGTCGCACGTCTACGGCGCACCGGCCTATGGCGCGAGCGGCCTGGCCTTGGTATTCCGGGAAAACGTGGTGCGTTTCTTCGACCCGTTCGACCATATGGGGCCGATCTACACCTACCTGATCTACCTGCCCGCCTACACCCTGCCCTGGACGCCGTGCTGGCTGCTGGGCCTGTGGCTGGCCGTGCGGCACTGGCGTCACACCCCGCCGAACGTGCGCTGGCTGGTGTGGGGCCTGGGCCTGCTGTTTGTGTTCTTTACCGCCAGCGGCAGCCGGCGCAGCTACTACGTACTGCCGCTGGTGCCGTTTGCCCAGTTGCTGGCGGCGTGGTGGCTGAGTGAACGCGTGTTGAAAAAGCCCGCCAGTTGGCCGCGCTGGCAGAAAGGTCTGGGGATCGCTGCCGCACTCATGCTGTTGATCCTCGGCGTGGCCTATCCCTGGTCCAACGGCAACGGCGGCGTGACCCGCTTCGCCGAGGATGTGCAAGCCGAGGCCGTGAAAAGCGCACCCTGGAACCAATGGCAAATGGTGCTGGTGGAAGTCGACAACAAGGTCCCGATGTACCTGCAAAATGGCGGCAAGCCGTTCTACTACATCGCCGAGACCCAGGACTTTCCCCGCCAGGGTGACACCGCCGCCTTCATGGCCTGGCTGGAAAAAACCAGCGGCCAGACCTTCGACCCGCACCGTACGATCATCGTCGCGCAGTTTTCCAAGGATGATCCGACGCCGCTGGCGTATCTGGGTGCGGATCATCAGGTGATCACGACCCAGCCGGACAATGGCGAGCGGTTGTTTCAGAAGCGTGACGAGGGCAGTGTGGCGTTTATCCCCACGTCACGCTGATGGCTGCGTATCAGCTGCGCGTGTACCGCACCGGCCGGGGCGGAGGACAGTGAGCCGCTGGATCATGGCAAACAGGTTTTGGCGTGAACATGCTTGTCGTGGCCTTATTTCGGTGAAATCACCGCCTCCGCCTCGATTTCGATCAACCACTCCGGCAACGAAAGCCCACTGACAATAATCCAGGACGACGGCGGCGGGTTATGGGGGAAGCGCTCACGCAGCGCCTGGGCGATAAGCTCCTGCCGATCACGTGCGGACTCGACGATATACAGCCGCAGCATTACCACATGGGACAAGTCACCCTCGACCTCCGCCAGGATTTTTTCGATATTGTCCAACGCCGTATCGGTTTGCTCGGCAATGCCTGGACCGACCGTACGCTCCTGGGCATCCACACCTACCTGGCCGGAAAGCAGAATACGCCGGCCATCAGGCACTTCGATGGCTTGGCTGAAGCCGTATTGCAGGGAGTTGAATACGCTCTTGGGATTGATGACCTTGGGTTGCATGACGAGTCCTTGTTGTCGGTAGAAGTGCAAGGCTAACGTTAAAAGTCTTACGTCTCCAGAACGCGAGCCAACTGCCAGGCAGCAAAAGCAATGAGACAACCTCCGCTGACGCGGTTCAAAAAGCCGAAATCGAGCGGGTCAGCAAGCGCCCTCTTGATCATTGCACCAACGAGCGCGTACAACATCTGCCCCGACAATGAACCCAGCAGAAAACCCAGCAAATTCAAGTACATTCCATGCCTATAGAGCAGCGCCTCACTGGCGATGACATAGGAAGAAATCGCAGCGATAGTTAAAGGGCTGGTCAACGTCAGCAGGAAAACCGGGATGAACCCTGTTGCTCGTTTGGCCAGGGAGGTGGCTGCGGATTTCTTGAAAGTGATTACGCCCAAATAAAAGAGGTAGGCAATCGCCGCCCACGTTAGCAATTGGCTGTTGGCGGCCCAAAACGCTTCAACGGCTCGCAACCCCGCGAAGGCGACAGCTGCAAACACTGCATCTGCAACTGCCGCCCCGAAAACCGCAGGTAAAGCGCTAAGGAAGCCGAAGGTGAAGGACTGCCTGAAAATGATGAAGGCCACAGGGCCGAAACTGATGGAGAGCACCAATGCAAACAGCGTTGATTTCCAGAGGTCTTGCACTTGATTCGCCCCCCCCTCTTGTCTTTCGAAAGTAAGCCCAACAGCAGTTCGTTCGCAGTTGACGCTACCAAGCAAATCTCATCGAAAATAGCTGGCCTAACGGATAGGTGGTAGCAAAATGGAGGTGCTCATTCGTAGGAGCTTCGCCATGAAGAAAGTCACACCTAACCCTCCACCTCGGATGACGATCCGCAAATCCCCCCCGATGTCATCTCACCGTCCGTCCCGGCCTGAGTACGGAAGCCGCCTTGAACAACGCCAGCGAGATGCTTGAATCGGCTACGGTCTGCGCGTACGACTGCGCCGAACGCCTTGACAGTCACCACCGCAGGCAGGTGCTGGCATTGGTGCAGATGATCGAGATTGCGCAGTTATTGGTGGATGAAGCCCTTAACCGGGAATGCCGGTGCCCTGATCACACAGCGCAAATCCAAGCAGCGCAGTAAAGCCCCCTGTGGGAGTTGTCGAGCTTCAGCGAGGCTGCGATGGGGCCGGATCAGGTGGTCAATTCGTCCGCATTCTTGTGGCGAGCGGGCTTGTCTCGCGTTGGGGTACGAAGCGCCCCTATGAAGATGAATGAGGTGTATCAGGCATGCCTCTGCGCCTGGTTTGGGGGCCGCTGCGCAGCCCCACGCGGGACAAGCCCCCTCACCACAGAGGGAGTTCCCCCATTTGCTCTTCAACAGGCCGTGATAAATACGCTGACGCTACCAACCGCCCATCGCCAGGCTGAACGGCGAAAACTCCGCGAACTGCCAGCGCAAGGCCAACGCCGCCGGGCGGCGGACCACGTGGTCCACGGTCACCGTCCAGAGCCGCTGCGCGCCCTCGAAGCGGGCGACTTCAGGGCCGTCGAGGATCAGCGAGGTATGCCCGGCGATCTGCAGCACATCCCCCGTTTCAAAGTCGATAAACAGCAGCCCCGCCACCGGGTTGGCCGCCAGGTTGCCCAGGGTGTTGAAGAACAGGTTGCCGGCAAAGTCCGGGATGGTCAGCACGTCGCCCTCCACGCGCACGAAGCCGGTATTACCGCCGCGATGGGAGACGTCCACCGAGCGTTCGCCGTCGACCTCCACGTAGCTGGCGACGAAGAAGGTGTCGGCGTTGCGGATCATGCTTTCGGCAGCGGCGTCCAGGCCGTCAAGACGCTCGACCCGGGTGCCGGGTTTACGCGCAATCCCATCGACCGGCCGCAGCTGGATGTATTTGGGGCAATTGCCGTAGGTCTGCACCACGTCGACCGACAGGCCCTCGTGATCGAGCGCGCCGATACGCCCATTCATGCGGTTGCGCCGCCGGGTGTTGAGGTCGATACCCAGCAGACCCACGGCAGCGCCCTTGTGCAAGGCGGCGCGGGCCGGGTCGCTGGCAGAGGGCAGGCTGTCAATCTGCAACGTATAAGGGTCGGGAGAGTGGACGAACCCCGGCGCGCCTTCAATCAGGGTCGCCCAGGGAATCCCCTGTTCATCCACCACGCCAAGCACCAGGTAGGGCAACAGCGGATAAAAATCCCGATGCTGCTCCGGCAGGTGATCGCGTATCACCTTGGGCCCGACCACCGCCATGCGCTCGGCCACGCCGACCGCTGCTTGTAACTGCCGTTCGCCGGCATGCCAGGGGGATTGTTCAATAGGGTTCATGGTGATCACCTCCAGTGGGTTGCCCCCATGCTGCGCCTCGCCAGCCAAACGCAGAATACCCAGCCCAGGCAATCCACTGTTACGCCAACTGAAATGCCGGATGCTCACGCAGCGCCGCCACGCAATGATCGACAAAACTGCGCACACGCATCGGCCCATGGCGCCCTTCGCCGTACACCACATGCACCGGCAGGGGCGCTGGCTCATAGCCCCGCAGGACGCGGCGTAACTGGCCGCTGAGCAGATGCTCATGCAGCGGATAGCTCAAGCAACGCACCAGCCCCGCGCCCTGCACCGCCGCATTGATCGTGCCTTGCACCGTGGCGCAACTCAGCCGCGCGCGGGCCTTGAGCTGGCACCCCTGGAACGCCCAATGCACCGGGTCGGCAGTGGCGATCAGGCGATGCCGCTTGAGGTCGTCCGGGTGTCGGGGTTCGCCGTGCGCCGCGAGGTAAGCGGGACTGGCGCAGAGGATCTGCCGCACGTGCCCGACCGGCCGCGCGATCAGTGAGGAGCTGGGCAACTCGCCGACCAGGATCGCCACGTCCAGCCCCTCTTCGTGCAGGTTGGGGTAATAGTCGTGGTAGTGGGCGGTAAGCTGCACCGCCGGATAACGATCCATGTAGCTGGCCAACAGCGGCGCCATCACATAGCGGCTGAACAGCAACGGCATGAACACCCGCAGATTGCCCTGGACCTGTACATGCAAGCCGTTGGCCGAGGCTTCGGCGGCGTCCACGGCGGCCAGCAGCCGCACGCAGTCGGCCATGTAGACAGTGCCCGTGTCGGTAAGGCTGACACCCCGCGTGCTGCGTTGCAGCAACGGTACGCGCAGGCGTGCTTCCAAGCGGGCGATCGCACGCATCAATGTCGGCGCCGAGACCTGGGCTGCACGTGCGGCCGAGGCCAGGCTCGGTTGCTCGGCGAGCGCGGCAAACAGCTGCATATCGCGATAACGCTCCATCAACCGCGCCGCTTCATCGCCGGATTCAAGGCCGTGTCCTGGCCCAGGCGATGGCTGAGGAAATCCACAAAGGTGTGGATCTTGGCCGGCACGCGCGCGCTTTTCTGGAACACCACCTGGATCGGCAACGGGGCCGGCTCGAAGTCCTCGAGGACAATTTCCAGCTCGCCGGCCGCCACCGCCGCCGCGACCTGATAGGACAGCACCCGCGTCACCCCCCAGCCCAGGCGCGCCAGGTTGATCGCTGCGTTGTTCGCCGAGACCACCAGGCGCGGTTCGATGGGCACCGTCAGCGGCTGGCCGGCGTCGACAAACGCCCACTCACTCACCAATCGGCTGGAGGACAGGCCGACGATCTGCGCCGCAGGCAATTGCCCGGGGTGCCGGGGGCGGCCGTGCTGGTCGAGATAGCCGGGCGAGGCGCAGACCACCCGGCGTACCTCGCCCACTTTGATCGCCTGTTGCCCCGGCTCATGCAGATGGCCGATGCGCACAGCCACATCGATACCCTCGTCGGTCAGGTTGACCACCCGATCCACCAGCAAGGCATTGATATTCACCAGCGGAAAACGGTCGAGGTACTCGCCCAGCACCGGCGCCACATACAACTCGCCAAACAGTACCGGTGCGGTCACCGTGAGGTGGCCGCAGGGGATCGAATAACTGCCCGCCGCCGCTTCTTCGGCTTCGTCCAGCTCGGCGAGGATGCGCCGGCAATCTTCGAGGTAACGCTGGCCGGCCTCGGTCAGGTGCAGGCTGCGGGTGGTGCGCGCCAGCAGCTGGGTGCCGATGCGCGCTTCCATGGCGGCGATGGCCCGGGTCACGCTGGGTGGCGAGGTGTTCAGGCGGCGCGCCGCGGCGGCAAAGCCCTCCTCCTCGGCCACCGCCAGGAACACCTGCATTTCGTGAAATCGGTCCATCGATGCGCCTCAGCAACGTTAATGTGATTGCAACCCTACCGCCGTACGCGGCATGCCCACAAATCCCGGCAAGGCCTCGATGCTGGCAAGCCAGGCGCGCACCTTAGGGTAGTCGGCCAGCGACACATTGCCTTCCGGCGCATGGGCCACGTAGGTGTAGAACGCAATATCGGCGATGCTCGCTTGCTCCCCCGCCAGGAAGCGGGTTTCGCTCAGTTGCTGCTCCACCAGTGCCAACAAGCCATGGGCACGGCTGATCGCCGCCGCCGCATCCACGTCGGCACCGAACACCACGGCCAGCCGTGCGGTGGCGGGCCCGGCGTGCAGCTCGCCGGCGGCCGCCGACAGCCAGCGCTGTACGCGCGCCTGCCCCACCGGGTCGCTTGGCAACCATTGGCCCTTGCCGTATTTCGTGGCGAGGTAGACCAGGATCGCGTTGGAATCCGCCAGTACGGTGCCGTTGTCGTCAATCGCCGGGACCTGGCCGAAACGGTTGATGGTCGCAGTGAAGTCAGCGCTTTTATGCGCGCCTTGCTTGAGGTCCACCAGGATGAACTCGCTGGGCAACCCCAGCAGGGACAGCATCAGCTCGGCCCGATGGGAATGGCCGGACAAGGGGAAACCATAGAGTTTGATCGCAGGCTGGGACATGTAAGGCTCCAAAGGGTGGGGGTTTGACACCGGCATGTTCCACCGCTGCGCCGACCACTGGAATCACCAGCTTTTACAATCCAGCATTTCAGCGGATGAAACAATCACTCGCCAAACAGTTCGACGATCAACGCAAACAACGTGGTCTTTACCGCACTGTCCAACGTGGTCCAGGCCAACCCCGTGCGCGCCTGGAACGCCCCCAACTCCAGTGGCCGCGACACGCAATTGGCCGGCAACGCCCGCGCGGCCTGCTGCGGCAGTACGCCGACGCCCAACCCGGCGCAGACCAGCGCGAGCATGGTGGTGAACTCGCCCAGTTCGGACGCGATCTGCAAAGGGATGCCCACGGCCTGGATAAATTCGTCGTAGAACCCGGGCGCATAGCGCCGCGCAAGGATGTACACCGGCACGTCGAGCAGGTCGCCGGGCTGGATCGACGCCTGGGCGGCCAGCGGATGATCCATCGGCAGGGCCACGCAGAACGGCTCGCGCAGCACCACGCGGGTTTGCACCCCGGGGTAGGCGGCGGGCAGGCGCATCAGGCCGAAATCCAGGCGATCATTCTTCAGCGCGGCGGCTTGATCGGGGCCGGGCATGTCCTTGAGTTCCAGCTCGATCCGCGGGTAGCGCTGATGCACCGTGCGGATCAACGCGGGTAACAGGTGCGGCAATACCGACGACACAAAGCCCAGGCGCACCCGGCCGATTTCCCCCCGGTTGGACGCCCGCGCCGCCTCCGCCGCCCGAGCGGCCTGGTGCAGGGTCGCCTGGGCTTCGGGCAGGAACACCCGACCGGCATCGGTCAAGGTCACCGAGTGGCGATTGCGGTCCAGCAGGCGTACGCCCAGGCCAGTTTCGAGCAGCTTGATCTGCATGCTCAGGGCCGGTTGCACAATCGACAACTGCGCCGCCGCCCGGCCGAAATGCAGCTCCTGGGCCAGTACCACAAAGGCGCGCAAGTGCTTGAGTTCCATCGAGCCTCCCCGGTTATCACCGATATTGATCAACCGATCATAAATAAACATTGGACCTGCGCCCTATACCGGAGTGAAGTTAAGCCCATCAGCCATTGTTTTGATTATCACAAGCGCGCCCGGAGAAACATGCCCATGCAAAGCGTTCTAGACACCTTTCGCCTCGATGGCCGGCTGGCGCTGGTCACCGGTTCCAGTGCCGGTATCGGCCTGGCCATCGCCCGAGGCCTGGCCCAGGCCGGTGCGCGAGTGGTGCTCAACGGGCGTAACCGCAGCACCCTGCGCGACGCCGCCGCGCTGCTGACCCTCGAGGGCCTGGAGGTGCACACCGAGGCCTTCGACGTCACTGACAGCGCGGCGATCCAGGCCAGCGTGGCCGCTATCGAGGAACGCCTCGGGCCCTTGGACATCCTGGTCAACAACGCCGGCATGCAGCGCCGTGGGCCGCTGGAAGACTACAGCGAGCAGCACTGGCGCGAACTGATCAGCACCAACCTCGACAGCGCCTTCCTGGTGGGCCAGGCCGTGGCGCGGGCAATGATCCCGCGCAAGCGTGGGCGCATCATCAATATCTGTTCGGTGCAAAGTGAATTGGGCCGCCCGGGCATCGCGCCGTATGCGGCGAGCAAAGGTGCGTTGAAGATGCTCACCAAGGGCATGGCCATCGACTGGGGCCCCCACGGGCTGACAGTCAACGGTATCGGCCCCGGCTACTTCAAGACCGAGTTGAACGCCAACCTGGTGGCCAACCCCGAATTCAGCGACTGGCTGGTGCAACGTACGCCGAGCCGACGCTGGGGCGACGTCGCTGAGTTGGCCGGTGCGGCAGTGTTCCTGGCCAGCGATGCCGCGAGTTTCGTCAACGGTCATATCCTCTATGTCGACGGTGGCATCACCGCGTCGCTGTAACCCTGGAGAACCTTATGCATGCCATTGTCTGCCACGCCTCAAAAGACCTGCGGGTCAGCCCCCAGGACGAACCTCACAGCCTGGGCCCCGAGCAACTGCGCGTGCGCATCGCCCGCGGCGGCATCTGCGGCTCGGACTTGCACTATTACCAGCACGGCGGCTTCGGCACTGTGCGCCTGCGCGAGCCGATGGTGCTCGGCCACGAAGTCTCGGCAGTGATCGACGCCGTGGGCTCCGACGCCGGCCGGTTCAAGGTCGGCCAACGCATTGCCGTATCGCCCTCGCGCCCGTGCGGTGCTTGCCGTTATTGCCATCAAGGCCTGCCCAACCACTGCCTGGACATGCGCTTCTACGGCAGCGCGATGCCCTTCCCGCATGTCCAGGGCGCGTTCCGCCAGAGCCTGGTGATCGAGACGCATCAGGCACATCTTTTGGCCGATCATGTCAGCCTCGCCGAAGGTGCACTGGCCGAACCGCTGTCGGTGGGGTTGCATGCGATCCAACGGGCCGGCGCGGTATTCGGCAAGCGCGTGCTGGTGACCGGTTGCGGCCCCATCGGCAACCTGCTGATCGCCGGCCTGCGCGCCGCCGGTGCGGCTGAAATCGTCGCGGTGGACCTGTCCGCCAGCGCCCTGGCCTGCGCGGAAAAAATGGGCGCCACGCGCACCCACAACATTGCCGACGGCATCGACGCGCTCAAGCGCTACACCGCCGAGAAGGGTTACTTCGAGGTGATGTTCGAAGTCTCCGGCAGCGCCCAGGCCCTGCGTAACGGCCTGGACTGCATCGCCCCGCGCGGCGTGCTGGTCACGGTCGGCTTGGGCGGTGAGGTGTCGCTGCCGCTGAACCTGCTGGTCAGCCGCGAGATCGACCTGCGCGGCACCTTCCGCTTCCACAGCGAGTTTGCCCAGGCGGTGGACCTGCTCAATCGCCAGGTCGTCGACGTACGCCCGGTGATCTCACACACGCTGCCGTTTGAGCAGGCGGTGCAGGCGTTTGAACTGGCGGCGGACAAGACCCAGGCGATGAAGGTGGTGTTGGATTTTGGCGTGGTGGATGTGGAGTAAGGCCTACCCGCTTTCGGTCAAATACCCCCCCTCGACCTCAAGTGCACGAATCCTAAGGTAATCTGCGGCGATCACCTTAGGATCGACATGAACCAGATACACAGTCCCGGGTTGACTGAACACGTCCTGCGTCACACCAATTTGTTGTCCATTCTCGACGTAGAAAACTGCATCGAAGAAAGACTCAAGTTTGAGCAGCTCTTTCAAAAATAGATCCTTATCGAAACAGCCATTTGAACGATTGATCAGGCAGACATTATAGGTACGTTGCAACAGTGGAGAGTCGGCCTCCCTTGCCAGCAATTGTGCAAAAAACTCCGGCTCGGCGATGGATAAAGCCACAGCTTCAATCTGCCCCAGACCAGTGGTTTGCCTGGATACACCGGGACGCAGAATACCGTCGGTTCGCGCAGCAACTTCTACCAGTTTCGGCCCCTCTGCGGTGAACATGACTTCTGCATGACTGGGGCCGTTGCGAATACCCAGACACCGCACCACTGCCCGAGTGTAATCCACCAGCAGCGGGTAAACCGATGAGTCAGGTCCAATCAACTCATCGATGTCATAGAGTACGCCGCCCTCTTTTGTGCGCTGTTTTTGGTACCTCACGACCTCGGTAACGAGCTGTTGACCATTGAGTGAAACCATATTCACCACATATTCCGTCCCCGCCAGGTACTCCTGAATCAGCACCTGCGTATTAGGCAGGTTCAACTTATTCGTTGCTCCCAACAGCTTGCCCACCGCAGTCTCGCAGGCCTGCCTGTCCGCGCAGATAAACACACCGTCGGCGCCTGCGCTGTCGAGGGGTTTTACCACGAGAGGAAAGTGCCCATGGTCTTTGATCCAGCCGTCGGCCAGCACCCAACTGCCTGCAACGAACTGTCGGGGTGCGGGCAACTGAGCCTGGGCAACACATTGAATCATGTCGTACTTGTTTCGGCGGGCATTGGTCTTGTCGAAGTCATTACGATAGGGCAGTTGCAGTCGTTCGTTTAACAGGTCAGCCAGAAGCACACCGGTTTCGGCACCGGCGATGATGAAGTCAGGCTTGAAGCATTCGACGCCCGCCAAGGTAGTCGTCATAGAGCCATTGACAATCATCTGCTCATAAATCGAATGATCGAAGCCCTTGTAGTAGTAACTGTCCAAGGCTCCCGTTGACGCAACATGCATAAGCACACAACCCTTTTCACTCAACCGCTTCGCCACAAATTTTCCCGAAGAGAAACCATCAACCACGACCACTCTAATCATGTTGCCTCCTTCCTGATTGCATACATCGCCCGACCCGAAAGCAACAACACAATGACGCTGACCGCCACCACACTGGCCATGGAAAACTCCACTCTGGTATCCAGGTATTGGAGTAACAGTACAAAGACAGGAAGTGTCAGCAAAACCAGGGAGACATGGATGGGTGTGAGGTAGTAGATGGTTTTCTGAATCAGGTAAATCGGCAACAAATGCCCGATCACAACCAAGACCACCATCGGCAGAATCAATTCGCGGTCAAGCGAAAAACTCACCTCGGAAGCAGGAATTGCGATGACGGAGGCACCAATCATCGCCACGCTCCTGACAGCCAGTATTTCATGGACAGACCAATGGCGAGCGAACATCTCCTTGGAGAAAACCGTGTAAATGACGGTACCCAACGCGCAAACCATGACGCTGCCAATACCCAACAGTCGCTCCTCCACGGTAGTAGCGACCACACCGCTGTCACCGGCAAATGAATTGAACAACATGATGCCTACCGACGTGAGCACCAGACATGAAACCAGCGTATCTGCGAAGGCAACCTTAGCACCGCGTTTATTCAGCAGCGAGATAATCAAAGTGAAGGCTGGGCCGCATGCTACTGAGGCGACTCCGACCACTGCTGGCTCTAAATAACGCAACGCATAAAACAGGCCTCCCCAGTTGAGTAGAACTGCAATATTGACGATAAAGACAAATGGCCAACAGGATCTAAACTTTGAAACCAAAGAACCTGCATCGCGATACAGTGCGCACACGATAAAAAACACTGCCGACGTTGCAAAACAATAAAAAACAACGATCAGCGTATTGATCGATTGCGTGACATAAGCGACATACACATCGAATGCTGCACTAAGCAAGCAAAACACCAAGCCAATTATTACGCCCACCCTAAGCATATCTATCAACCGAAAAAAATACTGACCTATGAAATCACGTTCACACCTTCGTCTCTAACCACTATTTTCATAATGGTCTTCACATCAATACCCGTTTGTTCTTTAACCTTTTCAGCGCCATTATTCCCCACCTTTTCAACGGCACAAATAACGTCCACTAATTCGCCACCAGCACCTTTCACTGCATTGACCAGCGCAATCACTGCACCACCAGTACTCAACGTATCATCAATAATAGTTACGCGATCACCAGCATTAACACCATTAAGATACATATCTCCTTGAAAATACTCCGACTGCACATTAACCACCTGCTCATTGATATCCCCCAGACTGTAGGAATACCATCTAGCCATTGCCATAGGAATACCTGTAAGCAAAGAGACCGTCGTAGCAAGCGCAGCACCTTTATCTTCTTCAGTTACAATTTTTGAAACATTAAAATCCATGAGCCTAACGACTTTTTGAGCCACCTCCATTAATACCTCCGGCCTTAATGCCGGAATTTGATCAGTAAACTCGTTTACGGTAGTCAATGCTGTACCAGAGTTCACAACTCTGGCATTCCTATAAACCTCTTCAAGTAACATCATTCACCTCACTGTATTGTGGATAAACACCATCCCAGCGACTTGCGTACTTCCATGAACTATCAAAAAACAAGGTGACTATATTTTTTTTGTGGAATGCTCGTGCAAACTCATCGCAGACCAGCAAGTTCGCACCACAGGTCGGGCCAATTGGGATTTTTTCTTCGTCAATAAAGAGCTTCATTCGAGCCCATGCGTCTGAGCCTTCAATCACTCGGACCTCATCAACGAGTTCAGAGATTGTATTAGCTGACAAGACTCCGGCACCGAGCCCCATTAAATTATGAGGGCGATGTTCAAAGGCCAAGTGATGCCTTTCTGCAAACAATGGAGCAGAATTATTGACTTCAACCCCTACGGTTCTAATTTCGCTGTACTCTCGTTTCAAGACCTCAGCAATACCAGAAAACGTTCCACCCGTGCCTATCGAGCAAACAAAAAAATCAGGAACTACGCCGTACACCTTCAGGTCCCGTACTATTTCTTCACCACAGACTTTCCAACTTTGCCTGTTCAATAAATTGCTGGACTGATCCAGAAAATAACTTTCTCTCGCCGAGTTCTCCGCTTGATAACGTTTGGCTCGGAGTACGGCTTCTGATAAAAACCCTTCTCTTGGCGTTTCAACTATTTCAGCCCCATAAGAGCGTATTTGAACTTTCCGTTCCTCAGTCATACCTTCCGGCATAAAGATTTTCACCTTATAGCCTTTTAGCCTTCCGATCCACGCAAGTGCTGCTCCACCATTCCCGGTAGAACAATCTATCAAGGTCATGCCCGGCCAAATGACGCCGACCTCTTCCAATCGGCTAACAATATTTAGATAAGTCCTGTCCTTGTGACTTCCTGAGGGATTCAAAAACTCACACTTAGAAAAAACCTTATTGCCATTTATCGAGAGTGTTTTCAATTCTACCAGTGGCGTACTGCCAATATCTGCGAGCTCCATTCTGAAGCCCCCCTATCCTCGACATAGAATAATTGAACGCTAACAGATTACTTCCCAGACAAATAGCTAGCCGAACGGATAGGTAGTTTCAAGCTCGAAGTAGCGACCTGAGTGTAGGATTTTACTGCAAACCATCCCTGCAATAACTAACGTATACAAAAAAAAACAATCAAGCACGCCCACCAGTGACTTGCAGTCTCTGTTTATCAGCGATCGGGCCGGTCGCGCGGTTTCTAAAATGGCGCGCAGTATCGCTTTAACATTGCCCGCAACAAGCTCGAGTGCAATCTCGAACCGTCGCGGCCGCACATCTGCGATGAAGATTCGATTGCTAAGGGTTGCAACACCTGAGGCTCAGACGCGCTCTTGCAAGCGCTCACGCAAAAACCGGTGGCTCCTGGAAAACAACCGCCGATACGTCAGCAACACCGCCCCCACCGTACCCAACGCCGACGACGCGGCAATCAGGAACATGATCACGATCTGATAGCGCACCGCGTCCACCGGGCTTTCCCCCGCCAGCACCTGGCCGGTCATCATGCCGGGCAGGCTGACAATGCCGACCACGGTCATCTGGTTCAGGGTCGGGATCATCCCCGCGCGTACCGCCTGGCGGATCGCTTCCTGCGCCGCCTCCCAGCGTGAGCCGCCGAGGGCCAGGATCATCTCGATGGTGTTGCGCCCCGAGGTCAGTTCCTGGGTCATGCGTTCGATCCCCAGGGACACGCCGGTCAGGGTATTACCGAGGATCATGCCGAGGATCGGGATCGCGTACTGCGGCTCGTACCACGGGTGGATGCGGATCACCGCAAACAAACCCACTGCCGTCACCAGCCACGAACTGCCCCACACCGACAGGATGCTGTCGACCCTTTGCCCACGGTACGTCCTGCGCCCGCGCCCCGCCGCCGACAGCCCGGCGATCAGGGTCATTGCGCCCATCAACGGCAGCACCACATACCAGTAGGCGAACGCGAACACCCAGCCCAGCAGGTAACCGATGGCCAACAGTTGCACCACGGTACGCACCGCCGCCCACAGCAACTGGCGGCCCAGGCCCAGGCGCAGCAGCAGGGAGAGCGCACCGTTGACCAGGATCAGCGAAGCGGCGATGCCCATGTCCAGGGCGGTGAGGTTTTGATAATTCATGGCTGGGTCGCCTCGCTCAACACGCCGGCACTCATGTGCAAGTGGATGTCGCTCATGCGCCGCGCCTGATCGAGGTCATGGGACACCCAGACATAGGCGCGGGCGTTGTCGCCGGCAAACCAGGCGCTGATCAGCACTTCCACGTCGCGGGATGAGGTGGGGTCGAGGGCAGCGGTGGGTTCGTCCAGCAGCAGCACCTCGGGGTTGAGTTGCAGGGTGCGGATCAGCGAGACCACCTGGGCCTCGCCGCCCGAGAGGTCCAATGCGTTCCTGGTCAAAAAATCGGCTGCCTTGCCGGCATGCCCCAGCAACGCGGTCACCGCTTGCGGGTCGAAGCGGCGCTGGCGCAGGGTCTTGAGGCTGAAGGGAAAGCGCAGGTTGTCCTCCACCGTGCCTTCGAGCAGCGCGGGGCGTTGGGAGAGGTAGCTGATATGGCTGCGGTAATGGGGAATCTCGGCATTGGCAATCGGCTGGCCGTTCCACAGGACCTGCCCGCTGGTGGGCGCATCCAGCAGCGCCAATGCCCGCAGCAATACGCTTTTGCCGGAACCGGAAGCGCCGGTGATCGACACGCGGTCGGCGCGGTTCAAGGTGAAATCCGTGGGCTGCAGCAACGGTACCTGCCGGCGTTCGTCCATGCGCGTGAGGGCGCGGGTTTCGATCAGTGCACTCATGGACGCGGTATTCCTCTTAAACCTGTTGGGCGCAATGGTGCGGCAGGCGCGGGAAGTTTTCATGAAAAAATTCAAACTATCGCCACCCACGTCGTTCAGAACTTCAGGTTCAACGTTAAGTAGGAGACGACATGCAATACCGACAACTGGGCCATTCGGGCCTGCTGGTATCCGAAATCATCCTCGGCACCGTGCCCTTTGGCGGTCGCGCCGAGTTTGAAAAATGCGGATCGGTAGACGTGCCCCAGGCCAGGCGCATGTTCGATATCGCGTTCGACGCCGGGGTGAATATGGTCGACACCGCCGACCTCTACTCCCACGGACTGGCCGAAGAAGTGGTCGGCAAAGCCTTGGGCGACAAGCGCAACGATATCCTGCTGGCCACCAAGGGCCGTAGCCCCGTGGACAACAACCCGAACAACTCAGGCTCGTCGCGCTATCACCTGATTCGCGCGTGCGAAGCGAGCTTGAAGCGCCTGGGCACCGACCATATCGACCTCTACCAATTGCACAATTGGGACGGCATGACTCCCATCGAGGAAACCCTCGAAGCCCTGCGGCTGTTGGTTGGCTCAGGCAAGATCCGCTACTTTGGCACCAGCAACTTCACCGCCTGGCAGATGATGAAAACCCTCGGCAAGGCCGAATTGCACGGCATGCTCAAGCCCATCACCCAGCAGATCTACTACACCCCGGAATCCCGCGAGGCCGAGTACGAGTTACTGCCCCTGGCCCTGGACCAGCACGTGGGGACGCTGGTGTGGGGGCCGATGGGCGAAGGCCTGCTGACCGGTTCCACCCGGCGCGGGCAGCAGCCACCGGCCAATACCCGTCAGGGCAGCGGCTGGCCCGAACCCTACGTGCATGACCAGGAACGTGCGCTGGACATCATCGAGACCCTCGCCGCCGTGGGCGATGAACAGGGCGTGTCAGTGGCGCGCACCTGCCTGGCCTGGCTCAAGGACCGTCCGGGAATTACCTCGCTGATCGTCGGCGCCCGCACGGAAGCGCATCTGCGTGACAACCTGGCGGCCACGGAATTGAAACTCACCGATGAACAGTTCTCGCGTATTGAAGCGGTGACACGGCGCCAACCGTTGTACCCGTACTGGCATCGTTTTACTGCCGGGATTGATCGCTTCGACCCGGCAGAACAGCCGTTCCTGGCCGAGCACCAGAAGACCATGGATGCACGCAAGGACAAATAATCCAGAACAGCGTACCTGTGGCGAGGGAGGTGCCACTACCTCTTCGACGTAGCGCTGTCGCGCAGCAAACTGGGACCTCTGTGGCGAGCGGGCTTGTCGAATCGTCGCACCGCCCGCGTTGGGGTGCGAAGCGCCCCTGATGGAGACAAATGTGGTGTATCAGACACTCCTCTGCGCCTGTTTTTGGGGCTGCTGCGCAGCCCAACGCGGGCGGTGCGACGATTCGACAAGCCCGCTCACCACAAGAATGCGCTCGCCTGAAATTATTTATGCAGGACTCAAGACTTCAGCGTGAAATTTTATCCCTTTAAAATCAGTGAGTTATTTTAATCTTGATAAGAGCTTGTTCCCTCACCACAGGTTACTTTTTCCCCTTTCTACGTCTTCACTGACTGGCATGAGGGCAAATCCCCCTCCCACATTTAATCCCGTCCCCCCCAAAAAAGGAGTACGGCTTCGATCCCAAGCCCGATTTGCAATCAAACGCCGCAGTGCCTATATTTCCCGCCTGGCGCTCTCTACGCCACCTTCCGCGGAAAGGGCTGCGCCCAGGACAATGAAGCTCTACCTCATTTCTACGACTCCCAACCTTAAAGCGGAAAAGGTTTGTGCAAGGAGATCGTATGTCGCAACGCCCCGTATCCTCCAACACCGATGGCCGTCTCAACCTTGAGCAGCAGCGCAAGCGCGCCAAGGAACTGTTGCGCCATCTGAAAGCCCAGGACCCCGGCGCCACCCTGTCCCAAGCCCAATGGCAGATCGCCAGGCAACTGGGCTTCAGCAGTTGGCCCAAGCTCAAGGCCCATGTCGACGCCATTGACTTCGCCGCCCGCCATCCCGACTTTGCCGCCAGCGACGAAGCACGCACCACCCACTGGCGCTGCGGCAATGACATTGCCCACAGCCTCCAGGTGGCCGGGTTCAAGGGCCGCTTCCAGATGCTCACCGACCCGCTGTGCATGGGCCCGGTGCGCGACGTCCCCGCCGCAGAATTCCGCGCCCTGCGCAGCGCGTTCATCAGCCAGGCCTTTGCTCTGCCCTTAGCGGACGTCACGCGCCGCGTCGACGATGAATACGATCAGCTGGAAACCTTGGCCAATGCCGAGCACAGCGTGCTGTGGTGTGAGGCGGACGCCTATGACCAGTTGTTCCTGATCCGTGCCCTGGCCGGCCTGGAGCAGGCACCGCCCAAGCTGGAGCTGATTGAGGTGGATCGTATTCCCGGTGTCGAGCGTTTTATCGGTATCGGCCAACTGGCGCCCGATGTATTGGCGTGGCTCTGGCCACAGCGGCGCCTCATCGGTGACGATGCCGTGCACCTGGCCAAACAGGCCTGGTCGGCCTATTGCGACAGCTCACCGACCCGGCTGGCGGCGCTTGCCCATGGCCAACACCCCGCCCTGCCGTTGCTGGCGCCGGCGCTGTTGCGTCAGTTGCAGGAGTTACCGGGCACCCAGGACGGCCTGTCGCTGACCGAACGCCTGGCCCTGACCTACCTCGCCGAAGCCGGGCCGCTGCCGTTTGGCCGTGTGTTCGCCGAGCTGATGGCCAGGCGCGACCCGCTGCCGTTCCTCGGGGACATGATGTTTCATGCGCTGTTGCGGCCGTTGATCGATGGCGAGCAGCCGTTGCTGACGGAAACCGAGACGCATCTGGACTGGCCCCGCCGCACGTTGTCGCTGACCCCCTTGGGCTATAGCGTGCTCAACGGACAGGCGTACTGGCTCGACCATGCCAGCCACGAACGCTGGGTGGGCGGTACATGCATCAGGCCCGGCCAACCGCACTGGATGATTGATGAGGCCCTGCGCCCCCAGTACAGAACACCGTAAAAAACAGCCCGCCGTGCATCACCCACGGCGGGCTTTTTCACAACCGCCGGCGCTTACGGCAACGGCTCGAACTTCAATGCGCTCAAGCTCTGCACCTTGTCCTCGCGGAACATCTTGTATTCGGTGTTCGGGCCGATCCAGCGGTCCCAGATCGCATCGATCTCCCCGGCCTTCTCCATCGCCATCAACGACTCATTGACCTTGGCCAGAAACGCCGGCTCATCGCGGCGCATGCCGGCACCGATCGGTTCGAGGGCCATCGGCTCCTTGGCCAGGGCCAGTTCGACACCACTGGCCTTGGCCTGGTTGACCAGTTTCAGCGCGGTCATGGTGTTGGTCACCAGGCCCACCACCTTGTTCTGTTGCAACGCCATGTAGGCCGAGCCGGTGTCCTGGAAGGTCACCGGGGTGGCCCCGGCAAGGCGGATCGACTGCTCGGAGGTGGAGCCCTTGGTGGAGCTGATGCGCTTGTCCTTGAAGAAGCTTTTCGGCTGGTCGGCATTCGCCGCGCGCACCACCAGGGTTTCCTTGGCGATGTAGTACGGGTCGCTGAACTGGATCTGTTCGGCGCGGGTCTTGGTGTAGGCCAGGTTGGCGAAGATCACGTCGACGCGACCCATTTTCACTTCGGGAATCCGCGCTTCAACCGACAGCGGCTTGAGTTCCAGGGCCACGCCCATGGTCTTGGCCAGGGCCTTGCACAGGTCCACGTCCATGCCCACCAGCTCGCGGGTTTTCGGGTCCGGCGCGGAGAATGGCGGCACGTCGGCGTAGACGCCGCAGCTCAGGGACTGCTTGGCCAGGATGTCGCTCAACTGGTCGGCCTGTGCGACGGCGATCGCCAATGGCCCCAATGCCAGTGCGGTAAACAGATGCTTCATACCCATGGGAAATCTCCAGAAAGTTGGACCAGCAAAAATGGCAGAGGGAGCAAAGCCGCCGCAGCTCAATGGGCCCGCAGGTCGGCGATAAAACGTTGCGCTCGCGGGTGCGAAGGCTGGGTGAAGAACGCATCGGGGCTGCTCTTTTCCAGAATCTGCCCCGCGTCCATAAACCAGATGGTGTCGGCCACTTCGCGGGCGAAGTTCATCTCGTGGGTCACGCACATCATGGTCATGCCGTCCTTGGCCAGGCCCTTCATCACGCTCAGCACTTCACCGACCATTTCCGGGTCGAGGGCGCTGGTGGGCTCGTCGAACAGCATCACCGGCGGTTCCATCGCCAATGCCCGGGCAATCGCCACGCGCTGCTGTTGGCCGCCGGACAACTGCGCCGGGTAAGCACCGGCCTTATGGGCCAGGCCGACGCGGTCGAGCAATTCCATGGCCTTTTGTTTGGCAGCGGCGCCCTTGAGGTTGCGCAGCTTGTTCGGCGCCAGGGTGATGTTTTCCAGCACCGACAGGTGCGGGAACAGGTTGAAGCTCTGGAACACAAACCCCACGCGGCTGCGCAGGCGGTTGATCTGCGCGTCGGTGCCGTGCACGTCCTGGCCATCGAACAGGATCTGGCCGGCCTGGATGTCTTCCAGGCGGTTGACCGTGCGGATCAGCGTCGACTTGCCAGAACCCGAGGGGCCGCACAGCACCACCACTTCACCGGGTTGCACCTCGGCGGTGATGTCGGTAAGCGCCTGGTACTCGCCGTACCATTTATTGATTTTCGAAAACATGATCATTGGATGCATGAGCGCAGCCCTCTTCAATTATCGGTGGTCAGCAACGGACCGCCCGCCACGGTTTGCCCGCCATCGCCCAGGCGCTTGCGGGCAATGCGTTGCTCCACCCAACCGGCCAGGCGGGTCAGGCCGAAACACAGCAGGTAGTAGATGATCGCCAGGATGAAAAACACCTGGAACGGCTTGGTCAGCAGCTGGTTGTTGACCTGGTTGGCGGCGAAGGTCACTTCCTGCACGTTGATCACGTAGCCCAGGGAGGTTTCCTTGATGATCGAGATGAACTGGCTGATCAGGCTCGGCAGCGCGTTGTACAGCGCCTGGGGCAGGATCACCCAGACCGTGGTGCGCACATAGCCCAGGCCCAGGGCGCGGGACGCCTCGTACTGCCCGGCCGGCAGCGCCTGGATGCCGCCGCGAATGATTTCGCACAGGTAGGCGCTCTGGTAGATCACCAGGGTGCAGAGCATGGTCATGAAGCCGGTGATGTTATGGCCGATCAGCAACGGCACCAGGAAGTAGGTCCAGAAGATCACCATCAGCAACGGGATGCCACGCAGCACATAGACCCACACTGTCGCGACCCAGTACAAGCCCTTCCACGGCGACACCCGCGCCAAGGCCAGCAGCAGGCCGAACGGGAACGCCAGCAGCAACGCCACCGCCGCCAGGATCAGGGTACTGACCAGGCCACCCAGCGGGCCGTGGGGGTATTGGCCGATCAGGAACAGCGTCCAGTTCTGCTGCACGATTGAAAACATATCGAACATCGCGGTCTACCTCGCCAGGGCTTTGCTGAAGTGACGGGCGAGCAATGCCCCGGCGCCCATCAGCAGCAGTGAAAACACCAGGTAGAAAACCGTGGCCACCAGGTACGACTCAAAGGTGCGGAACGTGTAGTTCTCCACTTCGCGGCTGGCGTAGGTCAGTTCCATCACGCCGATCGCCATCGCCAGGCTGGTGTTCTTGAACAGCAGCACGGTGTGGTTGATCAGCGACGGCAGGCAGTTGCGCACGCCCTGGGGCAGGATCACGTAGCGCATCGAACGCACGTAGCCCAGGCCCAGGGCCCTGGACGCTTCGGTCTGCCCGGCGGGAATGGCGCGCAGGCCGCTGCGCATGTCTTCACAGAAATACGCAGCCTGGCACAGGCCCAGGGCGATCACCGAGAACAGGTATTCAGTGTTGTGGTTGGCCAGCCACAGTTGCGTGGACTCGCCAAGCAGCGTCGGCACGCCGAAGTACCACAGCATCAGTTGCACCAGGGTCGGCACATTGCGGTGGTACGACACATACCCCGCCACCAGGCGGTCGGCCAGCGTGTTACCGGTCAGGCGCACCGTGACCAGTGTCAGCGCCAGCAGCATCGCCAGCAGCCAGGCGAACAGCGCCAGCTGCAAGGTCATTTCGATGCCCTTGACGATCAGCTCGGCATACTCGCCTTGCAGAATCGCGGCCAAATCGAAGTCTTGCTTCATGGTCAATCCCTATCGGCATTGGGCTAGGGCAGAAATCAAAATCACCCGGCGTGGCCGTGGCGGGATGCAGCGCTGACGGATCGATCCGTTCTTTTGCCGGGGCTCGGATTCAGCCCTGGTAGTCCTGGGGCCGGGCGGTGGAAAGCCCGCCCGGCACCTGCAAGGTCGGGGTGATTTCCATGTGCCCGATGTTGACCGCAATCGGCGCGGCAATCGCGAAGGCGATGGCATTGGCGATGTCCTCGGCCAGGGGCAATTCAAAGCCCTCGACGAAGCGCTTGTAGGTGGCTTCGGAATCGCCGTGCACGTGGGCAAAAATATCCGTGGCGACCCGACCCGGGCAGATCTCGGTGACCCGCACGCGCTTGCCGAACGCATCGATGCGCAACTGGCGCGAAAGCATGCTCACCGCCGCCTTGGTGGCGTGGTAGGTGGAGTTGCCGCCAAAGTTGTAGGCCGCAGCGATCGAACTGATGTTGATGATGTGCCCGCAGTCGCGCTCGACCATGCCCGGCAGCGCCAGCCGTGCAAGGTGCAGCACGGCGCGCAGGTTGACGTCGATCAGCAGGTCGATGCCGTCGGCGTCGGCCTTGAGCAGGGAACCGGGTTTGTCGACGCCGGCGTTGTTGACCAGGATGTCGAAGGTGTTCTCGGCGAACAATTGGGTCAACCCGGCAAGGTCGGTCACGTCGATGGCGTGGGCGATGCAGCCGGTCCTGGCCGCCAGTTCCTGCAACTTGTCGGCACTACGAGCCAGGGCATGCACCTGCACGCCTTCCTGGCACAGGCGTTCGACAACGGCGGCGCCGATGCCGGAGGAAGCCCCGGTGACCAGCGCGGTTTTGTAGTCGGAAAATGGCATGGGGTGGTCCTTGTGCTACGGGTTATGGTTCGACTCTATCCAGCCTTCGGGCGCTGGACCAAGACGCAATGGTTGTGTGGCGATAAGGCCTGCTTATGACGCGGCCAGCAGCTGGGAAATCGGCGTGATGCGACCGCCCAGTTGCTCGATTTCGGCGCGAATGGTGCGCGCCAGTTCGACCGCGCCGGGGGTGTCGCCATGCAGCAGGATCGAATGGGCCGGCACCCGCAGCACCTTGCCGCTGAGGGCGGTCACGGTGCCCTCCTCCAGTAACTGCCGCACCCGGCGCAGCACCGCTGCCGGCTCCTTGATCACCGAACCGTCGACCTTGCGCGGCACCAGCAGGCAATCGTCGTCATAGGCGCGGTCCGCGAGAAACGTGGTGGCGACGCGCAGGCCGCACTTCTCGGCCGCGCCCTCGATGGCGCGGCTGCTGGAGGAGCTGATGATCAGCGTCGGGTCAAACGCCGCCACCGCCCGCACCAACGGCTCCGCCAGCGCCGCATCGGCGGCGGCCATATTGCCCAGGGCGCCGTGGAAGCTCATGTGGGTCATGGGATGGCCGTTGACCGCCGCGATCCCGGCGAGCGCGCCGAGCTGGTAGATCACATGGGCGGCGAGTTCCTTGATCTCGATGTTCATCTGCCGACGGCCAAAGCCCATCAGGTCCGGGAAGCCCACATGCGCCCCCAGGTCGATGCCACCGGCCTTGGCCAGGCGCACCGTGTTGTCCATGATCAACGGGTCGCCGGCATGGAAACCGCAAGCGACATTGGCCGATGAAATCAGGTGCATCAGCGCCTCATCCTCGCCCATGCGCCACGGGCCGAAGCCTTCGCCGAGGTCGGCGTTCAAATCAATCTTCATGCGGGGTACTCCACACCAAGGAAGGCTTCGCCGTAGCCGACGGTGGTGCCGCACGGCACGCGCACATCGACGACCCGTGCGGCGCGGGGCGCGCGCAAGGGCAACAGCAACTCACCCACTTGCAGCAGCGCGACCAGTTGCCCGGCGCTGAGCTGATCGCCCACCGCCACGAACGGTTGATCCAGTTGGGGATGGGTCAGCAGCAAGCGGCCCAGGCCGGTGGTGCGCAGCACCTGGTCTTCAACCACGGCCACGGCAGGCGCCGCAACAGCGCCGGCCGAGGCGCCGCGCTTGAGCGTCAGGTGCACACCGGGGCGGCTCATTTCGGCACCGGCCAGGTGGTGCTCCTTGAGCCACAGCGCCAATTGGCGAATTTCCTCAAGGGTCATGCTTTCACTCCTTCACGGTGCAGTTCCAGCAGGCGGCTGACTTCCCGCAGATACGCGCGATTGGTTTCCAGGGCCTCGACGGCCTCCAGGTAGCTGCACTCGATAAAGCGCACCTTGCCGCCGATGGGCGCCTGGCCCAGGCGCCACAGGTCGGCCTCGATCACACTGCCGAACTTGGGGTAGCCGCCGCTGGGCTGGGCGTCACGCATCTGGATGATGGGCTGGCCGCCGTGGGGCACCTGGATCACCCCCGGCACGATGCCGTGGGAGCGAATTTCCATCGGTGCAATGGGCAGCAGCGGCTGGCCTTCCATTCGGTAGCCGTAGCGATTGCTCTGGGTGGTGATCTTCCATTCACCGGCCCAGAACGCCGCGCGGGAGGCCTCCTGGAAGCGCTCGTATTCGGCGGCGGGCAACACGCGCATGGCAGGCACCCCATCAACCTGCAACGGCAGCGCCAGGCCTGGCGCCAGCACCCCAACATCCAGCGGCAACGGGCTGATACCGGGGTGCAGTGCCCCCAGCCGATCACCCTGTTGCAGGGCGCGGCCGTCGAGGCCACCGAACTCGCCGCGCAATTGAGTGCTGCGCGAACCCAGCACCGACGGCACATCCACCCCGCCCGCCAAACACAGATAGGCACGGCTGCCAGACGTCGGATAGCCCAGGTTCAAGACCTGGCCTTCGCGGCCCTGGCACACCCAGTTCGGTGGCAAGGGCTGGCCGTCCAGGGTGGCGTCGCAAGCGGCGCCGGTCACCGCAAAGGCACAGTCCTGCAGCAGCCGTACCTCGAACGGGAACAGCGGTATTTCAATCGCGGCGGCGTCTTCGGGATTGCCCAGCAACAGGTTGCCCAAGGCCCGGGCCAGGTGGTCCATGGCGCCCGATGTGCCCACGCCATAACCCAGGCTGCCGAAGCGGCCGAAGTCCTGCACGGTGGCCAGGGCGGTGGCCGATAAAATCTCGATCATCGAATGATCCTCTCGATGCGCAAGCGCAGGAAATCACCCGGCCGCAAGATCGCGGGCGGGGTTTGGGCGGGGTCGAAAAACGCCATTTCAGTGCGGCCGATGGTGTTCCAGCCGCTGGGGCCGGCCGAGGCGGACACCCCGGTCTGCACCCCGCCGATGGACACCGAGCCCGCCCCGATAGTCAGCACCGGCACCTGGCGCCGTGGCGTGGCCAGGCGCGGGTCCATGCCGCCGAGGTAGCAATAACCGGGGTGGCTGCCCAGGGCGTACACCGGGTACAGCGGTTCGCAGTGCAGGTTGGCGATGGTCTCGATATCCAACCCGGTGTGGGCGATCACGTCCGCCATATGCGGGCCGAACTCGCCGCCGTACACCACCGGCAATTCGACAATGCGCCCCTCCAGGGGCAGCGGCTGGCTCTGTTCCCAGGCTTCCAGCAGGCGCTGGCACAGGCCGTTCAGTTCACGGGGCGGCGTGAGGAAGGTGAGCATCAGGTTGTTCATGCCGGGCACGGCTTCGTGGATCTCGGGCCATTCGCCGGCTTGCAGGGCCAGGCGCCAGATGCGCTGCTGCGGGGCCAGGTCCAGTTCGCCCGGCGCCTCGAACAGCAAGGCGCTGGAGCCCAGCAGGCTGATGACAGGGGCGGTGTTCATGTCGGACTCCTTTGCTGCAACCAGCGCTCAAGGTGATGAATATCGACGCCGCCGGCGCAGAACGCCGGGTCATCCAGAATCTCGCGGTGCAAAGAAATGTTGGTGCTGATGCCCTCCACGACCATCTCGCTCAGGGCCAGGCGCATACGCGCCATGGCGTCTTCGCGCGTAGCGCCGTGGGTGATGACCTTGGCCACCATCGAGTCGTAGTACGGCGGCACGCGGTAGCCGGTGGTGACATGGGAATCGACCCGCACACCAAAGCCGCCGGGCACTTCCCAACGCTGGATCAGGCCGGGGGTCGGCATGAAGGTCAGCGGGTCCTCGGCGTTGATGCGGCACTCCAGGGAGTGGCCGTTCAGTTGAACGTCCTCCTGGCGCACGCTGAGCACTTCACCGCGGGCCATGCGCAGTTGCTGCTGGACGATGTCGATGCCGGTGGTCATCTCGGTGACCGGATGCTCCACTTGCAGGCGCGTGTTCATCTCGATGAAGAAGAACTCGCCGTCCTCATACAGAAACTCGAAAGTGCCCACGCCGCGATAGCCGATGCGGCGGCAGGCCTCGGCGCAGCGTTCGCCGACCGTGGCGATCAGCGCGGGATCGATGCCCGGCGCCGGCGCTTCTTCCAGGACTTTCTGGTGGCGGCGTTGCAGGGAACAGTCGCGGCAGCCGAGCCAGATCGCATGGCCATGGGCATCACACAGCACCTGGATTTCCACGTGCCGGGGGTGGCCGAGGAATTTCTCGATATACAGTTCAGGGTTGCCGAACGCCAACCGCGCTTCTTCGCGAGTGAGACCGATGGCCGCCAACAACTCGGCCTCTGCCTGCACCACGCGCATGCCGCGACCGCCGCCGCCACCGGCGGCCTTGACGATCACCGGGTAACCGATGTCGGCGGCGATGGCGAGGATGCTCGCATCGTCGCTCGGCATGCTCGAATCCGGCCCCGGCACGCACGGCACACCGGCTTCACGCATGGCGCGCTTGGCTGCCACCTTGTCGCCCATGGTGCGAATGCATGCGGCGCTCGGCCCGATAAAGGTCAACCCGGCCGCTTCGATGCGCTCGGCAAACCCGGCGTTTTCCGACAGGAACCCGTAACCGGGGTGGATCGCCTGGGCACCACTGACCCTGGCGGCAAACAGCAGCGCCGTCTGGTTCAAGTAGCTCAGGCCCGGTGCGGCCGGACCGATGCACAGCGACTCATCGGCGTTTTGCACATACTGCGCATGGCGGTCCGCTTCGGAGTGCACCGCCACGGTCTTGATACCCAGGCCGTGGCAGGCACGCGCAATGCGCAGGGCGATTTCGCCACGGTTGGCGATCAGCACTTTGTCGAACATTGAATTCACCTGAATAACGAATACGCGTGGGGGTCAACCGAGCCGGAAGAGGGCCTGGCCCGCTTCGACTTCGACGCCGGCCTGGGCAAGAATCTCAACCAACTTGCCGGCAACCTTGGCCTTGACCGGATGGAACATCTTCATCGCCTCGATCACCGCCACGGTCTGGCCGGCTTCGATCGCTTGGCCCACGCTGACGAACGGCGCCTCACCCACGGCGGGCGTCAGGTGCAGGACGCCATAGAGGCTGGCCTTGATCTCCACGGCGGAGCTGGCCACGGGGGTTGCGGGTGTTGGCGCTGCGGTCACGGCCGGCGCGACGCTGGTGATCACCTGACCTGCCTGCTTGAACAGCCGCAGCGTGCTGTCACCTTCGGTCAGGCTCAGTTCCAGCAGATCGGATTCGGCCAGCAAATCCATCAACCCCTTGATACGTGCTGAATCCATGTATGGCCCCTGCCTGTCGAGCGTGTCTTGAGTGGATGGGCCCAATCTACCGAGCCCCTCGAAAAGCGGCCAAGACGCTTTGGCTTTGGGGTGATAAGCCGACCTTATGACCGCTCAAATCAGGCTGCCACGCATCTTCGCCACCAGCTCCAGCAGGATCGCCTTGACCGCCTGGGCCGGCACCGACAACGGCAAATGCCCCGACAGGCACAGCGCCAGCGGCGCCTCCACCTCGGGTTCGACGATGCGGCACATGTGCACCGAAGTGGCCGCCACCATCACCCGCGCCGACGACTCCGGCAGGATGGTCGAGCCGAAATGGTCGGCCACGGCGGCGGTCAGCGTGGTCGAGGATTCAATTTCGGCCACCACCCGCGCACTCAGGCCGATGCGCAGGAAGGCTTCGTCCACCAGCCGACGCATCACGTTGTAGGGACGCGGAAGCAGCATGTCCATGTCGGCCAGTTCGGCCAGGGGCACTTCTTCACGCGTGGCAATCGCCGGGTCGGCACTCACCAGGTACAGCGGCTCGCGCAACAGCGAGACAAAACTCAGGCCATGCACCTCGCGCCCGCCATACAGCACGGCCATGTCCATACGGCCGTTCATGATCAGCTCGCTCAAGGTGGTACCGAAATTTTCATTGAGGTACAGCAGGATGCCAGGGTGGCGCTCACGCACGGTGCGCAGCAACGGCAACGACAGCGCCGACGCCGCAGTACCCGGCGCCAGCCCCACCGACACCTGCCCGGACAACGCCTGGCCGGTGGCATTGATATCGCTCTGGGCCTGCTCGCACTGACGCAAAATAATCTGCGCATGCCCATACAACACCTTGCCCGCCTCGGTCGGCGTGACGCCGCGCTTGGTGCGAATCAACAGCTGCTGTTGCAGCTCGGCTTCCAGGGTTGCCAGTTGTTGGCTCAACGCCGGTTGCGCCACATGCAGTACATCGGCGGCCTGGGTCATGCTGCCGATGTCGACCAGTTTCACGAAATACTTCAATCGGCGCAGGTTCAAAATGGCGATGCTCATGTAATGGACAAGTGATGCCTTAAATGTGGGAGGGGGCTTGCTCCCGATGAGGCAGTGTCAGTTGATGCATCTGTGACTGACATACTGCTATCGGGAGCAAGCCCCCTCCCACATTTGGTTTTGCGTACACCTGGCAGGTTTGCAAAAGACAGGCCATCCGTATAACCAGCCATAAGGCTTTGCTATGGCTGTCCCTGATCTCCGATCCAAGGCACCCGCCCGGAGCAGCCAGGACTGGACGCACCGCAACAGTGCAACCCCAGCCATAAGCACTGCCTATCAAACCAGAACGAACTCATCTTATGGCGCCCTTCCCCGCGCCTCGTACTGTGGCCCCTGTCAACGCCATCAACGAGGAACGCCCGTGACTGCCTCCCGCATCGCCGCCCGTGTGCAACGCATCAAACCATCGCCCAGCAGCGCCGCGTCCGACCGCGCCAACGAGCTGCGTCGCCAGGGCCAGTCCATCATCAACCTGGTGGTGGGCGAGCCGGATTTCGATACGCCACCCAACATTCGCCAGGCCGCCAGTGCCGCCATCGAGCGCGGTGAAACCCGCTACACCCAGAACGCCGGTACCCCGGAGCTGCGCCAGGCCATCGTCGACAAGCTGGCACGGGAAAACGCCCTGATCTACACCGCCCAGCAGGTGCTGGTGACCAGCGGCGCCAAAAGTGCGATCTTCAACGCCTTCGCCGCCACTCTCGGCGCCGGCGATGAGGTGCTGATCCCGGCGCCGTACTGGGTGTCGTACCCGGACATGGTGCTGGCCTGCGAAGGCGAGCCTGTGACCCTCGCCTGCCCGGAACACAACGGCTTCAAGCTGACCCCAGGCCAGCTGCGCGCGGCGATCACCCCGCGTACCCGCTGGCTGCTGCTCAACTCCCCCAGCAACCCCACCGGCGCCAGCTACAGCCACAGCGAATTGCGCGCCCTGGCCGATGTGCTGCTGGACTATCCCCATGTGCTGCTGATGACCGATGACATCTACGAGCACATCCGTTTCGACGGCCTGGACAACCCGCATATCCTCGCCATCGAGCCGGCCTTGAGCGAGCGCAGCCTGGTGGTCAACGGCGTGTCCAAGACCTACGCCATGACCGGCTGGCGCATCGGTTACGCCGCCGGCCCCGCCGACCTGATCGGCGCCATGGCCACCCTGCAATCGCAGTCCACCAGCAACGCCTGCTCGATCAGCCAGGCAGCGGCGGTGGAAGCGCTCAACGGCGACCAGAGCTTCGTCAAGCAAAGCGTGTTGGTCTACCAGCAACGCCGCGACCGCTGCCTGGAGCTGCTCAATGCCATTCCCGGCCTCAGTTGCCGCAAGCCCGATGGTGCGTTCTACCTGTATGTGAATTGCGCTGGCCTGCTGGGTAAAACCACGCCCGAGGGCAAGGTGCTGCACACCGACAGCGACGTCGTGATGTACCTGCTGGAAAGCCAGGGCGTGGCGGTGGTGGCCGGCACGGCGTATGGCCTGGCGCCGTTTTTCCGTATGTCGATCGCCACCGCGATCGCTACTCTCGACCAGGGCTGTGCACGCATCGCCACCGCCGTCACCGCGTTGCGCTGAGGGCCGACCATGACCGTGGCAGCCCACCCGCCCTTGAGTTTCCAGCAAGCCTTGCTGGCCATGCTCGGCATCTCCCTGGTGCTGATGCTCTCGGCACTCGACCAGACGGTGATCGGCAACGCCTTGCCGAGCATCGTCGCCGAACTCGATGGATTTGAACTCTACGCGTGGGTGGCCACCGGTTACCTGTTGGCGTCCATCGTCACCATTCCGATTTTCGGGCGGCTGGGGGATTACTACGGGCGCAAGCCGTTCGTGCTCGCCGCCACGTTGATTTTCACCCTGGCCTCCCTGGCCTGCGCCGTGGCCGATGACATGCGGGTGCTGGTGATCGGCCGCGCCTTGCAAGGCGTGGGCGGCGGCATGCTGATCGGCACCGCGTTCGCCTGCATTCCCGAACTGTTTCCCGATACCCGTCAACGCCTGCGCTGGCAAATGCTCTTGAGTGCGCTGTTCAGCGTGGTCAATGCCATCGGCCCGGGCCTGGGGGGTTACCTGACCGGCGCCTTTGGCTGGCGCTCGGTGTTCTACCTCAACCTGCCCCTGGGGTGCCTGGCGCTGTTGATCGCCTGGCGCTTTCTGCCCTGGTACCGCCCGCAGCAGCGCAGCGGCATTCGCCTGGACTGGCCCGGCGCGCTATTGATCGCTCTGGCCCTGGGCAGCCTGCAGCTATTTGTGGAGTGGCTGGGGCATTCGAGCCTGGCGTTGAGCGCCGCCCTGGGCCTGGGCTGCATGGCCGCGATCAGCGCGCTGTGGCATTGGGAGCGGCGTTGCCCCCATGCGCTGTTGCCGGCGGCGCTGTTCAGTTTGCCGAGCCTGCGATGGTTGTTCGCACTGTCGGTGGCGGCCGGCGCGATCATGTTTTCGCTGTTGTTCTACCTGCCGCTGTTGCTGCAAGGCGCCTACGGCTACTCGCCCCAGGACGCCGGCCTGTTGATCACGCCGCTGGCGTTGAGCATCACCTTGGGGGCCATCGTCAACAGCCGCATCGTGACCCGTTTGCGCAACCCCAACCATTTGCCTCTGGCAGGCTTTGTCGCACTGCTGCTGGCGTGCCTGGGCCTGGCGGTGGTCGGGCGCGGGGCCGCGTTCAACCTGCTGCTCGGTTTGATCCTGCTGGCCGGCCTGGGGCTGGGATTTATCCTGCTCAACCTCACTGTCTTCACCCAGACCCTGGCCGAACGGCAGTTCCTGGGGATTGCCACGGCGCTGACCCAGTCCCTGCGCCTGGTCGGCGGGCTGCTCGGCACTGCGGGCATGGGGGTGCTGGTCAACCTGCTGTACAGCGCCAATGTGCAGCGGGTGTTTCTCGCCGCGAATCACGCCGAGGGCATTGCCGCGTACGCCGATCCGCAAACGCTGTTGCATGCCAACCTCGACGCCTCGCCGTGGCTGAACCTGGCCCGGGATGCCCTGGCGCAGTCCGTTGGCGTAGGCCTGTTGCTGTGCGCCGGGATCGGCGTGCTGGCGCTGTTCATCCTGTACCGCTTGCCGCCGGTGCGACTGCATGTCGTGCCGGCCACCGTTGCTCCTGAAACACCTGCTCCTGAAAACAAATAGAAAACCTTCACTGCCGCTTTTGACTGCCCTCAAAAAAACCAAACACACATGGGGATGACACCGATGGAGCTTTTCAATCGCGCACCAACAGTACTCGCCGGTCTTTGTGGCCTGCTGATCGCCCAACAGGGCTACGCCGCCGGCCTGGTGGAAGACAGCAAGCTCAACGTGCTGGCCCGCAACTTCTTCAGTAACGCCGACAACCGCAGCGGCGCGGCCGACCCCAACTACACCCAGGAATGGGGCCAGGGCTTTATCGCCAACTTCGAGTCGGGTTTCACCCAGGGCACGGTGGGCTTCGGCATCGACGCCATCGGCATGTTCGGTGTGCGCCTGGACTCCGGCAAGGGCCGTCACTACAACCCGCAAAGCACTGCGTTCAACGGCAACGTGTTCCCCACCGATCACGATGGCCGCGCGGTGGACCAGTTCGGCAGCCTGGGCCTGACCGCCAAGGCGCGCTTTGCCCGGACCGAGCTGAAATACGGGACCCTGGTGCCCATGCTGCCGGTGGTGATGTCCACCGACCGCATGCTGCAACAGACCTTCAACGGCGGACAGGTGCAGTCCAAGGACCTGGACCATTTCACCTTCACCCTCGGCCAGCTTGAACACGTGAAAGGCCGTGGTTCGAGCAACCAGATGGGCATGTCGATCCCGGGCGCCAACAACGCGGTCAGCGGTGAGTTCGTCAACAAGTTCTACTACGGTGGCGTCGACTACAAACCCACCAAAGACCTGACGTTGCAGTACTACTACGGCAACCTGCAGGACTTCTACAAGCAGAACTTCCTGGGCCTCAAGTACGACTGGCAGATCGGCCCGGGCACCCTGCGCACCGACCTGCGCCACTTCGACAACCGCTCCGACGGCGCCAACGGCAACGACCCGGCGTTTTACACCTTCGGCTACTACGGCGACGGCGTGACCAAGGGCAAGGTCGACAGCCGCCTGAGCAGCGCCCTGTTCACTTACCTGGTCGACGGCCATACGATTGCCGCCGGCCTGCAACAGGTCAGCGGCGACAGCGATGCGGTGTGGCTGAACCAGGGGGACGGTTCCACGGCCTACTTCATGACCGAGTCGATGATCGGCAAATTCCAGCGCGCCGGGGAAACCACCTGGCAGGTGCGTTACGGCTATGACTTCGCCACGGTCGGCGTGCCAGGCCTGAGCTTTATGGGCATGTACGAAAGTGGCTCGAACATCCGCACGCCAACGGGTGACAAGAGCGAGTGGGAACGCAACCTGACCGTGAGCTATGTGTTCCAGCAAGGCCCGCTGAAGAACCTGAGCATCGCCTTGCGCCATGCCTCATTGCGCACCGAAGTGACCACCCAGCGTGACAGCGATGAGCATCGGGTGATCATCAGTTACCCGTTGAGCATTTTGTAACGCCAGCCCCCTAGCGCTTGGGCGACAACCCGATCGCACACGCGACCACCGCCGGGTCGCCGGGGCAAAACGCACGCGTGCCTATTGAACCCTTACTGACCCGGGGCGCCATGCGCTCCGTGTCTACTGCGCGCAGCGTCGGGCGCTCCAGTGACTGTGGCGTGTGCAAGGGATCGACCATCTCCATGCAACGGCGCAGCGAGTTGAAGTCCGGCGATTGCGACAGCGACAAATGCAAGGTCTGGCTTACCGACACCGACACCCTTGAACTCTGCGCACATTGGCCGTCATACGCCAGTGTGTGGCGGATCAGCGGGTTGTCATGGCAGTACTTCAACAGGTTCACCTCCCGTGTATGCACCAGCGCCATGTTGATGATCAACAGGTCGAATGCCACGCCGGGGGAACGCGTCAACGCCAGCAGTTCGTCGAACGAACCAATCGGGGCGATACGGTGATAGCCCATCTGGTTGAGCATTTTCTCGATCTTGATCCGTTGCAGAAGGTCTGCATCGGCAATCAGAAGGCGTAACGCTTTATTGGACATAGGTAAACCTGACAGTTGGGCATCAGCGTCGATCATTCAACGCCGCTACGTTAACCGTCGGGCGGCAAACCTGACTTTAAGGCGATTCTGAAACGCTAAGCCGGTACACCGGCACACTTTTAAGAATCGCCTGAAAGCCCCCGCGCGCACCTCTCCCTACCATGGGCTGCGTCCCCACACGCTCCCATGGATTTCAATTGTGCTCATGTTTCTACTCAGAATGGCGATGCTGGCCTGTGCGCTGCTGGCTCTCGCACCGCCACCCGCCCGTGCTGCGTTGAAGATCGAAGGCACGCGCCTGATCTACTTCGGCCAGGACAAGGCCGCCAGTATCAGCGTGGTCAATCAGGCACTGCGTGACGTCGTGGTGCAAACCTGGGTCACCGGCGAGGACGATTCAGCCGCAGGCCCCGTGCCGTTTGCCACCCCCGAACCGCTGGTGCGACTGGGCGCCGGGGAACATCACCGGCTGCGCATCCTGTATGCCGGGGAAGGCTTGCCCGCCGATCGCGAGTCGTTGTTCTGGCTCAACGTCATGGAAATTCCGCTCAAGGCGCAAGACGCCAACAGCGTGCAGTTCGCAATACGCCAACGGCTCAAGCTGTTCTATCGGCCGCCCGCGCTCAAGGGTGGCTCGGCCGAGGCGGTGCGGCAATTATCATGGCGCAGCGACGACGGGCCGACTATCACCGTCAGTAACCCCAGCGCGTTTCACCTGTCGCTGGTCAATGTGCAGACCGACAGCCTGGCGCTCAGCGATTACCTGCTGCTCAAACCCCATGAGAGCAAAACCCTCACCGCACCGAGACGTCTGGCCAAAGGCACCCCCCTTCACTTCACCGAAATCACCGATATCGGCTTGCAGGCCCGCCATAGTGCGGCGCTCAAGTGATAGATCGCGGAGTATCTGCCCCCATGTCACTCACCAAACACTGCTTACCGATGCTGCTGTGGGCCTGTGCGGTCCTGCCGGCTACCAGCCACGCCCTGGCCTGCCGTGAGGACGGCACCAACTCGATCATCACCCAGGAGGCACTGGGTACTGCGCTGGCGGTGGCCGCCGATGCGCCCAACGGCACCATCATCTGGGAGTCGGGCCCGCGCTCGACCGATGTGATCTGCAAGGACGACTACGGCCATGGCCGCGAAGAAGTGTATTTCTACGTCAATCCGGCCGGCGTGAGTATCGGCACGGGTATTCGCGTGGGCATTCGCTACAACAACCAGCCGATTACCCAAAGCACCGGCAAGGTCGGTACCGGCTTCTATTCCGATCGAGGCTGCAACTTGGCCAATTGCGTCGGCTGGGACAAGGCGCGCTTTACCCTCAACTTCAGCGTGTTCATCGAGAAATACGACCCCACGCCACCCAGCGGGCAAGCCAGTACGTTGACCTCCTACCGGGTATTCCAGCTCGACGGCGTGCGCGGGCTCAACTCGCGGCCCAACAGCAATTTCAACTACGTGGTCACCGGCATGAACGATATCCGCTTCGTGCCCTGTACCCCCGAGTTGACCATCACCCCCAGCGTGGTCAACTTCCCAACACCGTCGCGCAAGGCTGCCATCGGTGAAGTGGCCAGCAGCGCCAACTTCAGCCTGAACCTGCGCAAGGGCTGCGACACGCCCTACACCATCAGCGCACGCTTCGCCAGCACGGCGGGGGGCGGCAGTGTGATCAATGGCTTGCTGGTGCCGGATAACAACAGCTCGGTGGGCATCGCGCTGTCCCGCGCCGAGAGCCAACAGCAATTGCCGTTCAATAACTGGTTCACGCTGCAAGAGTTGATGGGGCTGGGCCAGAGCCACGATGAATTCCGCGCCGACCTGAAATGGCGCACCTTGCCGATCCCGGGTGCCTTCGACGCCGCCGTGGTGGTGGATATGTACTACAAGTAGGCCCGTTTTAAGGATCGTCTTATACCCCCGGTGCACCGTGCTGTTTAAAGTGCGCCGATGCGATTGAAAAGTTATCTGCTCCAGATCAACCCCGTCCTCTCCCGACCCGAAGCAGCCAGAAGGCTGCTTCGTATTTTTGCGACCGTACTGCTGATCGGCATCCTGAGCGGGGTCTATACCTTTCTACTGTCGACGTTCAACAACGACATCTCCCAGCGCCGCGGCTACATGAGCAGCGCCATCGCCGAAGCCCACACTTTTTTCACCAACCGCGAGGCCCTGCTCGAAAGCCTCAGCCTGTCCGCAGTGCGCAAGCAGGCAAGGATCTATCCACCCTCGGAGGAGGAACAACACCTGCAACTGGGTGACACGCCAGGCAACCAGTGGAGCATCTGGCTGACCACGCGCATGCGCGATTACCTCAAGGCCAAGCAGGTCAACCTGCTCTACGTGAACACCGGCCCGACCCCACAGGTGACGCGGCTGTACGACTCCACTGCGCAGGTGCTGCCGATTTCCAAATGCATGCTCAACCGCCTCAAGGCCCTGCAAAACAGCGACCCGGGCACACTCAAGGAGCTGTGGCTCAGCGACAAGACCGAGCAGCACTCGCACCTCTACATCTTCATTCGCCTGGATGAGCGCGACCCTCGCTCCGGCTGGCTGGGCCTGGAAATGGAAAGCCGCGAAGTGTCCCAGACCCTCAGCGACCAGAGCGCCGGCGAATTCATGATGCTCAACTCCCAGGGCATGCTGGTCTTCACCAACAGTCACGACTCACAGCTGAGCCAGCAACGCCTCAAGCCCAGGGAAGACAATTTTTTCGGGTTTGTCGGCAGTGGTTTCCTGCCCGACCACCTGGTGATCCGCAAGCATCTGAAGTCCTCGGACTGGCAACTAATGTACTCCATCGACCTGCGCGCGGTGGTCACCGGCCTGTGGAAACAGTTGCTCGGCTCGCTGCTGTTCTGCCTGTTCAGCCTGACGTTGATCTGGCTGGTGATGCGCCGCGTCGACCAGCGCTTCATCATCCCTTCGATCCATCGCATCCAGGCCTTGATCGAAAGCGAGGCGTTCGGCCGCGACGTGATCCAGACCGCGCCCGTTGCCCTCTGCGTGCTGCGCCGCACCGACGGCCAGGTGGTGCTGGAAAACACCCTGGCCCAACAGTGGCTGGGCCACGGCCCGGAGCGTGAGGCGTTGCGCGCCGGCTGGATCGAGCAGGCCTTTGCCTGCGAGCCGAGCGAACACAGTGACTACTTCGAAACCATCGACGGCCGCCACCTGTACCTGAGCAGCGCCCCCACCCGCTATCGCGGCGAGGACGTGCTGTTTTGCGCGTTCAGCGATATCAGTGCACGCAAGCAAGTCGAGGCGGCGCTGGAAGAAGCACGCCAATCGGCGGATGCCGCCAACGCCGCCAAAACCCTGTTCCTGGCAACCATGAGCCATGAAATCCGCACACCGTTGTATGGCGTGCTCGGCACCCTGGAATTGCTGGCGCGCACGCAACTGGACGCCCAGCAGAAGGACTACCTGCATGCCATCGAAGGCTCCTCCTCGACGCTGCTGCAGTTGATCTGCGACGTGCTGGATGTGTCGAAGATCGAGGCCGGCCAACTGGCCCTGGAGTTGAGCGAATTCTCGCCCCTGGACCTGGTCCACGAAATCATCCAGGGCTACGCCGCAGCCGCCCAGGGCAAGGGCCTGCAACTGTACGCCTGCTTTGATCCTACGCTGCCGGAACGCTTGATCGGCGACGTGACGCGCATCCGTCAGATACTCAACAACCTGCTCAACAACGCGGTGAAGTTCACCGACTACGGGCGCGTGGTGCTGCGGGTCAAAGTACTGGGCCGCGACGGCGAGCGTTCCAGCCTGTTGTGGCAAGTCTCGGACACCGGCAAAGGCATCGCTCAGGAAGACCAGGCGATGATTTTCGAACCGTTCTACCAGAGTGAAGGCAACACCAATGTGGTCGCCGGCACCGGCTTGGGCCTGCCGATCTGCCAACGCCTGACGGAGTTGATGAACGGCAATATCCGCATGGTCAGCGAACTCGGCCTGGGCAGCAGTTTCAGTCTGATCCTGCCGCTGGAAGAGGCTCCCACCCCGCCCATGCCCCCCCTATTGGCCGAGACAATCTACGTGGCCTCGCCGATTCCGGAGTTGGCCAACTCGGTCAGTGGCTGGCTGCGTCGCTGGGGCGCCAGGGCCCAGGCCGGCCTGCCGACCCTGGCGGACAATCATCTGCTGCTGCAAGTGCACCCCGGCAGCATCGACCCGTCGCTGGTGCCCGAGTGGCCGGGCCCGGTGATTCACGTCAGCAGCAATGCCTGCACGACCCTGGAGGCCGACGCCGGTGCCTGGCACGTCAACCTCAACCACTTGGGCGCTATTCATCAGGCCGTCAGCCAGGCGCAAGGGCTGTGGGTGGCCCGCGCCGATGAGCACACGCGCCAGCGTGACCTGAATAAACTCAACCTGCACCTGCTGGTGGCCGAGGACAACATCATCAACCAGCTGATACTGCGTGACCAACTCGAAGAACTCGGCTGTACCGTGGAGCTGGCGGCCGATGGCCGGGAAGCGTTGCAGCTGTACACCGCCGGCAACTTCGACGTGGTGTTGACGGACGTGAACATGCCCCATATCAACGGCTATGAATTGGCGCGCGAACTGCGCCGCCAGGGCTGCCCGTTGCCGATTATCGGGGCCACCGCCAACGCCATGCGCGGCGAGGCCGACCTGTGCCTGGCCGCCGGCATGAACCACTGCCTGGTCAAACCCTTTGCGTTGCGGGCTCTATTCAACTCCCTGGCGCCTTATGCACGGATCACCCATGAAGCCCCTTAGTATTTTGATTGTTGAGGATCATCCCCTGCAGCACATCTACCTGCAGCACCTGCTCAGTGAGTTGGGGGAGTTCATGCTCGAAACCGCCGCGGATGGCAAAGAAGCGCTGGAGCAGCTGCGCCAGCGGGATTTCGACCTGGTACTGACCGACCTGCTGATGCCCGGCATGGACGGCGTGCAGTTTATCCAGTGCCTGGCCAGCCTGCGCTGCAAGCCGGCGCTGGCGATCATGAGCGCTGCGTCGCGACGCATGTTGATGGCGGCCAGCCTGGTGGCAAAAAACCTCGATGTGGAGGTGATCGGGCTGATCTCGAAACCGGTTGCCGCCGATGCATTGCGCAGCCTGGTGGAACAACTCAGGAACAGGGTGTGCAAGCCCTCCCCCGCAATGCCCGAGCACGTGGACATCGACCGTCACAGCCTGATCCAGGCCATGAACGCCGGCCAGTTCCAGGCCTGGTTCCAACCGAAAAAATCCCTGGCCAACGGCCGTATCGTCGCCGCCGAAGCGTTGGTGCGCTGGATGCACCCCGAGCAAGGCGTGATGCTGCCGGGTGCCTTCCTGCCGGCGATCAAGGCCTTCGAACTGGAGGAACGACTACTGTGGCTGGTGCTCAAGCAGGCGATCCACGCCCAGGAACACTGGCGCCAGCGTGGCTATGAAATCCCGGTGTCGATCAACCTGCCCACCCACCTGCTCAACAGCCATGACCTGGCGGACCGTTTGCTGGAGTTCGTGCTGCACCACGATGGCATCCCGGGGATGATCTGCTTCGAGTTGATGGAGTGCTCGGTGCCGCAGGACATCAGTAACTTCTATGCCGGTGCCTGCCGCCTGCGCATCAAGGGGTTCGGGCTGTCCCAGGATGATTTCGGCAAGGGCTACAGCTCGTACCTGAACCTGGTGTCCACGCCGTTTACCGAACTCAAGATCGACCAGGCGCTGGTCCAGGGCAGCCATGACAACGAAGGCATTGCCCAGGCGTTGGCGAGCATCATCGCGCTGGGCCGCAAACTCGGCCTGACCGTGGTCGCCGAAGGGGTGGAGACGCCCCAGCAACTGGCGCTCCTGCGCAAGATCGACTGCAACCAGGTGCAAGGTTTTCTGATCTCCCACGCGGTGTCGCCGGATCAATTTCAACAACTACTGAACAATGATGGCCCTGCGACATCTCACTAGCAGCCGGCCCCGGATTATTTACCCCGTATTAAGGAGTAAGCTCCATCCAGTGCCGATTTATCCTGCGCCCGCGGAAACCCTTGATGAAGCACAACAACGCGATCCTCGAAGCTTTCACCCGCAGCTCATTGCGCCTGAACAAAGGCCTGATGGTGCTGATTGGCATCGCGTTGCTGCTGGTCCTGACCAACTACTGGTCACTGCAACGCGGGATCGAAACCCGCTACGGCGCCACGCGCTTTCACTTCGCGCGGCTGATGGAAAACCTGCAGGAGCAGGAGTCCTATCTCAAGAGCCTGACCCACCCGGGCATCCAGGCCGAACTGTTGCGTGCCACCCATGTGCAGGTCAGCCTGAAAAGCCGCATGGTCGACAACCACCGCACGCTGTACGAAGGCCAGAAGTATTCGTTTTCGGTGCCCTTCAGCGCCAAGTTCGATGAGCAACAGGTCAATGTCGCTGCCCGGCCGCAGATTTTCGCGCTGGGCGCCCACCTGACCAGCTACTACAGCGCCTTCTGGTCCTCGTCGCCCTACGAGGCACCACAAACCTTCCTGTTCAATCGTCAGGCGAACTACACCATTACCGTGCCGTCCGTGGGCTACCAACGTCGCGAAAGCACAGAGGACACGGGCAACCTGGTGGCGCTGGTCAACGCAGTGCAACAACGCCTGGAGCAGACGCCCCAGCCCCTGGAACAAAACCGTGTGTATTGGCAAGCCGGTCCCGCCGCCGAACATTTGCTGGCGTATATCGGCCTGCCACTTGGCGGTCAGGAACAGGCGGTAGTCGGCACCTTGCTCGACCTGTCGCGGGTCGACGATGTACAGCGCGCCCTGGATCACTCGGCATTCGATCGCCTCACGTTGATGGGGCCCGACGGCCAGCGGCTGGCCGGGCCCGACGTCGACGCATCGCTCAGCGATGGCGTGCACTTCAACGCCGATGGCTTCGAATTCAAGATGACCCAGGCCGGTGACCGGCCCTGGAGCGCGGTCTACGGCCTGAACTACGCGCACTTCTTCCACTCTGCGCTGTGGCCGCTGAGCAGCCTGGCGTTGTTTCTCGGCGGCCTGATCACCCTCGGCTGGGGCGGCAGCCGCTGGTATCGGCGCCAGGTAATCAACCCGGCGCGCCTGGCCCACGAGCGCATTGCCGAAAGCGTGGCGTTCAGCCGCGTGATCATCGACACCGCACCCACCGGCCTATGCGTGGTGCGCCGCAGCGACGGCAAGGTGCTTATCGAAAACCAGCGCGCCCAGCAATGGCCGGGCACCGCATGCCTGGTAGCGGCCATGGCCGGTACACCTGAGGGCGCTGAGAGCGGCGAGACGCACCTGGAGATCGAAGGCCGGCACCTGCAGATCGGCTTCGTGTCGACCCGCTACCAGGCCGAAGACGTGCGCCTGTATGCGTTCAACGACATCACCCGTCATATCGATGACGCCCAGGCCCTGGAAGACGCCCGCCGCGCCGCCGATGCGGCCAACGAGGCCAAGACCCTGTTCCTGGCAACCATGAGCCATGAAATCCGCACACCGCTGTATGGCGTGCTCGGTACCCTTGAACTGCTCGGGCTGACAGATCTGGACCCGCACCAGAAAACCTACCTGCAGACCATCCAGCGCTCATCCGGCACGCTGTTCCAACTGATCAGCGATGTGCTCGATGTGTCGAAAATCGAATCCGGGCAAATGGCGATAGAAGCCGTGGATTTCTGCCCGCTGGACATGCTCGAAGACACCCTGCACACCTACGCCGCCTTCGCCCAGCGCAAGGGTTTGCAGCTCTACAGCTGCATAGACCCGCAACTGCCGGACTGCGTCATGGGCGATCCGATGCGGATTCGCCAGATTCTCAATAACCTGGTGAGCAACGCCATCAAGTTCACCGACATCGGCCGCGTGGTGATCCGCGCCCGGGTCACGGCACAGGACGCCAACCACGTTGAGCTGGAATGGCAAGTCACCGACTCCGGCGTGGGCATCCCCGAGGCGCAGCAGGCCAAGCTGTTCGATCTGTTTTACCAGGCACCGGACACCGCCAGCGAAGGCGGCGCCGGGCTGGGATTACCGATCTGCCGGTGGCTGGCGCAGATGATGGACGGCGAGATCAGAGTGGTCAGCGAGCCGGGCCTGGGCAGCAGCTTCACATTGAAAATGCGCCTGCCGCTGTGTGGCGGTGCCTTGACCAACCTGCCGCTGATCGAGCCCAGCCCGACGCCGGTGTATGTGCAGGCACCGGTGCGCGAGCTGGCACAGTCAATGAGTGACTGGCTCAACCGCCTGGGCATTGCGGCGGCGCTGGCGGCGCCCACCCAGGAACAGGACAATCGCCACGCGGTGCTGGTGGACCTGTTCGCCAGCGACCCCGCGCGGCCCTGGGTCGGCCAGCGCGTGCTGTGCCTGCCAGGTGCGCACAGCCCGCCGCTGCACACGGCCCAGGGTTGGAGGGTGGATATGTACGATGTACGTGCCATCGCCGCCACGGTCTCGCTGGCACAACACGGCAAGCATGAGCAACCGCCTGCGACGCGCCTGCAAAGTGCCGGGCAGTTGGGGTTGCATATCCTGGTGGCCGAGGACAACCCGGTCAACCAGGCGATTATCAAGGAACAGCTGGAAGCACTCGGTTGCTCGGTGTCCTTGGCCGCCAATGGCGAGCAGGCCCTGCACTTGTGGCAACCGCACGCCTTTGACCTGGTGCTGACCGACGTGAATATGCCGTTGATGAATGGCTATGACCTGGCCAGGGCCCTGCGCGAGCACGACCCGCAGTTGCCGATCATCGGCGTGACCGCCAATGCGATGCGCGAGGAAGGCGTGCGCTGCCTGGCGGTGGGCATGAACGCCTGGATCGTCAAGCCCTTGAGCCTGCAAACCTTGCGTGGCCAGTTGATCAAGCTGTGCAAGGTCAAGCCGCCGGTTGCGCCAGCCACCGCGTCATTCAACGACAGCGTGCAGTTATCGGAGAAAATGCGCCCGCTGTTCATCAGCAGCGTGGAGCAGGACTTGCAAGGTATCGACGCCGCCCTGGCACAGCGCGACGCCCACGGTCTTGGCCAACGCCTGCATTCGCTGGCCGGCGCCCTGGGTGCCGTCCAGGCGCTCGACCTGGCCCACGCCTGCATCGAACTGGAAAGCGCACTTAACCGTGGCAGCCTCGACACTGACCTTACGCTCAAGGTGAAAGCGGTCATGCAGCGACTGTCGGCCGTCCTGGAGACTCTCCAGCCCGGGCACTCTTCACTCACTTGAACCGGCACTACGGACGGCCCCTTATGAAAAAATTCAACGTGGTAATCGCCGACGATCACCCGATCGTGTTGCTGGGCGTTCGCGAGCTGGTGGAACGCGACACGCGCTTTCGAGTGGTCGGCGAGGCCGTGTGTTCGGCCGGGCTGATCGATTTGCTGCAGCGCCAGGGCGCCGACATCGTGATCACCGACTACAACATGCCGGGCGACTCGCCCTACGGCGATGGCCTGAAGTTGGTGGAATACCTGAAACGGCATTTCCCACAAGTGCAGGTCCTGATCCTCACGATGATTTCCAACCACCTGATTCTCACCCGCCTGCAAGAGCTGGGTGTGGTCGGCATCATCCAGAAAAGCCAGTTGCACACCGAGATTCAACTGGCACTCCAGGCCATTGCCCAGCAGAGCGCCTATCGCAGCCTGGAACCGCCCAAGACATCAGTGATCGAAACCCTCACCGACTTCGACGAGCGCTTTACCAGCTTGTCGCCCAAAGAGTTCGAGATCCTGCGCTTGTTTATCTCCGGCATGAGTGTCAGTGATATTGCACGCAGCCAGAATCGAAGTTCAAAAACCATCAGCGCACAAAAAATATCGGCCATGCGCAAACTTGAAGTCAACAGCGACCAAGACCTGCTCGCTTATTGCCTGGCGCGTAACATTTTCAACTAAAGAACCACTCGCAAGCCATTCGCCGACAATGGCTTCGCCCTTTATTTTCAGACTCCCCGCCTGTTCTTGACGCGTAACCAGTGCGCCTGAGTTTCGACTTATAAGAATCGTCTTATTCTGGTCAACGACCTCGCCTTTTACTCTTTCCTGGCAGTTCAGTAGTTACATTCTCCAACTAACACTAACGGACATCATCATGAAGAAGTTTTCCCTGGCTGTTATCGCCTCGGCCATTATCGCCGCATCCGGCAGTGCGTTCGCCGACGATACGGTAGCGCCTACTCCTACCCTGGGCGGCAGCGGCAAAATCACCTTCACCGGCGTGATCAACAACGACGCCTGCTCGGTGGACGGCGCCAACTCCGACCGCACCATCTCGGTCGACATGGGCAACGTCTCGATCAAGGACATGGGCACCGCGGAAAACCCAACCGCAGGTCGCGTTACCGCCAAAGACTTCAACCTGAACGTCAACTGCAACCAGGGCACCAAGGTGGCGATGATCTTTGACGCCAACAACGGCGGTTCGGGCCTGGTGACCGGCAAGAACGTACTGGCCCTGAACCCGGGTTCGGCCACCGCGCAAAACGTCGGTATCGCCCTCCTGGACAGCAAAGGCACGCTGATCGATCTGAGCTCGCCAGCCACCGCACGTATCGAAAGCACCATGCACGGTCAAGGCACTGAAGGCGGCGACGCTACCCTGAGCTTCGCGGCGGCCTACGTCACCACCGGTGCCGCCGGTGCGTCCACCGCCGGTCGCGGTGATGCAACCCTGCCGTTCATCCTGCAATACGAATAACCCCGGCGCCCCGTGCACCGAACGCGCGAGGCCATGCGGCCTCGCCATTCCCTTTTTGATGACACCGGATACCCCTCATGCCGCCTCGTTCTATCGCCATGAGCCTGGTGCTGCTGGGCATGCTTATGGCTACCCAGGCCGCCGCCAGCATTTCACTGAATGCCACCCGTATCGTGTTCGATGGCGCCCACAGGGAAGCCAATATCACCGTGCGCAACGGTAACCAGGACGTGTTGGTGCAATCCTGGGTCGACATGAACGATGCCAGCGGCAGCCGCGCACCGTTTGCCGTCACCCCACCATTGGCGCGGGTGTTCGCCAAGGAACAGCAACTGCTGCGCATCCTGTATGAGGGCGCCGGCATGCCCACGGACCGCGAGTCGGTGGTGTGGCTCAACGTGCAGGAGATCCCCAAGGCCAGCGAGGCCGAGAACACCCTGCAACTGGCGATCCGCCAACGCATCAAGATTTTCTACCGCCCTGCCGGCCTCGCAGGCAGTGCGTTGCAGGCCCCAGCGCAGCTCGAGTGGCGCCTGGTCAGACATGGCGCACAGACCCTGCTGCGGGTGAAAAACCCGACGCTCTACCACGTGTCCATGGCCGACATCAAAGTGCAGGCGCAACTGGCCAGCGACTCCACCATGATCGCGCCCGGCGAGGAGAAACAGTTTCCCCTCGGCGCCACGCCCGCCAGCGGGCCGGTGCAGTTGTCGTTTTCCAGCATCAATGACTACGGTGCACAGAACGCGTACACCGCGCCCCTGGCCGTCGGTGCTGCCGCCCCCGCGCACGCCACGGAATCACGCCGCAAACCCTAAGCCCCTTTTCTAATCCACAGGCTCACCTCGCGTGCGTGTTTGCGTGCCCGCCTGTTCGCCAACCCGGGATGTCACAGGTCTTCGCATGTCTTTTTTTTCCAGCAACAGGCCCGCGCACGGCGCACTGACGTTGAAGACACTGTCGCTCGCGATGGCCGCCAGCCTGCCGGCCTGGGCAATGGCCGATGAGCCTGCGGAGCGCTTCAACACCACGTTCCTGCAAGGTGCACAGTCCACCGTAGACCTGCAGCAGTTGCTCTCCGCGAACAGCGTGTTGCCGGGCAATTACCGCGTCGACCTGTACAGCAACGAGGTGCTGGTGGGCCGGCGCGATATCGACTTCAAGCGCAACCCCCACAACGGTCGCGTCGAAGCCTGCCTGAACCTCGACCTGCTCAAGCAATTGGGCATCGACCTGGCCCGCTTGCAGGCCGAGGGCAAACTCGACCCGCAGCACCCGCAGGACTGCTACGCCCTGGCCGAGATAATCGAAGAGGCCAACGTGCGCTATGACAGCAGCCGCCTGCGCCTGCTGGCGAGCATTCCGCAAGTGGCCATGCAACGTGGCTTGCGCGGCTATGTCGACCCGCAGCTGTGGGACGAAGGCGTCACCGCCGCCTTCATCAACTACCAGCTCAACAGCAGTCGTACTGCGGGCGACTACGACACCCGCATCGCCAATAACCTCGGCCTGCGCAACGGCATCAACCTCGGCGCCTGGCGTCTGCGCAACGAATCGAACCTGAGTGGCGGTACCGGGCGCTCGAACACCTACACCAGCAACCGCACCTACCTGCAGCATGATGTGACGGCGATCAAGGGTCAGTTCAGCGCCGGTGAAATTTTCTCCGACACCGACCTGTTTGACAGCGTGCGCTATCGCGGCCTGAAACTGGCCTCCGATGAAGGCATGCGCGCCGACAGCGAACGCGGCTATGCGCCCGTGATCCGGGGTGTGGCGCAAACCAACGCGACCGTGGAAATTCGCCAGAACGACTACATCCTCTACACCGCCAACGTCGCGCCAGGGCCGTTCGAGATCAACGACATCTACCCCAGCGGCTCCAACGGCGACCTGCAAATCACCGTGACCGAAGCCGACGGCAGCCGCCGCGTGACGATGCAGGCGTTCTCCAGCCTGCCGATCATGGTGCGTGAAGGCCAGGTCAAATACAGCGTTTCGGCGGGCACCTTCAAGAGCAATGCCGACGGCCTGGCGACCCCGCGTTTTCTCAGTGGCACGCTGGCGTACGGCTTGACCAGCAACCTCAGCGGCATCGTCGGTTTGCAGGCCAGCGAGGACTACAACGCCGTGTCGGTCGGCGCCGGCAAGAACACCTCGCTGGGCGCGTTCTCCCTGGACGCCACCCACTCGTCCAGCAAGGCACGCGGGCAAACCACCCAGGGCAGCAGCGTGCGTGCGCTATATGCCAAGACCTTCGCCGGCACCGACACCAACTTCACCCTGGCCGCCTACCGCTACTCCACCGAGGGCTACCGCACCCTCACCGACCACGTGGAGGACCTCAGCGAAGACGTGCGCGTTCGCACCGGGCATTCAAAAACCCGCACCGACCTGACCATCAACCAGAGCCTGGGACGCAACAGTGCGTTCGGCAGCCTGTACGTGAATGCCAGCGACCAGCGCTACTGGAATCGCGGCGGCTCGCAGAGTTTTTCCGCCGGCTACACCAGCCACTGGGGCGACCTGAGCTACAACCTGGGCGTGACACGCACCAAGCAGATCGTCACCTGGGGCGAACCCAGCAGCGACACGCAGTTGAACCTGTCCGTCTCATTCCCGCTGGGCAGCCAAGCGCGCGCGCCACGCGCCTTTGTCACCACCAGCCGGCAACACGGCGACACCACCACCCAGGCGGGGATCAACGGCTATGTCGCCGACACCAGCGACACGTTCTATTCGGTGCAGGCGGGCCACAGCGATACCAGCGGCGATTCCGGCTCGGTGAATATCAACAGCCGTACCGCCGTGGCCGACGTCAGCCTCGGCTACAGCCAGGGCCAGGGCTACACCTCGCAGAACGTCAACCTCGCAGGTTCGGTGGTGGCCCATGCCGGCGGTATCAACCTGGGGCAAACGGTCAGCGAGACCTTCGCGCTGGCTCAAGTGCCGGGCATCTCCGGGGCGAAGATCAGCAGTTACAGCGGTGTGGAAACCGGATCCAACGGCTATGCGGTGATCCCGACGGCGCAACCTTATCGGGTGAACTGGATCAGCCTCGACACCCGCGACCTGGGGGGCAACGTGGAGATCACCAACGCCACCCAGCAACTGGTACCGCGCCGGGGGGCCGTGGTCGTCGCGCATTACAGTGGCACCACCGGACGGCGAGTGTTGTTCGAGTTGTTTGATGCGCAACGAAAGCCGCTGTCGTTTGGTACCTCATTGGAAGATGCCAACGGCAAGCAACTGGCAATTGCCGACCCGAACGGCAATGCCCTGGCGCTGGTTGAGCAGGACCGGGGCACCCTGACCATCAAGTGGGGCGAACAGCGTTGCCGTGCGAGCTATGTGCTGGCGCCACAGAACAAGGCGTTGAACTACGAGCGACAGCCGTTGGTGTGCCAACCCGATTGATGACGCCTACAGGTGTTCGAGGGTATAGCGCAACGACGCGGGTAACATCGGGCCATGGCCAAGGCCGGGAAAGGTCTGGTAGCGGGTAGTCAGCCCCTCGACACTTTGCAGCCTGACCAGCAATCGCTTGGCCGCGGCATCATCCTGCGGCGTGGCCGACCTCGTCGGGCCGGCGGGTTCTGCGTCGCCACGCATCAGCAACAGCCTCGGCCGCCGGCCCTGCAGCCGTTGTTGCAAGCCCAGCCCTTCGGCCTCGATCACCCCACTGTTCCACCACAGCGAGGGGCTGGCGGCGGCATACTCATCAAAGGCCTGCGGGCGTGTCAGCAGGGTGTGCAGCACCAGCAGCCCACCATAGGAATGCCCCCACAGCACTTGGCGCGCAGGCTGCACGGCGAGGCGCTGGTTGATCAAGGGCCGGATCTGCCGGGTGAGCAGGTCGAGGAACTGATCGGCCCCACCGCTGGGCACATTCGTCAGTGGGTCGCGTTGCATGCCTTCGCCCACCTGCGGTGTGTAATCGAAGGTGCGGGCATTGCGTTCGATGCGCAGTGGCGTGGCGTACCCCACCGCCACCAGCACCGGTGGCGTCGGGTGGTGGGACAGGCGATTCAACAGCTCGGTATCCAGTGCCGCCATCGCCGCGTTGCCATCCAACAGGTACGCCACAGGGTTGGCGGCACTGACCTTGGGCGGTTGCCCCAGCCAGATGCGGTAGTGCCGCGCACCATCGGCGGAGTCCAGTTCCAGGGTGCTGAAACGGTAGGCGCTGGCTTCGCGCAATACCGGCGCGTCCATCAACTGGTCCGGTGCCGGCCTGGCATGGGCGCCCTGGGTGACAAGCAAGGCGAGGAAGATCGCGCGCCCCATCAGAACGACGCCGTCAGGCTGGTGTACAGGGTGCGGCCGGACTGGTTATAGGTCGCCGCCCCCGCGCCTTCGATGTTGTTCACCCCCTGGGCGTTGCCCTCGCGCCACAGGCGTTTGTCGAAAACGTTATCGACGCCAGCGGTAACGCTCAGATGCTGGCTGATGGCGTAGGTGCCGCTCACACCGGCAATGGCATAGGGCGACAGTTGATTGTTGCCGGTGCCGGTGACACGGTTGCCGTGGTAATCGTACTTTTTCGGGGTCTGCTTGCCGTACCAGGCCACGCTGGCCTGCAGGGACAGGGCCTCGGTGGCTTGCCAATCGAGCATGGAGTTGAGGGTGTACTTGGGCGTGACCGAGAGCACATCGCCGGTCTGTTTGTTTTTCGATTGCAGCATGTAGGTGAAGTTGTTGGTCCAGGTCAGCGACTCGGCCAACGGCAACGTGAGGTTGCCTTCGAGCCCTTCAACCAGTGCCTTGGGGACGTTTTCCCATTGGAAAATATTGGCGTTGGCCGTGGTGCCAGAACCGCCCGAAGCGGTGCCCACCGGCGTCAGGCCGGACTCGATCTTGTTCTTGTAGTCGTTGCGAAAATACGTCAGGCCGGCGACCACCCCGGCAGTATTGCGGTACTCGATCCCCAGCTCCTTGTTGACGCTGGTTTCGGCCTCGAGATCGGCATTGCCTTGCAGGTAGCAGCTCTTGGTCGAGCCATAGCAACCCTGGCCATTGCTGTACAGCAGGTAGTTGGGGTTGAGCTGGTAGAGGTTCGGCGCCTTGTACGAACGGGCAATGCCGGCCTTCAAGGTCAGCGTGTCGGTGAGCACCTGGGACAGGTTCAGCGAGGGGCTCCAGTTGTCGCCGACAATGTCGTGGTGGTCCAGGCGCAGGCCCGGCGTCAGGCGCGTACCGGGGCGCAGCTCGATATTGTCTTCGGCGAACACCGAGAAGATGCGTGACGACGAGGTACTGCTGCGGTTGGTGCTGGTCAGCCCTGCGACACTGCCGCCGGCAGTGGTGGTCTGGGTGTTGGCGCTCGGGTCGTCGAGCCGCGACTCGACCCACTCGGTGCCCAGGGTCAGCACCTGTTCGAAACCGGCGTGCAGCGGCAGGTTGACCTCGCCGTGGGCGGTCAGGTCGCGCAGCACAGTGGTGTAGAAATCGGTGTTGGCGAAGATGCCTTCGGTGCCGCCCGCCAGGCCTTCGTTGATGCGGCTGTTGCGGGTCTTTTCGTATTGCAGGTAGGCCAGGCTGCTGCCGAAATCCCACTCGCCACGGTGGGTGGCCGAATAGGTTTCACGGTAGAGGATGTTGGTCTCATGGCCCAGCATGCTCTTCACATTCGCATTGCTGTTGGTGTTCTGGGTATCGCCGGTATAGATATTGCCCTGGCGGCTGAACCCTGCTTCCAGGTCGAGCGTCTGCTCGGGGGTGAACTGCCAGCTCAGCAGCCCGTTGACGTCCTTGTTGCGTACACCTTCGCGCCCCGCCGGCAAGGTGCCGACCTGGTTACCGGTGCGCACGGACTCATGGCCGCTGTTGATATCGGCATCGTCGGCATTGGTCTTGGCGATGTTGCCGTACACGCGGTAGCTGAGGGTGTCGGTCAGCGGGCCGTTGAGGCCGAAGTTCATGCGCTCGGTCTCACCCTCGGCCGTGTGCTGGGCGAAGTTGTGGTAGATCGTCGCCGAGCCGTGGGTTTCGCTGCCCGGTTGCCGGGTGATGATATTCACCACGCCGCCTGCCGCGCCGTTGCCGTAACGCGCCGCCGCCGGACCACGGATGACTTCGATGCGCTCGATCTGGTCAGCCGGCACCCAGTTGCTGTCACCACGGCTGTCGCGCTCGCCACGCCAGCCGTAACGCACCGAGTTACGGCTGCTGACCGGCTTGCCGTCCACCAGGATCAGGGTGTTTTCCGGGCCCATGCCGCGGATGTCGATCTGGCGGTTGTTGCCGCGCTGGCCGCTGCTGGAGTTACCGGTGAGGTTGACGCCAGGCATGGTGCGGATGATCTCCGAGAGGTCATTGGCCGGGGGGCGTTTCTTGATGTCTTCGGCGGTGATGATCGACACGCCGGGCATCTGCTTGATCTCTTCCTGTGCGGTGCCCAGTACCGTCTGGGTCGGCAGCTCCATCTGCGCGGGGGCTTCGGTTTCAACCGCGAAACTGCTGGCGGGCAACAGGCTGCAAATACTCACGGCAAGCAGGGACAAGCGGAACATGCGCGGATCTCCAAACGTCAGCCCGACCGATAGCGGTGGGCCATCAAAGATCGCCGATGATAATCAGATGCAATTGCGAGTAAAGAACATTAACTTTCTAAACATTCGCCGCGGGCAGGCGCAGGTTCATGCGCAGACCTTGAGTGCCCTGGCTGGCCCACAGCCGGCCGTGCTGCAGTTCGATGGCGCGCCGGGCGATGCTCAGGCCCAGGCCGAAACCGCTGCCCACCGTGCCATCCAGGCGCAGGTAGGCTTCGAAGATGCGCTCAAGATCGCCTTCGGCCACGCCCGGCCCCTGGTCTTCGATCACCAGCCACCAGCTGTCGCCGTCACGCTCGCCGCTCAAGCGCACCACGGCGTGTTGCGGTGAGTGGCGGATGGCATTGCGCAGGATATTTTCCAGGGCCTGGGCAAAGCTGTTGAGGTGCACGTGCACCTGGCAGGCGCTGTCCAGCTCGCAGACCAGCGCATCCAGGGGCCAGCCGGTTTCGAAATGCGCGTCCTGCACCAGCGCTTCCCACACCGAGGCCACCACCACCGTTTCAGCTTCCAGGCGCGGTTTTTCGGTGTCGAGCCAGGCCAGGTTGAGGGAGTCGTCCACCAGCCGGCGCATCTCCTCCACTTCCCGTCCCAGGCGCTGCTCCAGCTGGGCCGGCGACAGGCCGCTTTCACTGGCGATCTTCAAGCGTGCCAACGGTGTGCGGATTTCATGGGACAGGGTGCGCAGCAATTGCCGTTGCTGGTGCAGGCTCTGGCGCAGGCGCCCCGCCATGTGTTCATAGGCGCGTGCCAGCTCGCCCAATTCGTCCGGGCGCTGGGTCACGCGGCTGCTGGCCAGGGGCTCGAGGTCGCCGGCACTCAAGGCGTTGGCGCGCTCACGCAGTTCGTTCAACGGCTGTACCAAATGGCGATACAGCAGCAACCCCAGGCCCAGCGCCAACAGCACCGGTACCACGCCGTGGCTCAACACATGGGTCCAGGGCGTCAGGCCCGGTGGCAACAGGCGCTCCGGCAATTGCATCACCAGTCGACCGCGCTCGGGGTGCTGGGGGAAGGCGATGCTGACGTAGGGCAATTCATCGTCCAGGCGCTTGCTCATCGGCCAACTGAGCTTGCGCATGAAAGTCAGGTGGCCGACCTGTTCGGCCGTCAGCGGCGTGGTGCCCAGACTGTGCAAGTAGTCATCCAGCACCGCGACCCAGGTGTGCTCGCGCTGCTGCAACGCCAGTCGCCAGCGCTCCAGCGCCTGGGCATCGCCGCGGGCCGCCAGCTGTTCCGCCTCGGCGGCATACGCAGCCAGCGCGATGCGATCCGGCTGTTCCAGAAAGTAGGTGTTGCGCTCCACCTGCAAGCCCCAGCTCCAGACCAGCCACACCAGCAGCAGGCAGAAGCACACTTGCAGCGCCGCCATTTTCCACAGCAGCGGATGACGGCGCGGCATCAGGCGCTGTCGCACAGCAGCACGTAGCCCTGATGGCGCACCGCGTCGATGCGAATACCCTGCACATCGATGGCCGCCAGCTTGCGGCGCAGGTTGCACACATGCACATCGAGGCCACGGTCCAGGCGGGTGTAGGGGCGATGCAGCACCTGTTGGTAGAGGAAAGCCTTGCTCAGCGTCTCGCCCCGGTGTGCGTGCAGCGTGCACAACAGACGGAATTCCGAAGCCGTCAGCCCGGCGGCGCGGCCGTTACAGGTGAAATCGCGTGCGTCGCTGTCCAGTCCCGATGTGGAATGCCGGGCGAGCGGTTTCGCGACCCCGCAATCAATCGCCACGCGACGCAGCAAGGCGTCGATGCGCACATCGAGTTCCGCCAGGCTGAACGGCTTGGGCAAGTAGTCATCGGCGCCCTGGCTGAAGCCGGTGATGCGATCCTGCTCGGCGCCCAGCGCCGACATCAGGATCACCGGGGTGCCGCGCGCATGCCGCAGGCGTGCAAGGATATTCAGGCCGCTTTCATTGGGCAGCATGATGTCCAGCAGGATCAGCTCCACCGGCGAATGCAGCGCCAGGTCCAAACCCTGGTCGCCGCACTGGGTACTGTTCAAGGCAAAGCCGCGACGGCTCAAATGGTTGCTCAGGTGCGTGCACAGCTCCACGTCATCCTCGATGATCAGGATGCGCGGGGCCGGCGATAAGGTTGGCGCTAGATGATAAGTATTCACAATTACGTCAGTTTCGCATCCGGCGAAACATTTCGCAATGTGGTGAATCCACGCGGGATTAGGCTAAGGTGCCGCCCACGCGCCCTTTCCCTGCGAGACCTCTGCATGCGACCCCTGATCTTCGCCAGCCTGTGCCTGCTGGCAGGCTGCCAACAAACGCCGCCGGCCAACGACCAGCTCGACGCCGTACTCTGGACCCAGACCTCCATCGAACACGAGTTGATCTATCGCCAGGTGTTCGCCAACGCCACCCGCCAGCTCGACGTGGCCCTGGCCGATCCCAGCTGGGACGCGTTGCCCTTCCCGCCCCGCAACCTGAGCGGCCTGCCACCGGCAGTGGTGGTGGATATTGACGAAACCCTGCTGGACAACGTGCCGCTCAATGCCCGCGACGTCATCCATAACCAGGTGTATGGCTACGACCGCTGGAACACCTGGGTCGACCAGGCCAAGGCCCAGGCCCTTCCCGGTGCCGTGGCGTTCCTGCAAGCGGCGAAGCAAAAAGGCATCACGGTTTACTACCTGACCAACCGCGAACACAGCCAGGTCGCGGCCACGGTGGCCAACCTGCGCCTGCGCGGTTTTCCGGTGGAGAGCAATCAACAGGTGCTCGCCGCCAGCACGCCTACCGGGCACTGCGAAAGCGCCGGCTACGGCAAGAACTGCCGCCGCCAATGGGTCGCCAGCCAGGCTCGCGTGCTGTTGATGGCCGGTGATTCCCTGGGGGATTTCGTCCAGGCCGAACGCAACACCCTCGAGGCCCAGCGCAAGGCCGTCGAACCCTATGTGAACTGGCTCGGGCAGCGCTGGTTTTTGCTGCCCAACCCGACTTACGGCAACTGGTACAGCGCGCCCTATGGGGACGATGAAAAGCTGCCGTTCGCGCAGAAACGCCAGCTCAAGCAGCAGGCGTTGCAGTTGCAGGAGTAACGCCGACCTAGTGCAAGCGCCCGCCCAACGGGTACTCGACCGCCAGGCGGATCTGGTTGGCATCCAGTTCCGCCTGGGCCGCATTGCCCCGGTGCACGGCATGGCGCAGGGTAAAGGCGAGGTTTTTCGCGGCCCCGGACTGCACCACGTAGCGTGCCTGCAGGTCACGTTCCCAATGCCTGCCCCCATCACCGTAGCCGAGCCATTGGTAGCCGCCGCGAGGATCCATGTGGCGGCCGTCGATGCCACTGCCGCGTACATACAACGCCGCCAGGCTCAGGCCGGGCATGCCATGGGCCGCCAGGTCCAGGTCATAACGGGCCTGCCACGAGGCCTCCCGTGGGGCGTTGAAGTCGGACAACGCCACGGCGTTGCTCAGGTAAATCGCCCCGCGCGTCACGTAGTCGAACGGCGTGTCGCCACTGACTTTCTGATAGCCCACGCCCACACTGTGGGCACCGAACCGATAGGTCGAGAGCAGGCTCCATGTGGTGTTATCGATGCGCCCGGACAACGCCTTGCCGGTGTCCTGGGTGCGATACAGGTTCAGGTCAACGGTCAGTGCCTGGCCGGGAAACAGCGGCCGGGTGTAGACCGCCCCCAGGTAATGCTGGCGCCAGGTGTCTTCATAGACAGCGCTGAACACGCTGGCGCTCAGCCCCTTGATTGCCGTATTGCGCACGCCCACCAGGTCAAAGCGATCGCCTTGCCTGCCATTGGAATAGTTGACGACAAACCCTCGGTCATGGCTGCTGGCGTTGCGGTCGGTGCTCTCATTGAAGTGCCCCGCGAACAGGGTGGTGGCCGGCAACTCGCGGCTGGTCAGCCACCATCCCGTCGCGGTTTCGGGCAGCAAGCGGCTGTCGGACGAGGCAAACACCGGGGTTTTCACCCGCTGCTCGCCGTAGCGCAATTCGGTTGAGGAAACGCGCAGTTTGGCAACTGCGCCACCGCGGCTGAACTGCTCCTTGGGGTGGCCGTCATTGTCCACCGCCAATAGCCGTGCCTTCCCGGCGCGCCCACCGCCACTGTCCAATTGCCAGGCGGAATAAACGTGGGCATCCAGGCCAAAACCCAGGGTGCCGGTGGTGAAACCCGAGGCGTAGTCAGCCATCAGGCCATAGGCCCATTCTTCCGCCAGGTCGCTGCGCTGGGATCGAGGTTTGTAGGCGTTGCGTGCGCCGTTGCTGAGGGCGCCATGCTGGTAGTCGCGGCGGTCGTAGACACTGCGGTTGAGCAGGTTCCACTGGCTGTCCTCGATAAAGCCGTTGGCGGTGTCTTGTTCGGCGGCGAAGGCGAGCAGGCTCTGCCCTCCCAATGCCAATAGCAGGGTGCGGGTCGATAGCATCTTCACGGTTTGACTCCAGAACGTGTCAGGCAAAGGTGTTCCGCAGGGCGCAGAACACCGTTGGTTCCGTCAGAGGTATTTGAGCATCGCGATGTCGCGACGACGCTGCTTGAGGTCGGCGAACCAGCGTGTCGGGAAGAACAGCAACACCCCGAGTATCACGCTCCACAACCACACCATGGGCAGGTCGTCAAAACCGTAGTAGGTGCCCTGGTTGGCGCCCCAGATCGCCAGCGCGACCAGGTACATGGCCTTGAGCACGTACAGGTGCAGCAAGTAGAAAAACATCGGCGCCCCACCGTAGATCGCCAAGGTCGCAGTGGCCCAGCGGGCCTGCCACTTCTCGAACAGCGCCAACAGCAGCAGCGACAGGCCCAGGGTGGGCATCAGGAACATCAGCGACGGCGGGTATTTCTTCGCGCTCATGAAGCTCATGAAGGTGCGCAGCGCATCACCGGTCTGCACCCAGGGTTTCTCGCCATACACATTGAGGTAGCGGATAAACACGAACGCGACCAGCAGGCCTGCACCCAGCTTGACCAGGCGCGAGATACGCTCCGCCGACGGCATTGCCTTGCCAAACCACGGGCCGATGCCCCAGCCCAGCAGGATCACACCGATCCACGGCAATATCGGGTACGTCGTGCGGGCGCGGGTGAATTCGGTAATGTCGATAAACACCCGCTGATGCAGGATCGACCAGGGCACGAAGAACGGCGACTCCGGCCCGACGGTCACGCCGTCGAGCAGGTTATGCCCGGCGACAATCGCCACCCCCAGCACGATCAGCCAGGCGCGCTTGAAGTGCAGCAAACCGGCGAGCACGATCATGCACAGGCCGATACACCAGATCACTTGCAGCCACAACGTCTTGGGTGGGAATTCGGCATTCCAGGCAAAGCACACGAAGGTGATTTCCAGGAACACCAGGAACAGCCCGCGCTTGAGCAAAAACACCGAGGTTTCGCGGGCGCTGTGTTTCTGGCTGTAGAGCCAGGCCGACAAGCCCGTCAGGAAGATAAACGCCGGGGCGCAGATCTCGCTGAGCATACGGGTGAAATACAGGTCCGGGGTGACACTCAAGGCGTCGATCGGGTCGGTGACCTGCCGGTGCAGCAAGAAGGTTTCGCGCACATGGTCGATGAGCATCAACAGCATCACAAAACCACGCAGCGCATCGATAGCCAGCATGCGTGTGGCCGTCGTGACGTTCGTGCGGGCAAGCGTCGGCGCAACAGTGCCCGCCTGACCGGCCAATCCTGAAGAAAGGGTCATATCAATCACTCATGAAGGAGGCAATGAATCAGGCTGACTTTTTCAGCCTGGCGACTTCCGATGCCGGCAGTTGCGACGGCGCGCGAGGTAACGGCGCCTGGCCTTGCCGGCGGTGGAACGACAACGTCGAACTGAAGCGTTTGACGTCAAACCGCTCGGGCTTGCCCGCCGGATCAAGACGCTCGCCAGGGCTGTTGTCCTGGTACTCGACGGCCACCACGTAAGTGCCCTGCCAGGGCAGCGCGAAGCTGACGTTGCCGGCGGCATCGCTGCGCTGCTTGAAGACTTCACCGGAGGCGGTTTCCAGCAGAACCTCCTGGCCCGTCAGCGGCTTGCCCGCGTAGAACACCCGGAACTGCGCACGGCCCGCATCGGCAACGCCGGTGGGGACGATATCCAGGGTCAGCTCCGGGCTACGGGCCCGCAGGTCACCGACCCAACGCGTGGCCGGGGTCCAGGCGGCTTTCAAGGTCTTGCCGCCTTCCTGCACATCGAACATCGGATAGTGCAGGTCTTGGGCCAGCAGCGAATCCTCTTGCCCGGGCTGCTCCGCCAGCAGGAACGCCTGGCGCTGCAGGCTCAGTTGCAGCGGTGCCGACCGGTCGGCCATCGACCACGCCCGCAGTTGCCTGAACCGGTCCATTCCCCCCGGCGTGACCTCCAGCACGTTCTTGTCATATTCCCCGTAGTACAAGGCCAAGGGCTGACCGGGAAGTTGTTCGTACCAAATCTGATGCGCCTCGCTGGCGGTTGCCAACATGAACGCCCCATAACCCAACAGTGCTTTTGCGTTGCTCATTCGCATTTTTTTCGCTCCGATTGGTGGTGTTCAACCCACGGCTGTCGCGGCTGGAAAACACCGCACAACCCTGCGCTCCCTCACTCTGCGAGCATTACAGCGCAGGCCCTTTTGCGTTTTTCGCCGAATTGCACCCACGGATCGGCGCAGACCACTGTTTAAGGGCCCAAAAAAGTGTTTTATGCGGGTTGCGTCGAGATGAGGCGTTTAGCCGAGACTACGGGGGGGCGTGTCCAATTGAGGTGCAAAAGCAGTGAGCTTTGATCGTTCCCACGCCCTGCGCAAAGCTGTGTACCTGATGTACCGAGGTGCCTGCATCGCAGGCAAGCCAGCTCCCACATTTGAACCGGTTCACCCCCTAAAGCGGGGTCAGCTGAAAGACCGCCATCAGGGGCATAGCTATCTACAACGTTGTAGCCACCAACAGTAACCACGATGCGAAGCGAGCCGCCCTTGATCTTGATCTTGATCTTGATCTTGATCTCAGGCGCCCCGTTAAACCACGCTGGCCGGAATTCGACAGTGATTTGGGGGGTAAACCGGCAGGGATGCCGGTTTAGCCGCCCCGCGCCATGGATGGCGCGTGGCGGCGGCCCCCCAAATCACTGTCGGATTACGGGCACACCGAGCCTGGGCGAGGTGCCGAGTGGTGGGGCGAAGGCCTTTTGCTTACTTTTGGGCCTCTCCAAAAGTGAGTCGCTGTAAGAGCGAAACCCTAAGTGGCCGTTACCGCAGCAACGGATATGTACTCATTCCACGCCAACATCCTGGTCGGCTGTCAGGCCGCCATCAGGTTCAAGCCCCCTCCCACAGGAAAGCGCGCGGATTTCAGTGCCGCAGCAACTTGCGCAACGGCACGCCATCCTTGAGCACCGGTGACTTGATCACGATGTAGCTGAAGTACTTGGAGATGCCAATGTTCTTATCCAACAGGCTCTCGACCACTTCCTGGTAGTGCTGGATGCTGCGGGTCATGAAACGCACCAGATAGTCGTAGCCACCGCTGATCAGGTGGCACTCGAGTACCTCGTCCACCAGGCGGATATTCGATTCGAACTTGGCGAAGTCTTCACGTTTATGGTCGCTGAGGGTGATCTCGGTAAACACCGTCACCGAATCGGTGATCTTGGCCAGGTTCAAGTGCGCCTTGTAGCTGGAAATATACCCGGCCGATTCAAGCCGCTTGACCCGTTGCAGGCAGGGGCTGGCGGACAGGCCCACGGCATCGGCGAGGCTGACATTGGTCATCCGCCCGTCTTTTTGCAGTTCAACCAGAATACTGATGTCGATCCGGTCCAGCTTGACTTGCCCTTCCATCACGTACCTCTTGACTGCCGTTTGTAAGACAATCTTCTAGCAAAATCAGCGCCGTAAAGACAGCTGATGCTGCGCCACCAGATCCGCCATGCTGTTGATGCAGTACTCCGCCGCACAAGGCGAAGGCTGCCGCGCCCGGTGGCGGCCGATCAAACAGCGGTCCAGCGCCCCGTGTGTGCCGACCGACGGTCGCGTCACATGCAGCACCGGTTGCAGCTGCGCGCCTCGGTCCGTGAGCCATTGCGGGTCTTCGGCGAGGGAAATGAAATCTTCCGGTGCAATCCCCAATCGCTCGCACAACACCCCGCGGTCCTCGGCATCACGGTCGCCACGCACCAGCAAGCGGTAGAACTTGCGCAGGTACAGCATCGCCCCCGGCGCATCCTCGAACAACGACCAATTGCCCGCCGAACGAGCAAAGCTCATGCCCTCCTCCCAACTGGCGTGCAGCCCCCAACTTTCGGCCAGTTGGCGATGGGCAAAACACAACACGCCACTGAAGCCCAGCTCGGCGAAACGCGGGTAGAGCCTGGCAACCTGCGTGTTGAATTCGGCCAGCACCTGATCCTTGGCCGGCTGCCCGCCACGGCTGTCGAGCAGCGGCTGCAACGCCGCCCACACCCCTGAATCGCGATCCACCAGCACTTCATCGCAATCGATCAGCAACGCTCGATAATCTGTCAGTCCCATGTGGGGTCAAGCCTCCAATGCCGCAGTTGGCCCGTAGCGGGCACAGCCTCAGTTCAAGACCCGTGCCAAGGCGCCGTCGAGGATTTCCAGCGCTTCGTCGACCTGGGCTTCGCTGGTCACCAACGGCGCGAGGAAGCGCAGCACATTGCGATGTACCCCGCACTTGATCACCAGCAAACCACCGGCCCGGGCTGCATCGATCAAGCGTTGATTGAGATCGGCATCCGGGGTGCGGGCCGGGTCATCCTTGATCAACTCCATCGCCAGCATAAAGCCGGTGCCGCGCACATCGCCGATGCGCGAGCAGCGCGCCTGCAAACCGAGCAACCCCTGGCGCAGGCGCTCGCCCAGTACTTGGCTGCGCGCCAGCAACTGCTCCTGCTCGAACGCATCGATCACCGCCAGCGCCGCCGCACAGGCCAGCGCATTACCACCGTAGGTGCCGCCCAGCCCGCCGGGCAGCGGTGCATCCATGATGTGCGCCTTGCCGACCACGCCGGACAACGGCAAGCCGCCGGCCAGGCTCTTGGCCACGGTGACCAGGTCGGGCTGGATACCCGCGTGCTGGAAACCGAACCAGGTGCCGGTGCGACCGAAGCCGGTCTGGATCTCGTCGAGGATCAACACGATGCCATGCTTGTCGGCCAACGCCCGCAACGCCTGGAGAAACTCAGGGGGCGCAGTGAGGAAACCGCCATCGCCCTGCACCGGTTCGATGATGATCGCGGCCACCCGTTCCGGCGCTACCTGGGTCGCCAGCAACTCATCCAGGGCCTTGAGCGCGATGTCGCTGGTCACGCCGCGATAAGCATTCGGGTACGGGGTGTGGAACACCTCCGGCGCAAACGGCCCGAAGTTCTGCTTGTAGGGCTGGCTCATGCCGGTGAGCGTGGTGCCCAGCAATGTGCGCCCGTGGAAACCGCCACGGAAGGCGATGACCGCCGAGCGATTGGTATGGGCGCGGGCGATCTTCACCGCATTTTCCACCGCCTCGGCGCCGGAGGTGAAAAACGCCGCTTTATAGGCTTCCTGGCCGCCGATCATTTCACACAGGCGCTGGGCCAGGTCGAGGTAAGGCTGGTAGGCCACCACCTGGAAGCAGGCATGGGAAACCTTCTGCAACTGGGCCTGCACGGCGGCGACCACCTTGGGGTGGTTATGGCCGATGTTGAGCACACCGATACCGCCGACGAAGTCCAGGTAACGCTTGCCATCCACGTCCCACAATTCGGCGCCCTGGGCGCGGTCGATCACCAGCGGGTGCGCGGTCACCAGGCCACGGGGCACGAACTGCTCGCGCTGACGGAGCAAATGAGGGGTTTCGTCGACTTTGCTATTCATGGCATTTCCCATCGTGAGTCCGGCAACCGGAAGGTGGTTGCGATGCAGTCCAGAGTACGGCCTGCGGGCAACCAACTACGCCGAACTTGCCCCGTGAGAAATTCGGATCAACTGTTTTCGCCCCGCGTTTCAACAGATCCTGCGCCGGGCTTTGGGCGATGATGATGCTTCCGTTTATCCAGCAGGAAATGCCCATGGCCTTGCTCTACAAAGCTGACCCGGTGCGCGGCCGACACTGGCAGGCACTGTTCGCCCAACACGCGCCGGAAATCGAGTGGCGCACCTGGCCCGACCTCGGCAACCCCGACGAGGTCGACTACCTGGCCGCCTGGCAGGCACCGGAAGATCTGGCCCGCGTGCTGCCCAACCTGAAGGTGTTGTTCGCCTTGTCGGCCGGTGTCGATCAGTTGGACCTTGATCGCCTGCCTGCGGGCCTGCCGGTGGTGCGCCTGTTGGATCCGGGTATCACCCGCGGCATGTGCGAATACGCCAGTTGGGCGGTGCTCAGCCTGCACCGGGATATGTTGCGCTACCGCCAGCAGCAGGTTGCGCGCTGTTGGCAGGCGCACCTGTTGCAACCGGCTGCGAACCGGCGCGTGGGGGTGATGGGGTTGGGTGCCCAGGCCCAGCAGATCCTGGCGACCTTGGCCCCCCTGGGCTTTGCCCTGTCCGGCTGGGCGCGCAGTGCGCACCAGGTGTCGGGGGTGGAGTGTTATGCGGGGGAAGCGCAACTGCCGGCGTTTCTCAGCCAGTGCGATATTTTGCTGTGCGTGTTGCCGTTGACGGAGCAGACCCAGGGGATCCTGGACCGGCGCTTGTTTGCGCAACTGCCACGGGGGGCGGGGTTGGTGAATATGGGCCGTGGGGGGCACCTGGTGGAAGAGGATTTGCTCGAGGCGTTGGAGAGTGGGCAGTTGAGTGGGGCGGTGCTGGATGTGCTGCGGGAAGAGCCGGCGGCGCCGGAGCATCCGTTCTGGGGGCATCCGCAGGTGTTGTTGACGCCACATATTGCGGCCATGACCCAACCGGAGAGTGCGTTTGCGGTGTTGCTGGAGAATATTCGGCGGTTTGAGCGGGGGGAGGAGATGGTGGGTGAGGTGGATCGGTTGCGGGGGTATTGAGTACCTATTCGGTTCCAAGGCAGTCGGTTCCAAGGCCGTGGGTTCCAAGCCGCAAGAGCAGGCCAAGGTTTACCTGATGTATGCAGATCAAACGGTGGAAGGGGGCTTGCCCCCTCCCACATTTTTTACCCAGTACATCAGGCACAACGCCGATCGGCTATAAGGCCGCCGCGCTTTGATCAATTCGTCTCAGTCAACCGCGTCGCAATTGCCAATCCCACATCCTGAGTCGATCCCCGGCCCCCCAGATCCGGCGTGACCACCCCTTCTGCAATCACCGCCTCAATCGCCCGCAATATCCCATCATGGGCCGCCCGATACCGCCCATCCCCATTGCCCAAGAAGTCCAACATCAACGCCCCCGACCAGATCATCGCAATCGGATTGGCTATGTTCTGCCCGTAAATATCCGGCGCCGCCCCATGCACCGGCTCGAACAATGACGGAAACCGCCGCTCCGGATCCAGGTTCGCCGACGGCGCTATCCCGATGGTCCCCGCACACGCCGGCCCCAGGTCCGACAGGATGTCGCCAAACAGATTCGAGGCCACCACCACATCAAACCGGTCCGGCTGCAACACAAACCGCGCACACAAAATATCGATGTGCTGCTTGTCCCACGTCACCTCGGGATAGTTCGCCGCCATCAACGCCGTGCGCTCATCCCAGTAAGGCATGCTGATGGAAATCCCATTGGACTTGGTCGCCGCCGTCAGCTTCTTGCGCGGACGGGTCTGGGCCAGGTCGAAGGCGAACTTGAGGATGCGGTCAACCCCGCGTCGAGTGAACACCGACTCCTGCAGCACGAATTCATGCTCGGTGCCTTCGAACATCTTGCCGCCCACCGAGGAGTATTCGCCCTCGGTGTTTTCGCGGATCACCACAAAGTCGATGTCCCCCGGCGCGCGCCCGGCCAAGGGGCATGGCACGCCGGGGAACAGCCGCACCGGGCGGATGTTCACGTACTGGTCGAAGTCGCGGCGGAACTTGAGCAGCGAGCCCCACAGCGAGATGTGGTCCGGGACTTTGTCGGGCCAGCCCACGGCGCCGAAGTAGATCGCGTCAAAGCCCTTGAGCTGCTCGAACCAGTCCTCGGGCATCATCTGCCCGTGTTCCAGGTAGTAATCGCAGTGGGCCCAGTCGAGCACTTCGATGCTCAGGTCCAGGTCCCAGATCCTGGCGGCCTGTTCCAGTACCCGCAGCCCTTCGGGCAGGACTTCCTTGCCGATGCCATCGCCGGCAATCGCGGCGATTCTGAATGCCTTGCTCATGGTGCATGCCTCGCAAAAATTCAGTTCAAGCCGCCGATATGGAAGGCTTTGACTTCAAGGTATTCGTCCAGGCCGTACTTGCTGCCCTCGCGCCCCAGGCCCGATTGCTTGATGCCGCCGAACGGCGCGACCTCCATCGAGATGATCCCGGTGTTGAGGCCGACCATGCCGAACTCCAGGGCCTCGCCAAAACGCCACGAACGCTGCAGGTCCTGGGTGAAATAGTAGGCGCCCAGGCCATACGGGGTGGCGTTGGCCAGGGCGAGGGCCTGGGCTTCGTCGGTAAAGCGCATCAGCGGTGCCACCGGGCCGAAGGTTTCTTCATTGGCCAGCAACATCCCGGCGTGGGTATCGCCGAGTACCGTGGGCTGCACGAACTGGCTGTCGCCGCTGGGGACGGCGCCGCACAGCAGCCGGGCGCCCTGGCTCAGGGCGTCGTCGATATGCCGCGCGACTTTACTCACCGCTGCGGGGTTGATCAGCGGGCCGATAGTCACGCCGTCGTCCAGGCCGTTGCCGACCTTGAGCTTGCCCACCTCTTCCACCAGCCGCGCCGCGAAACGCGCGTAGATACCGTCCTGCACCAGGATGCGGTTGGCGCACACGCAGGTTTGCCCGGCGTTGCGGAACTTGCTGAGCATCACCCCGGCCACCGCCTGTTCGAGGTCGGCGTCGTCGAACACGATAAACGGTGCATTGCCGCCCAGTTCCAGGCTCAAGCGCTTGATGTGCTCGGCGCTCTGGCGCATCAACAGGCGGCCGACGGCGGTGGAGCCGGTAAAGGAAATCTTGCGCACCGCCGGGTTGCCGGTCAGCTCTTCGCCAATGCCGGCGGGCAAGCCGGTGATCACATTGAACACCCCGACCGGAATACCGACGCGCTCGGCCAGCACCGCCAGGGCCAGGGCCGACAGCGGCGTGAGGTCCGAGGGTTTGACGATGATCGGGCAACCGGCGGCCAGGGCCGGCGCGCATTTGCGCGTGATCATCGCGTTGGGGAAATTCCATGGGGTGATGGCGGCGCATACGCCCACCGGTTGCTTGAGGGTCAGCAAACGCCGATCACCACTGGGCGCGGGCATGGTTTCGCCGTAGACCCGGCGCGCTTCCTCGGCGAACCATTTGACGAAACCGGCACCGTAGCGCACTTCGCCACGGGCTTCGTTCAGGGGTTTGCCCTGCTCGCAGGTCATGATCAGCGCCAGGTCATCGAGGTTGTCGATCATCGCCTGGTACCAGCGCTCCAGCAGCGCCGCGCGTTCGGCAGCCGGGCGTGCGCGCCAGGCGGGCCAGGCACGCTCGGCGGCTTCGATGGCGCGGCGGGTGTCCACCGCGTCCATGGCCGGCACCTGGGCAATCACGTGGCCGGTGGCCGGGTCGCGGATGGCCAGGGTGGCGCCGCTGTCGGCAGCGATCCACTGGCCATCTACGTAGGCGAGTTCAGCCAGCAGGCTGGGGTCTTGCAAGCGATTCTTGAGCATGGTCGAGTCCTGATCCGAGACACGCTCCAGTCTAGGGAGGCGCCGCAAACGAGGATGCCGAAAGCGCGGTTAAAGCAGCGTGCCGTGCTGAAATTGCGCCCAGGACGGCAGGCTCTGCTAGGCCGTCAGCGAACCGAGCAAGCCTTGCAAAAAGCGCTCGCCGGCGTCCATCTGGCTGATCTCGATAAACTCGTCGGGCTTGTGCGCCTGCTCGATGCAACCCGGCCCGCACACCACCACCGGTACGTCCAGGCGCTGCTTGAACAGGCCGCCTTCGGTGCCGAACGAAACCTTGGAGGTGCCGGTGCCCGGCGCGGCGAATTGCTTGAGAAAGCGCACCGCCTCGACACTGGGATGGGTGTCGAGGCCAGGATAGACGTTGATCGTTTCGATCTCGATGGCCGCCACGCTGGACAGCTTCTGCGCCTCACGCACGATCACCTCGGCGCGCTCGCGCATCTGCTCCAGGAACGCGTCCAGGTCGTCCGCCGGCAGGTTGCGCACTTCGAAGTCCAGGGTGCACAGGTTGGGCACGATATTCAGCGCCTTGCCGCCGATAATCTGGCCGACATGCACGGTGCTGTAGGGCACGTCATAGTCGTTGTCCTGGGCGCCGTGGCGTTGCAACTGCTGCTGGCTGTCACGCAGGGCGGCGATAAAGTCGCAGGCCACGTGGATGGCGTTGACCGAGCGCGGCGCCAGGGATGAATGCGCCTCCTGGCCTCGGCAGTACGTGCGGTAGGAGCCCTTGCCCTTGTGGCCGAGGACAAACTGCATGTTGGTCGGCTCGCCGATCACACACAGAAACGGCCGCATCGGCGCCAGGTGCAGCACGTCGAGCAAGCGCCGTACGCCGACGCAGCCGATTTCTTCGTCATGGGACAGGGCCAGTTGCAATGGGCGGTTCAACGTGTGGTCGGCGGCATCCAGCATGGCGTCGATGGCCAGGGCGATAAAGCCCTTCATGTCGCAGCTGCCGCGCCCATAAATGCGCCCGTCCTGCACGGTGGCGGCAAAGGCGGGAAAGGTCCAGGCCTGCCCCGCCGCCGGCACCACGTCGGTGTGCCCGGACAGCAGCACGCCGGGCTGTTCCTTGGGCCCGGTGCTGGCGAACAGGTTGGCTTTCTTGCCGCTGGGGTCCTTGACGATCAGCGAGTCGATGCCCTTGCTCAGCAGCAGGTCGCGCACATACTCGATCAAGGCCATGTTCGACGCCGATGACACGGTGTCGAAGGCCATCAGCTGTTTCAGAATCGCCAATACGCGGGGTTTCATGAGGCCTGGCTCCGTTGCTCGGCAGGTGGGGCGAACCGGGTGATGGAGAATGGCTCGATCGGGGTGCTGGTGCTGCCGGTGGCGAGCAGCTCGGCCATCACATCGCCGACGCCCGGGCCCAGCTGGAAACCGTGGCCGCAGAACCCGAAGGCATAGAACAGCCCGTCGACAGTACCGCTGGGGCCCATCACCGGCAGCGAGTCCGGCAGGTAGCCTTCGATGCCGCTCCACACGCGGATGATGTTCAGGTTGCCGACGCCCGGCAGCAGGCGGCGCATCTGGCTGACCTGGTTGAGGATGCTGCGCGGTTCCACGTAGGCGCGGCGGTTGAGCATATCCGGCTTGCTGCGGTAGCCGCCGCCGATGACGATATTGCCCCGGGGAATCTGGCGGAAGTAGATCACCTCTTCGGGCACCTTGGTGTACACGCCGATCACCGTGGGCAAGGCATAAGGCACCGGCTCGGTCACGGCCATTTGCGGGCCGTGGGTGTCCAGCGGCACCGGTTCGCCGAACTGCGCCGAGAGCTTCTGGCCCCAGGCGCCGGCGGTGATCAACAGTTGCGCGGCGTGGAACTGGCGGCCGTCGGTGGTGGTGACCTGGAAGTCGGCGCCGACTTTCTGCACCTCGGCCACTTCGGTGCGCTCTTCGATCTGCGCACCCAGGCGCCGGGCGGCGCGGGCAAACGCCGGCGCGGCCAGGCGCGGGTTGGCATGGCCATCGTGGGGCGCGTAGGAGCCACCCTTGACGTCCGGGCCGAGGAAGCCGAAGCGTTGATGCAGTTCGGCGCCACGATAAATCTTCAGGTCCAGTTGTTGCGCTTCCGGTGCGGCGGCGTAGGCCTCCAGCTCGGCAATTTCATCCTCGCGGTAACACACGCGCATATGCCCGCTGGGGATGAATTCCAGGTCGTCGTCGATCAGTTCCGGCAGGCGTTTCCACAGCGCCCAGGAGCGATTAGCCAAGGCCAACTGGCCGAGGAAACGCCCTTGCCGGCGTACATTGCCGAAGTTGACGCCACTGGCGTACTGGCCGATCTGGTCGCGCTCCAGCAGGATCACCGACTGCCCGCGACGGCGCAGAAAAAACGCGGTCGCCGAGCCCATCAGCCCCCCGCCGACAATCACCACATCGGTTTTTTGCACGCTCATGACGAGACCTCCTCGGTGATCAGCATCGACAACGGTTTGACCGGCGCCTGGCCGCGCTGGCGTCCGACCGCCTGCACCGGCACGCCGGCAGCGGCGGCGATCACTTCGGCCCCGGCCTGGGAGCAATAACGCCCCTGGCAACGGCCCATGCCCACGCGGCTGAACGCCTTGGCGCGATTGACTTCGCAGGCGCCCTTCTCCTTCACCGTGCGGCGCAACTCGCCGGCGCTGATCATCTCGCAGCGGCACACAATGGCGCTGTCCGGCAACGCCTTGGCCTGTTCGCTCGGCCACGGGAACGCCTGGGCCAGGCCCAGGCGGAATTGATCCATCACCGCCAGGGCCTGCTGTTGCTCATCCCGCAGGCCGGTGTCGACCGGTTGTTGCAGGTCTTCCAGCAGCGCCAGCGCCACCAGGCGCCCGGCATGCTCGGCGGCATCGGCGCCGCGAATTTTCGCGCCGTCACCGGCCGTGTACACGCCCTTGACCGAGGTGCGTCCGGCGTCATCCGTGGCCAGCCACCATTGGCTCGATGCCTCATCGAACGCCATGCGACAGCCGGCCAGGTCACCCAGCTGGGTTTCCGGGCGCAGGTGGTAACCCAGCGCAACGGCATCGGCCTGCACCGTGACGGCCTGCCCGTTGCCGGTGGTAAAGCGCACACCGCTCACGCCGTTGGCCGCGTCACCCATCACTTGCAGCGGCTTGACCCCGAGGTGCACCGCCACCTTGGCGCGGTACAGTTGCGCCAATAGCTTGATCCCCGTGAACAGCACGCCAGGCCGCGCCAGCAGTTTGGGCAAGGCTTTCAGACGCAGGCTCAAGGCTGAGGTGTCGAGCACCGCCGCCACGTCGGCGCCGGCCTTCACGTACTGGCTGGCGACCAGGTACAGCAACGGCCCGCTGCCCATGAACACCACGCGATGGCCGATGGACACGGCCTGGTTTTTCAACGCGATCTGCGCCCCGCCCAGGCTGTAGGTGCCCGCCAGTTGCCAGCCCTCGATGGGCATCAGGCGGTCGGTGGCGCCGGTGCAGAGGATCAGTGCATCGTAATCCACCGTGGTGTGGCGGCCCTGGCTCACGCAGCACAGTTGCCCCGGCGTGAGGTTCCACACCAGGGTGTCGGGGCGGTAGTCGATGGCGTCGCGCAGGCGGTCGAAACTCTGGTGCAGGGCCTGGGCCTTGGCGGCCTCGCTGCCGTACAGGGTCGCGTAGTCGCGGATGAAGCCTTCTGGCTGACGCCGGTAGATCTGGCCACCGTCGCGGCGGTTTTCATCGATCAGGATCGGTTTGATCCCGGCCGCCAGCAGGGTTTCGGCGCAGCGCACCCCGGCCGGTCCGGCGCCCACAATAACTACCCGTGCAGTGGCCATGTCGCCTCCGGTTGTGTGGTAACGATATCCAGCCCGTCACGGACTTCATTGGAGCAGGCGCGCAGGCGTTCACCGCTGCGGGTCCACACCCAGCAATCCTGGCACGCGCCCATCAGGCAGAAACCGGCGCGGCGGCCGCTGTCGAATTCCGACTGGCGCAGCGCATTGCCCTGGGTCAGCAGCGCGACCATCAGGGTGTCGCCCTGCAGGGCTTGGACGGCAGCGCCATCCACGGTCAGGCTGACCGTCGGCCGGCCCTGTTCGGCCAGCCTCACAAAACGCGCGCTCATGCATAGGCTCCCACAGTGAGGGTGTTGACGCCCTGCTGGGTATCCAGCAAATGGGCGCTGTCGTGGTGGCAAAGGATTTCACCACCGTCGTCAAGGCGGCGGCGCGGCGGCGCGGTGCGGTTGCACAGGCCGTCGACGCGCACCGGGCAGCGATTGAGGAAGGTGCACAGCTGCGGCCCATTGGCCCGCTCGCCGAGCGCCGGCAGCGTGTCGCCTGCAGTACCGCAGGTTTCCAGCCAGCCCTGGCGCAACTCGGGCACCGAGTGAATCAACAGGTCGGTGTAAGGATGGAACGGCGGCTCGGCAAACGCCTGGCGACTGCCGGCCTGGACCTTGCGGCCGCTGTACATCACCACAATGTCATCGCACAGCGCGCGCACGGTGGAAATATCGTGGCTGATAAACAGGTACGACACCCCCAGTTGCTGGCGCAGGTCGCGCAACAGTTCGAGAATCGCCGCACCCACCACGGTGTCGAGAGCCGAGGTCACTTCATCGCAGAGGATCAGGTCGGGCTTGGCCGCCAGCGCGCGGGCCAGGTTGACCCGCTGCTTTTGCCCGCCGGACAGCTCATTCGGGCGCCGTTCGGCGAGGTCCCGGGGCAGGCGCACCAGGTCGAGCAGTTCGCCGATGCGGGTTTGCAGCGCCGCGCCCTTGAGGCCGAAATACATTTTCAACGGCCGACCGATGATGGCCGCCACACTGTGCATGGGGTTGAGCGCGGTGTCGGCGTTCTGGAACACCATCTGGATCCGCCGGAACTGTTCCGGGGTGCGCTCGGCGAGGCTGCCGCCCAAGGGTTGCCCGTCGAAGGCCAGGCCGCCGAGGGCCGGGGTCAGCAACCCCGCCACCACCCGGGCCAGGGTGGACTTGCCCGAGCCCGACTCGCCGATCACGCCGATGGCCTGGCCACGGCGCACGGTGAGGTCGATGTCTTCCAATACCCGAATCGACGGCATGCCGTGCAGGTTCTTGTTGCCGTAGCCGGCGGTGAGGCCGGTGATGGTCAGCAGCGGTACCTCCCCGACGACGCCGCAGGGCGGGCGAATAGTGGTGTCGGGCCGTGCGGCGGCCAGCAGGCTGCGGGTGTAGGCGTGGGTCGGGGCGTTAAGTAACGGTGCGGTGGCGCTCTGTTCGAGGATCTGCCCGCCGTTGAGCACCACGATCTGGTCGGCCATTTGCGCCACCACCGCGAGGTCGTGGGACACGTATACCGCCGTGGCACCGCGCTCGCGCACCACGCGTTTGAAGGCACGCAGCACGTCGATCTGGGTGGTCACGTCCAGGGCGGTGGTCGGCTCGTCGAGCACCACCAGCAGCGGATCGCTGATCAACGCCATCGCCGCCATCACCCGTTGCAGCTGCCCGCCGGAGACCTGGTGCGGGTAGCGCTGGCCGATGCGTTCCGGGCCTGGCAGCGCCAGGTCGCGGAACAGGCCGATAGCCTTGGCGTACAGCTCGGCGCGCGTGCCCAGGCCGTGGATCAGTGCGCCTTCGATGACCTGGTCGATGAGTCTTTTCGCCGGGTTGAACGCGGCGGCGGCACTTTGCGCGATATAGGACACACGGTTGCCGCGCAGGCCTTGCAGTTGGTGTTCGCCCAGGGCGAGCATGTCGTGCTCGCCGACCTGCACCACGCCGCCGGACAAGCGACACCCGCGCCGTGCATACCCCAGCAAGGCCAGGGCGATGGTGGTCTTGCCGGAGCCGGACTCGCCGATCAACGCCAGCACTTCACCTTGTTTCAGGGCAAAGCTCACGCCCTTGACGATTTCCACCTCGCCACGCTCGCCACAGGCGACCACGCGCAGGTCTTCGACGCGAATCAATTCAGTCATTTCAATGGCCTCCCGTGCGTCGACTGCGTCGCGAGGACAGATAGTCGATCAGTAGATTCACGCCGATGGTCAGCGTGCCGATGGCCAGCGCCGGAAGGATGATGGCCAGCGCGCCCTGGTTGAGGCCGCCGATGTTTTCCCGCACCAGCGAGCCGAGGTCGGCATCCGGCGGTTGCACGCCCAGGCCAAGAAAACTCATGCCGCTGAGCAACAGCACGATGTAGCCGAAACGCAGGCCCAGGTCGGTCAGGACCGGGTTGAGCATGTTCGGCAGGATCTCCACGCACGCCACGTAAAGCCGGCGCTCGCCACGGGTACGCGCGACCTGCACGTACTCCAGGGCTTCGATATTGACCGCCATGCTGCGGGCGACGCGAAACGAGCCGGGGATATAGCTGATCACGGCCGTACAGATCAGCAGCGTCACCGATGAGCCAAACGCCGAGACCATGATCAACGCGAGCATTTTGCTCGGGATCGAAATAAAGGCGTCCATGATGCGGCTGATGATCTCGTCCAGCCACTTGGGCGAGACCACCGACAACAGCGCACAGCCGGTGCCGAAGGTGCTGGCCAGTAACGCCGCCACCAGCGCCAGCCCGACGGTAAAGCGCGCGCCCACCAGTATCCGGCTGAGCATGTCGCGGCCCAGGTAATCGGTGCCGAATGGATGCGCGAGGCTGAAGCCTTCGAAGATGTTATCGGACACCACCTCCCCCACCGGGTGAGGCGCCAGCCACGGGCCGAGCAGCGCCACCAGCAGCCAGGCGACACACACCACGCCGCCCAGCAGCCCCAGCCACGACGGGCCGCTGGACACCTTGGCGAGTGCCAGGGCGGAGGAGACAGGCTTGGATTTCGCAATGAGGTTGTTCATTGGTTTCTCAGCCTCGGATTGGACAGGATCGCGCACAGGTCGGCGAGCAGCACCAGGCCCAGGTACGCCGCGCAGAACAACATGGTGCACGCCTGCACCAGCGCCATGTCGCGGTTGGTCACGGCATCGACCATCAAGCTGGCAATGCCGGGGTAGTTGAAAATGGTTTCGACGATCACCACCCCGCCCAACAGGTACGACAGGCTCAGGGCGATGGCGTTGGCAATCGGCCCGATGGCATTGGGCAAGGCATGGCGCAGCACGATGCGGATCGGGCTGACGCCTTTGAGGCGGGCCATTTCCACATAGGGACTGTCGAGCTGGTCGATCACGGCGGCGCGGGTCATGCGCGCCATTTGCGCGACGATCACGCAGCACAGCGTCATCACCGGCAAGGCATAGGTGCGCATGAATTGCAGCGGTGAACTGATGTCGCTGGCATAGGAGAGTGCCGACAACCAACCGAGGTTGACCGCAAAGATCAGCACCGCCAGGGTCGCCACCAGGAATTCCGGCACCGCGACCATCGCCAGGGTGATAAAGCTCAGGCAACTGTCGATGCGCCCGCCCCGGCCCATCGCCGAGCCGATGCCGAGCACCAGTGCCACCGGCACCGAGACCAGCGCCGTGGCGCCCGCCAGCATCAGGGTGTTGGGCACCCGGCCCGCCATCAGCTCACCGACCGGCATGGCGTTGGAGACCGACACGCCCATGTCGCCAGTGAGCAGGCTCATCAACCAGTGCAGGTACCGCAACACACCGGGCTGGTCCAACCCCAGTTTCAGGCGCAGGGCCGCCACCTGTTCAGGGGTCGCGAACTGGCCCAGGGATTGTTGCGCCGCGTCCCCCGGCAGTACCGCCGTGATCGCGAACACGACCATGGACACGATCAACAAGGTCAAGGCCCCGGCGCCGAAGCGCCGGCCGATCAACCACAGTGTATTGCTATTCATCCCACCACCCTCCTCAAGCGTCCAACCACACCTGCTCGGCAAACATGTAGCCCATGAAACCGCCCAGTGGGTTGCTGTCGTAGCCTTTGATGCGCTGGTCGACGCCGTCGATATTGCTGATGAACACCGGCACGCCGATGCCGCAGTGGTCGTGCACCAGGACCTGCATGTCGCCATACATCTTGGCGCGCTTGGCGTCGTCGGTTTCGCCACGGGCCAGCATCAGCAACTGGTCGAACTGATCGTTCTGCCAGCCGGACTCGTTCCACGGCGCCTTGGACTGGAAGAACTGCGAGAACATCACGTCGGCATTTGGCCGGGGGTTGATGTTGCCGAAGCTCAGCGGATGCTTCATCCAGTGGTTGGACCAGTAGCCGTCGCTCGGCAGGCGGTTCACGTCGAGCTTGAGCCCGGCCTGTTTGGCCGATTGCTGCAACAGCACGGCGATGTCCACCGAGCCGGTGGCGGCAGGCGAGGCCATCACGGGCATGGTGATGCTTTCCATGCCGGCTTTCTTCAGCAGGAACCTGGCTTTTTCCGGGTCGTAGACCGTCTGCGGCAAGTCGGTGTTGAAGTAGCGCGAACCCGGCGCAATCGGGTGGTCGTTGCCCACCACCGCAAAGCCACGGAATACGGCGGACTTGACCTGTTCACGGTCGAGCAGCAGCTTCATGGCCTGGGTGAATTCCGGGCTTTTGCCGGGCAGTTGATCCTGGCGAATGATCAGGTCAGTGTAGTTGCCCGACGGCGCGTCGACCACGCGATGCTTGGCGCTGGCCTTGATGCGCGTGGTGGAGCGCGGGTTGACCTCGTTGATCATGTGCACATCGCCCGACAGCAGTGCATTGACCCGCGATGGCTCGTCGGCAATCGCGATGAACTCGATCTCGTCGAGGTACGGCAGGCCCGGTTTCCAGTAGTTCTTGTTGCGCACCGCAATCGAACGCACGCCTGGCTTGAACTCGCCCACGGTGAACGGTCCGGTGCCGATGCCTTTACTGAAGTCGCTGGTGCCCTCGGGGACGATCAACAGGTGGGACACCGCGAGGATCGACGGCAATTCGGCGTTGGCCGCGCTGAGGCGGATCTGCACTTCGTTCGGCCCGCTGGCCTTGATCTCGGCGAACTGCTCCATCAGCGGCATGACCTTGGAACCGGTCAGCGGGTCTTTGTGGCGGTTGAGGGAGAACACCACGTCGGCGGCGGTCAGGGCCTTGCCGTTGTGGAAGGTCACGTCCTTGCGCAGGGTAATGGTCCAGACGGTGGCGTCGGTGTTGTCGATGCGCTCGGCCAGTTCCAGTTGCGGCACCAGGTGCTTATCGAAGCGGGTCAGGCCGTTGTAGAACATGTAGTGGCGCACATAGTCGGTGGACAGCGCGCCCTTGGCCGGGTCGAGGGTATCGGCGGTGGAGCTGGACATGCCGGCCACGCGGATCCTGCCGCCTGGCTTGCCTTTGCCGGCCACGGCGGCCTCGTCGGCGAACAGCTTGCCGGCGGCGCCGAACAGGCTGCCGGCACCGGCGGCGGCCACCCCAGCCACGCCCAGCATCTGCAGGGCGTTGCGGCGCGACATGCCACGGTTGAGACGTTCGAACACCCGCAGGCTGTCCTGGCCGGAGATGAGTTCGGGGGTGTTTTTGTTGTCAGTCATAGCAAGGCTACCTGTCGATAATCGGAAGAATCGAGTGCTCACGGATGTCCGGAGCGTCCTGGAAACACAAACGACGGTGACGCAACAACGGCAACTCAGTGCAAATAGTCCTGGAAGCGGTAGTAAGCCCCCACGAACGGCAGGAACCACGGCTTGCCGAAATGCCCGGGAATCGCCGGCCATTCCAGTTCGCGCCAGGGGTTGGCCGCGGTATTGCCGGCCATGACCTCGGCCATTACCTGGCCCATGTGCACCGACATCTGCACGCCATGGCCGCTGTAGCCCATGGAGTGGAACACGCCGCCATGCTGGCCGGCGCGGGGCAGGCGGTCGGACGTCATGTCCACCAGGCCACCCCAGCAGTAGTCGATCTTCACGTGCGCCAACTGCGGGAACATGTTCAGCATCGCCGCTTGCAGGACCTTGCCGCTCTTGGCGTCGGAGACGCTGTCGGACATGGCAAACCGCGCACGCCCGCCAAACAGCAGGCGGTTGTCCGGGGTCAGGCGAAAGTAGTTGCCGATCATGCGGCTGGTCACATAGGCCCGGTGCCGGGGCAGCAACTGGTCGATCAGCGCCTGGGGCAAGACTTCGGTGGCGATGACAAAACTGCCCACCGGCACAATGCGCCGGCGGTACCAGCCGAGGTCGCCATGCTGGCAGGCACCGGTGGCCAGCAGCACTTGCCCGGCGTGCAGTGAACCCTTGGCGGTGTTGACCTGGTAGCCGCCGGCCTGGGCCTGCCAATCCTTGACCTGGGTGTGCTCGTAGATCATCGCGCCGCGCCGCGCCGCCGCTTCGGCCAGGCCGACGCCGAAGCGGCCGACGTGCATCTGCACGCCGTTGCGCTGCAGCAGGCCGCCATGAAACTGCGCCGAATTGACCTCAGCACGGGTCTGTTCGGCACTGAGCAGCTCGACCTCGGCATCCACCTCCTGGCGGATCAGCTCGCAGGTACGCGCCAGGCCTTCGTAGTGCATCGGCTTGGCCGCCAGCTTGAGCTTGCCGTTGCGCACCAGGTCGCAGGGGATCCCTTCCTGCTCGACCAGCGACACCACCGTCTGCACGGCACTTTCATAGGCCTGGTAATAGGCGCGTGCCTTGACGGCACCGAGGCTGGCGTGCAGCCCGGCGTAATCCTGGGCCACCCCGGTATTGCACTGCCCACCGTTGCGCCCCGAGGCCTCGCCGATCACCCGCCCGGCGTCGAGCACCACCACACTGGCGCCCTTGAGCGCCAGCGCCCGCGCCGCCGCCAAGCCGGTGAACCCACCGCCGACCACAGCCACATCGACCTGCTTGGGCAAGCCGCCCAGCTGGGCACCGGTAAACGCCGGTGCGGTGTCGAGCCAATAGGATTCGCTGCCCATGTCTTGCCCTCAGAGGTGTGCGATTACAGACCGACCAGCGCCGGCAGCCCACCGATGTCGGTGATCTGCTGGTAACCGTAGAACGCGTTGCCCGGCACTTCGTGGCCACGGGCAACGAAGGCTTTGTTTTTGATCTTCATGTCATGGGCCGGCATCAGGTCGTAACGGAAGCTGGACGACACATGCAAGATGTCTTCCGGGCCGCAGCCGAGGTTGTCGAGCATGAATTCAAACGCGGCCAGGCGCGGCTTGTAGGCCTGGGCCTGCTCGGCGGTGAACACCTTGTGGAACGGCGCGCCGAGCTTGTCGACGTTGGACATGATCTGACTGTCGCTGGCATTGGAGAAGATCACCAGGGGGATCTTGTCGGCAATTTTCGACAGCCCGGCCGGCACGTCCGCATGGGGGCCCCAGGTCGGCACGGCGTCGTAATACAGCTGGCCCTCCTCGCGATAGTCGATACCCCAGCGCTTGCAGGTACGGGCCAGGGCAGTCTTGAGGATTTCATCGTAGGGGCGCCAGTCGCCCATGACCTGGTCGAGGCGGTAGGCCGAGAAATCCTTGACGAACTGGTCCATCTGCTCGGGCGTGATGCGATCGGCGAACAGCTCGCGGGTCATGGTGCCCATATGGAAGTTGGTCAGCGTACCGTAGCAGTCGAACGTAATGAATTTGGGACGAAGAAAGCTCATTGAGTGCGGTCCTGGAGTTCGTTGAGTGTGACAAGCGTTCGCTGCCCTGGCGGCGCGTCGGCCTCGTTGCAGCACAGGTTCATTACACCACTGTGAAATCAGCATATGCCGTCTAAAAAGACCTGCGCTCAATACAAACCACCGTTTTGGTGGCCGGGCTCAGCAGACTTTGCGGTGCGCGCCAGGCTTGGGCAGGGCCAGTGTTTGTGCGCTTTTAGGGGGCTTTTCGGGGTGCAGAGGCTTAAGCACGGGGGTGGGGGCGGCAGAAAGTGTGGCGGGTTGAACGGTGGGAGGGAGCTGGGTTCCGTGGCGGCCTTCGGGCCGACCATGTCGTTGGGTTTGACTGAGTACATATCCGTTGCTGCGGTCACGGCCACCTAGGGTTCCGCTCTTACAGCGGCTCACTTTTGGAAGGACCCAAAAGTAAGCAAAAGGTCCTCGCCCCACCACTCGGTACCTCGCCTAGGCTCGGTATGCCCTCACTCCGGCTTGAATCCGTGGGCCGCCGTCATGGGCCATCCCTGGCCCAGGACGGCTAACCCGGCGTCCTGCCGGGTTACCCACGGATTCAAGCCTGCGTTCGGCCAGCGTGGTTAACGGGGCGCCTGAGATCAAGATCAAAAGCCAGAGCCAGAGCCAGATCAAAAGATTGCTGACTTCGTCAGCGATTAAGGAAGTAGAAGCCACACCGCGCACGCTTCAATAATCAGGTCGGCTTTAAGGCCGCCTCGCTTTTGTTTTTGATTTGGCATCGCCCCGTCAAACACGCTGGCCGAACGCAGGCTTTGGAGCGTGGGTAACCCGGCAGGACGCCGGGTTAGCCGCGCTGGGCCAGGGATGGCCCATCGCGGCGGCCCACGCTCCAAAGCCGGAGTGAGGGCACACCGAGCCTAGGCGAGGCACCGAGTAGTGTTGGGGCGAAGACCTTTTGGTTACTTTTGGGTCTTTCCAAAAGTGACCCGCTGTAAGAGCGGAACCATAGGCAGCCGTTACCGCAGCAACGGATATGTACTCACCCCCCAAAAAAAGCGGTCGGCCCGAAGGCCGCCACGGAAGCAAGTGCCCTCGCCACAGACCGCTGAAAAAAATGTGTAGATACTTATGCCCCGATGGCAGTGGGTCAGCTACAGATGTATCCACTGACACGGCCTCATCGGGAGCAAGCCCCCTCCCACATTTGTACCGTGTACACCCTTCCTACTCCAGTTGGCTCCAACGCCAACCCCATGGCATTTGCTGCTGCCCCCCAACCCCAATTAAGTAGTAACTGTGGTCTCGCCCTGCACACCGCGAGGAATCTACCGAATATTCCCGGCCCCCTTGCCAGCCTCCAACCCAGGTGGGATACAAGCAACCTGACACCGCCAAAACAACGCTCCACGGAGGCTCGCCATGTCCGCCCTGCCACACCCCACTTATCTCTACCGCCCAATGACCGCAGCCGATCTGCCGGCCGCCCACGATTTGTCGGTGCAACTCAAATGGCCTCACCGCCTGGAAGACTGGGCAATGTTGCAACGGGTCAGCGACGGCTTCGTGGCAATGGATGGCGAGCGGCTGATCGGCAGCGCGTTCACCTGCCCCCAGGGCGACTACGCCACCATCGGCCTGGTGATCGTCAGCAATGACTACCAGGGCCAGGGCATCGGCCGGCGCTTGATGGAGAAGGCCATTGCCGCTTGCGATACGCGCACGCCGGTCCTCAACGCCACCCTCGCCGGCGCGCCGTTGTATGCCAGCCAGGGGTTCGTCGAGTTCGGCCGGGTGCAGCAGCATCAGGGCCAGGCGGTGGTGCCCGCGCTGCCGACGCTGGCCGACGGCGAAACCTGCCGGGCGCTTAACGCCGATGATCACGCCAGCCTGCTCGCGCTGGCCAAGGCCGCCAGCGGTATGGACCGCCGTGAAGTGCTGCGTGACCTGCAGGTGGAGCACGCCGTGGGTATCGAACGCGACGGCCGGCTACGCGGCTTCGCCCTGCTGCGGCCGTTTGGGCGTGGGCGTTGCATCGGCCCGGTGGTGGCGGAAAATATCGAGCAGGCCAAGTACCTGATCGCCACCTTGCTGGCCCAGGTGCCGGACACCTTTGTGCGCATCGACATTCCCGTCGCCTGCGGCCTCAGCGACTGGCTCGAACAGGCCGGCCTGAAGAACATCGACACCGTCGCGCAAATGGCCCTGGGTACGCCACCCCAGGCCAGCCAAGGCGTCCACCCCTTTGCCCTGATCACCCAGGCGATCGGCTGACTTTTCTCCCGGAGCACTCCCCATGTCATCTCCCCGTATCCTGCTGTTGGCACGCGCCGACGGCAGCCGCGTTGCCACGTCTTTCAACAAAGCCGCCTTGAGCGCGCTGGACCCGTTCGGCGACAGCCGCCAACTCGCCTGGATGGGCGACGATGGCGTGTCAGCCGGCGTGGTGTCCTTCAGCGGCGAAGCGGTGATCGAAGAGTTCCCCCACAGCGAAACGCTGGTGGTACATGCAGGCCATGTCGTGCTCAGTGACGCGGAACAGACCTTGGAATTGGACGTCGGCGCCAGCGCCGTCATCGGCTTCGGCACACGCCTCACGGTGCAGGCCAGTGCAGGCAGCGAATGGGCGTTCTGCGCAGTCGAGCAGGCCGATGCCCCGGTGTCCCCCGGCCTGACCCTGCTCGAGCCGCACACTCTGCTCAACTCCTCCGCCGCGCCGGAACCCCAGATACTGATCGGCCCTACCCCGCAGTGCCGCGCCCTCAACCTGTTCGACGATGCCGTGACCGAGCTGCGCATCGGCATCTGGGACTCGACGCCCTACGCCCGCCACGGCCGCCCGCACAAACTGCACGAACTGATGCACCTGCTCGAAGGCCGCGTCACCCTGCAGGGCAACGAAGGTGGCGAAGTCACGGTGAATACCGGCGACACCGTGTTCGTGGCCAAGGGCGCGCCCTGCGCCTGGACCAGCACGGTGTACGTGCGCAAGGTCTACGCGGTGAAGTGACTCAGGCCTTCAACGCCTCTTCCAGAAACGTCACCAACGCCTGTACGCGCGGGCTGCGCAGTTTGCGCGACGGCACCAGCAGCAGCACCGGTGCGCTGTCAAAGCTCCAGTCCGCCAACACACGTACCAGGCTGCCGCTGGCCACGGCGTCACTCACGTCCCACTGCGAACGCAGCACCAGCCCCAAGCCTTGCTCGGCCCAACGCCGGGCAACGCTGCCATCGTTGCTCAACAACGCAGGTTCCACGCGCAGGGTCTTGCGGCCCTGGCCTTTGCGCAGGTGCCACAGGGTCACGTCCTCATCATTTTCCCGAATGCAGATGCAGCGATGGGACGCTAGCTCGTCCGGCGCAGACGGCACGCCATGGGCGTGCAGGTAGGCCGGGCTGGCGCACAACCAGCGCTCGTTTGGTGTCAGTGGCCGCGCGGTCCACAGACTGTCATTGAGATGGCCGATATGAACCACCGCATCGCTGTCATGGCGATCGGGCCAGGGCGTCTCGCGCAAATCCAGATGCAAACACAGCTGCGGGTGCAGTTTGGCAAACCGCGCCAACAGCGGTGCGATGCGCTGGCGGCCATAGCCAAACGGCGCCGCCACCCTCAAGGTGCCCACCAGGGTTTCATCCTTGTGCCGGAACGACTCCGGCAGCGCCTCAAGCTGCTCCAGCAACAGCGCGCTCTCCCGCGAAAACCGCTCGCCATCCGCCGTCAGGCTGAGGCGCCGCGCATCGCGATTGGCCAGGCTCAGCCCGAGCAGCGTCTCCAACTTGCGCAGGCGCATGGACAATGCCGGCGGCGACACATTCAGGGTGCGGGCGGCGGCGCTCAGCGACTCCGAGCGGGCCAGGGTCACGGCAAGGCGCAGGTCTTCGATGGAAATCATTCAATTTTACTTAATGATTGATGAGTACCGATTGAACCACAGGTTAACGACAGCTGAGTAGAGTGCAGCCTGTCCCCCGCCACACGAGTTCCGCCATGTCCACGCCGATTGCTTCCCTCGACACGCCCGCCGCGCTCGTCGACATCCCGCAGATGCAGCGCAATATCCAGCGCATGCAAGAGCGCATGAACAGCCTGGGCGTGCGTTTGCGCCCGCATATCAAGACCAGCAAGTGCCTGCCGGTGATCCACGCCCAGATCGCCGCCGGGGCCAGCGGTGTCACAGTGTCCACCCTCAAGGAAGCCGAGCATTGTTTCGCCGCCGGCATCCGCGATGTGTTCTACGCCGTGGCCATCGCCCCGGGCAAACTGCCCCAGGCCCTGGCCCTGTGGCGCAAAGGCTGCAACCTCAGCCTGCTCACCGACAGCGTCCCGGGCGCCGAGGCCATCGTCGCTTTCGCACAGCAGCATGACGCACGCTTCGAGGTGTGGATCGAAATCGATTGCGACGGCCATCGCTCCGGCCTGGCCGCGCAGGACCCTGTACTTATCGACGTCGCCCGCATCCTCAGCGAGGGCGGCCTGCACCTGCGTGGCGTGATGACCCACGCCGGCTCGAGCTACGAGCTGGACAGCCTTGAACCCCTGCAAGCGCTGGCCGAACAGGAACGCGTACTTTGCGTACACGCCGCAGACACCCTCCGCGCAGCCGGGCTGGCGTGCCCCGAGGTCAGCATCGGCTCCACTCCCACGGCCCTCTCGGCGCTGAACCTGGACGGCGTCACCGAGGTGCGCGCAGGTGTATATGTGTTCTTCGACCTGGTCATGCGCAACATCGGCGTGTGCCAGGCCGACGAGTTGGCGCTGAGCGTACTGACCACCGTGATCGGCCATCAGCCGGACAAAGGCTGGATCATCACCGACGCCGGTTGGATGGCCATGAGCCGTGACCGTGGCACCCAGCACCAGCGCCAGGACTTCGGTTACGGCCAAGTGTGCAGCGAAGCGGGCGACTGGATCGACGGCGCACGGGTCAGCGCTGCCAACCAGGAACACGGCATCGTCAGCCTGGGCGCGGCCAACAGTGACGTGCTTGTCACGCGCTTCCCCATCGGCAGTCGGCTGCGCATCCTGCCCAACCATGCCTGTGCCACCGGCGCGCAGTTCCCGGATTATCACGCGGTGGAGGCCGATGGCAGCGTGCACACCTGGAGTCGCCTGCATGGCTGGTAATCGCATCCACTCGATTCATAGCCCCCACGCGGCACCGCCGGGCGGGCACTATTCCCAGGCGGTGGCACACGGCGGCGTGCTGTATGTGTCGGGGCAACTGCCGGTACGCGCCAATGGCGAGCACAGCGCCGGGCAACCGTTCGCGGTGCAAGCCTCGCTTGCCCTGGATAACCTGGTGGCGATCCTCGGTGAAGCGGGCCTGAGCCTCGGTGACCTGCTCAAAGTGACGGTCTACGTGGTCGGCATCGAACACTGGCCCGCCTTCGACCGGATCTACGCGTGCTACCTGGGTGAACATAAACCGGCCCGCGCCGTGGTGCCCGTGCCGGTGTTGCACCATGGCTACCTGATCGAAATCGAAGCGGTGGCCCGTGCCACACAGGAGCAGCCTGCATGAACCCGCAAAAAAGCGCTGTGCTGATCATCGGTGGCGGCATCATGGGCGCCTCGTCGGCGTTTTTCCTGCGCCGCCGCGGTTGCTCGGTCACGCTGCTGGAACGCGACCAGATCGGTCAGTACGCCAGCGGTGTGAACTTCGGCAATGTGCGCCGCCAGGGCCGCTACCTGGGGCAACTGGAGCTGTCCAATCGTTCGTGGGCACTGTGGAAGCGCCTGCCGGAGCTGATCGACGACGACCTGGAATTCATCCCCAGCGGCCACATGCGCGTGTGCTATCGCGAAGATGAAATCGCCGAACTGGAGGCCTACGCCGCCGCGCCGGAAGCCGCGCAATTGGACCTGAAAATCTATCGCGGCGCCGAGTTGCACCAGCGTTTCGGTTTCCTCGGCCCCGAGGTGAAAGGTGGCTCCTACGCGCCCCATGACGGCCACGCCAACCCTCGCCTGGCCGCGCCGGCGTTTGCCCGCGCCGCACAGCGCCTCGGGGCGCGAATCGAGGAAAAAACCGAAGTCGCCGACGTGGAAAAGGTCAACGGCCTGTTCCACGTCACCACCACCGACGGTCAGTTGTTTGTTGCCGAGCAACTGTTGATTACCGCCGGTGCCTGGGCCGCGCGCCTGTCCGAGCGCTTCGGCGAGCCGGTGCCGCTGGAGCCCAACGGCCCGCAGATGTCGGTGACGGAACCGGTGCCCTATGCGCTGAAAACCGTGATCGGTGTGTTCACCAAGATCAAGGAAGAGGTGATCTACTTCCGCCAGATCCCGCGCGGCAACATCATCATCGGTGGCGGCGCCCGCTGCACGCCGGACATGCTCAACCGCCGCGCGTTTTTCAAGCCCGAGAGCCTGCTCAACCAGATGCGCCAGATGAAACGGCTATTACCGGGCGCCGAGAAACTGAACATCATCCGCGTGTGGAGCGGCATCGAAAGCTACACACCCGACTCCCTGCCGGTGATGGGCCCCAGCGGCAGCGTGGACGGGCTGTTTTATGCCTTCGGCTTCTGCGGCCACGGCTTCCAGCTCGGCCCGGGCGTGGGGGATGTGATGGCCGAACTGATCAGCACCGGCAGTACCAGCACCTTGATCAGCCCGTTCGATATCCGGCGCTTTACCCAACCTTCGACGGTGCCGGCAAACGCCCCCACCACAGGAAAACTCATATGAGCCTCACCCGCCTGCCGGATTCAGCAGATTATCCCTTGCAGCGTTGAATAACGGCATCTTTGCGCGGGAGGCTTTTGCTAGCTTATCCGGACACCGGGCCGTGCTGTTTGCAACGCCTATTACCGCTCCAGGGAGCCAGTTGGATGACAACTCAATCTTCAAACAGCTACAGCGTTGATGCGCAAACGGCTCACCAGTTTTACATCAACGGGCGTTGGACGTCCCCCGCGATCCCGGCGACGCTGCCGGTGGTCAACCCGGCCACTGAAGCCGTGGTTGCCGAGGTGGCACGCGGGTCTGCCGAGGATGTCGACCGGGCCGTTGCGGCGGCACGCGGGGCGTTCGCCGGTTGGTCAGCAACCCCGGCGGCTGCGAGAGCCCAGGTGCTGGGGAAAATCCACGCCCTGATCCTTGAACGCAAAGAGCAGCTGGCACAGGCGCTGTCCCTGGAAATGGGCACGGCCATCGGTTTTGCGCGGGCGATGCAAGTGCCGCTGGCGGCCGAACACGTGCGGGTCGCCCGTGACCTGTTGTCCAGCTATCGCTTCCAGACCGTGGAAGGCGGCACCGCAATCGAGCGCGAGCCTATCGGCGTGTGCGGGCTGATCACGCCGTGGAACTGGCCGCTGTATCAAATCACCGCAAAAGTCGCCCCGGCCATCGCCGCCGGCTGCACCGTGGTGTTGAAACCCAGCGAACTGTCGCCATTGAGCGCCCTGCTGTTTGCGCAACTGGTGCATGACGCCGGCCTGCCGCCTGGGGTATTCAACCTGGTGAACGGCAGCGGTGCCGAAGTCGGCGCGGCCATGGCCGCCCATGGGGATATCGACATGATTTCCATCACCGGCTCCAACCGCGCAGGCGCGTTGGTTGCCCAGGCGGCCGCGCCGACGGTCAAGCGGGTCACCCAGGAACTGGGGGGCAAGTCGCCGAATGTGCTGCTGCCCGACGCCGACTTCGCCAAGGCTGTGCCGCTGGGGGTGATGTCGGCGTTTCGCAACGTCGGCCAGTCGTGCAGCGCGCCGACCCGCATGATCGTGCCAAGAAGCCGCCTGGCCGAAGTCGAAGCCCTGGCGGCGGCTACCGCGAATGCACTGATCGTCGGCGACCCGCAATCGGAACAGACGCAGTTGGGTCCGATCGCCAACGAAGCCCAGTTCCATCGCGTCCAGACCATGATCCAGGCCGGCCTCGACGAGGGCGCCAAACTGGTGTGCGGTGGGCCGGGACGGGCGGCGGGTTTTGACAAGGGCTTCTATACACGGCCGACGGTTTTCTCCGACGTGGACAACGCCATGCGCATTGCCCAGGAGGAAATATTCGGGCCGGTGCTGTGCATCATTGCCTATGAGACGGTGGATGAAGCCGTCGCCATCGCCAACGATACGGTCTATGGGCTGGGCGCCCACGTTCAGGGGCAGGACCTTGATCTTGCGCGAGCGGTGGCTTCGCGTATACGCGCCGGCCAGGTGCACCTGAACCATCCGGCGTGGAATCCGATGGCGCCGTTTGGGGGCTACAAACGCTCGGGGAATGGGCGGGAGTATGGGGTGCAGGGGTTTGAGGAGTATCTGGAAACCAAGGCGATTGTCGGGTTTGGCGAATGAGTGATGGGCCTTTATCAAGCTCAAAATAACCTATTGATTTTAAAGGGTTAAATTTTCACTCTAAAATCTTGAGTCTTGCATAAACAATTTCAGGCGACCGCATTCTGGTGGTGAGTGGGCTCGTCCCGCGCTGGGCTGCGAAGCAGCCCCAGTCAAGAAGAACGCGGTGTATCAGACACTCTGTAGAGGCTGGTTTTGGGGCTGCTTCGCAGCCCAGCGCGGGACGAGCCCGCTCACCACAGGGAGATGTGTCAGGGTTTGAAAGGTTGTGTAGATACCTATGCCCTCTCAGCGCATCACACCTTGACGTTCTGCCGGATATTCCAGCCAAACTTCACCGGCCCGCCGTCCTTGGCACCATCGGCCTTCTGCGGCTGATAGCTGACGTCGACGGTGGCGAAGTTCAAGGCGATGCTGTCGTACAGCACATCATCGGCCGTTTCAGCGCGGGTGCTGTAGGACACCACCATGACCTCCTTCAAGGTGATCACCAGATATTCCACCGGACTGGCTCCGCCGGCCTTGCGCACCACCAATTTGGCTTCGGGGTAATGCTTGCCGGTGGCGCAGGCCATCATCAGGTTGGGGCTGGATTTATCCAGGGGTTTGGTCAGGTTCAGGTTGGCAAAGTCGGCCTTGCCCGAGCCGCCTCCCGTGCCGGAATGCATCGAGCCCGTTTGCGATAAACCCCAGCCCCAGTTGGTAATGTCGATCTCGTCACGATGGGCCTGGTCCCGCGATTCACCCTTGATATCGCCCAGTTTCAAAAACATATCGACTGCCATGTTGGCTCCTTGTCCTGTGGTCCGCCGGAAGTGACGTGGGGCGCACTTTTCCTCAATCGGGAGCGGGCCTACAAGACGTCAACGTCGCATCAGGAAGTGCCCGACTGCAAATGGCGAAGCTTCCGACACTCATCCCAGTCGCGGCGTCTTTACTCTCTCAACTCCCAAAAAAGGAGTTCAGGAATGACCGTCGCCCTGTTCAAGGATGGCTTCCCATCAACCCACCGCACTACACGCCAACGCATTGAAAGCAGCCTCGACCTGCGGCGGTTGTTCTTCGCCATAGACGCCGACCCGGCGTTGATCGGCGCGGGGGTGGTGTATATCGATGGGGATTTCAACGTGGTGGTACTGCGTGAGTTCCAGGCGATTTGCAGTGTGCGGCCAATCAAGGTGGTGCTGCGGGAAGCGCCGAGGTATGTGGGGCCGGTGGAGTTCAAGCGGATGTTGGAGCATGAGCCTCGGGAGTCGAGGATGGCGGTGGAAGCTATAAATACGGCAATTGCATGCACCGGAGTAGTGTTGAGTTGGATGGTCATTGCGAGTGGGGCTGCGCTGATGCCTTTTACAGCTGGGGCTAGCTCGATAATTTCGTTTATCGGTAAAGCTGCTGCCGTTGCAAGTACAGTTCAATGCATCGGTGGCGCTTTACGTACAGCATCGGAGTTAGCCTTTCCAGAGGTTAATGACTACTTGGATAACGAGACGTGGTATGAGGCCGCAACAGCAGTGTTGGACGGTATTGCTTTGATGGGTGTTGCCAGCTCGGCATTCGTCACCGTGAAAGTCGTCACAACGACCACAAAAGTAACCGGAAAAACAGCTAGGCAAGTGCTTAGAGGGATGACACGGCAAGAACGGACAAAATTGAACAATGAGCTGCTTAAAATCCGAGATCCAAGACTAACAACCAAGTTGCTCAAGCTGGAAAAAGCCTCCGGCAATGTGGCCAAACGTATCAGCGCTATTCAAATGCAGCGTGCTAATGCCGCACACAAAATGGATATAGCTGCGGCCTTGCTCGGTTTTACCAGCAGTACAGTCTCTGGAAACGTAAGAACTCTGGCGTTGGGTATCTACGAGGAAGTTAACCAGTGAGCCAACAACGGAAGATAAAAGGCCAATATTACTCATCACTCTTTATTGAGGATCCTTGGCAACTCCTCAAGCGGTTCATGCCCGTGATTGGAGGTGATGCATTGGCAGGATGTTTCTCGATAGCGTTGACAACGATCTTGGCGATGCTTACGTATTTGCCGACTCACCCCGTAGAGTTTGTCGCCAAGACATGCTTTTTCAGCGCTGCGGGCTTGGGCGCAGTATTCGCCCTGGCCAAATACGAAGTGCTCTACGGCCGCATCCATTGGGTCTGGATAAACGTCGCGATCTACCTCCTCTGCCTGCTGATATCCCTCCCCGCCATCCTCTGGCGCCCCAATACCTATCTCTATGCACTGGCCCTGCTCTGCCCACTTGTCGGCCTGCTCATCCTCAACAGCAACCGCTGCCGCGAACTGCGGCAAAAGTCGGTGGAGTTACGCCACAAACGCCTAGTCATTATCGCGACCCTGAAACAACAGGGCCGCTGGAAATGGTGGTGACTCTCAGGCCGCCTCGCTCCTTGCCGCCGTATGCCGATTCACCGGCACCGGCAAGCCCAGATGCCCACGCAACGTGCTGTGGCTGTACTCACTGCGAAACAACCCACGCTCACGCAACAACGGCAGCACCTGGTCGGTAAACCGCGCAAAGTCATCCGGCGCGCCGACGTGGATATTGAACCCATCCACCGCACCTTCCACAAACCAGCGTTCGATCTCGTCGGCCACGGTCTTGGGCGAGCCGACAAAGCTGGAAAACGGCTTGGCAAAACGCAACGCCGCCTCGCGCAGGGTCAGGCGCTGGTCGCGGGCGACTTGCTTGATGTTTTCGGCATGCCCGCGATAGCCGTTGCTGCCCAGGTCGCCCAGGTCCGGGAAGGGCTCGTCCAGCGGGTACTGGCTGAAGTCGTGGTAGTTGAACGGTCGCCCCAACTGCACCAGGGCCTTGTTCAAATCCAGCTCGCCATTGCGTTCTCGGTCGATGGCCTGGGCCTGTTCGTCGGTGTCGGCAATGATCGGCGAAATGCCCGGCAGGATGGTCACGTGATCGGGGTTGCGTCCGGCGGCGGCGGTGCGTTGTTTGATGTCGCGGTAGTAGGCCTGGGCGTCCTCGAAATTGCCCACGCCGGCAAAAATGCCCTCGGCATAGTTGGCCGCCAGGCTGCGTCCGGATTCGGAAATACCCGCCTGGAAAATCACCGGCTGGCCTTGGGCTGAGCGTGCGATATTCAACGGCCCGGTCACCGAGAAGAACTCGCCATGGTGGTCCAGGCGATGCTGGCGTTGCGGGTCGAGGAACACGCCGCTGGCCTTGTCGCGCACGAAGGCGTCGTCTTCGTAGGAATCCCATAGCCCTTGCACCACCTCCAGGTGCTCGGCGGCGCGGCGATAGCGCTCGGTGTGGTCGATATGCTGCTCACGGCCGAAGTTGCCGGCCGCGCCTTCGAGGCCGGTGGTGACCACGTTCCAGCCGGCGCGGCCGCCGCTGATCAGGTCCAGGGAGGCAAACTGGCGGGCGACGTTGAAGGGTTCGGTATAGGACGTGGTCAGGGTGGCCACCAGGCCGATCTTCGAAGTGGCACCGGCCACGGCCGAGAGCAGGGTCAGCGGCTCCAGGCGGTTGAGAAAATGCGGCGCCGAATCCGGGGTGATGTAGGGGCTGTCGACGATGAACACCAGATCGAACTTCGCTGCTTCCGCCTGTTGCGCCTGGGTGCGGTACCAATTGATGTCCACACTGGCGTCGCCGGGGATTTGCGGGTGCAGCCATTCGTTCTGCGCGGTGCCGACGCCGGTGAGGATGGCACCGAACCTGAGTTGCCGGGGTAAGTGGGACATCACGATACTCCTCCGTGGATGGCAGCGACGCTGACCTGTGGAGAAGGACCATAATGCCCGCCGGCAGGCTTGTGAAATGCTTTGTGGATCTATGCTAATCATTAAAAATAATGATCAAAACAATGCCGAACATTCCCTAAGCGCATAATCAACCCCACGCTCTCCCATCAGCAGACTGACCCGATCGAGCAGCACCGCCCACTAAGCCGTTTGTTAAATCGAGGCGTTGCGCCTAATATCGCAAGCAATACCTTGCATAAAAAACCACCAAGGCTTGCTCATCACCCAGCCCGCATATTCGAAGGAGTGGCATGCAGATGAAAGAATCCAAAGAAGTGTACGAACGCATCAGTGAACAGTTCGAGGATTTCACCGCCAGGGCCTCTCAACGCAAGGTCGAGGTCGACACCTTCCGTAGCATGGTCGGCAATGTCGAGGGCCTGCGTATCCTGGACCTGGCCTGTGGGCATGGCTTCTTCAGTCGCCAGTTGAAGGACTGGGGGGCGGCCAAGGTGCATGGCGTGGATATTTCCGAAAACATGATCTACCAGGCGCGGCAAGCCAACGACGGTATCGCCTACGAAGTACGGGACGTGGCGAAGATGGGCCGTATCGGCGCCTACGACATGGTGACGGCGGCCTGGCTGTTCAACTATGCCAGCAGTGTCGACGAACTGAGCAAGATGTTTCAGTCGGCGGCCGACAACCTGAAGCCCGGCGGTCAATTGGTGGCCTACACCGCCAACCCGTCGTTCGAACTGCGAAAAGGCAATTTCACTCGCTATGGGATTGAGGTGTTCGATGAAACCCCGGTCGCCGGCGGGTTCCGCTGCAACGCGCAGTTCATGTCATCGCCCCCCGCACCCTTTACCTACTATCGCTGGGAGCAAGGCGTGTACGAAGAAGCCGCACGGGTAGCCGGTTTCAACCAGCTCACCTGGGTCGCCCCGCTGATCAGTGAACACAGCCGCACCTCCATGGGTGCGGGGTACTGGCAGCTGTTCGAGCGCAACAGCCTGCAGATCGGTTTGACCTGCCGCAAATAATCACGCCGGGGCGGCGACCGGGCGCAATCGCACCCGGATGTCCGCCCCCACCAGGCACTGCTCGATGATCGACAAGGGTTGCGCCTGGCCCAGATCGGTCAAGCCATCCAGCGCCAGCAACGGCCGTGCATCACTGCCCAGGAACAGCGGGGCGATGTAGACCAGCCATTCATCCACCAGGCCTGCCGCCGCAAAGGCGCCACACAATACCGGGCCGGCCTCGACCTGGACTTCGTTGCACCCCTCCTCAGCCAGGACCGTCATGACCTCTCGCAGGTCAAGCCCTTCGCCGTCCACCCCGACCTGCCGGAAACGCACACCCGCAGGTGGCGGGTGCAACGGCTGGACGCCGGGCCCATGAAACACCAGGGTCGGTGCCGCGCCATCCAGCACATGGGCATTGGCATCGCCCTTGAGGTGCTGGTCGAGCACCACCCGCAGCGGCGCGGAAAACGCCGTGTGCGGGTCGGGCAGGCGCACCGTCAGGCGCGGGTTGTCCGCCAGCAGCGTGCCACTGCCGGTGAGCACCGCACAGGCCCGGGCGCGCCACACTTGTACATCGTCCCGGGCCTCGGGCGAAGTGATCCATTTGGATTGCCCGTTACCCAGGGCCGTGCGCCCGTCCAGGCTCATGGCCAGCTTGACCCTCAGCCACGGCCGCTTACGCTCGGTACGCGAGAAAAACCCCTGGTTCAACTCGCGCGCCTCCGGACACGGCAAGTGTTCGACCAGCACCCCCGCCGCCTCAAGCCGCTCAACGCCATGATGCTCATGCTGGGAGCGGTCGACACTGGCGATCACCACCCGCGCCACCCCGGCCCTGATCAACGCGTCGGCACAGGGCGGCGTGCGCCCATGACCGCCGCACGGCTCCAGGGTGACATAGGCGGTGGCGCCCCGCGCATCGACGCCCGCCTCGCGCAGGGCATTGACTTCGGCGTGTGCCTGCCCCGCCCACTCGTGCCAGCCCTGGCCAAGCAGCAGGTCGCCCTTGGCGATCACGCAACCGACCCGCGGGTTCGGCGCCGTGGTAAAGGCGCCGCGGTCAGCCAGTTTCAGGGCGAGCCGCATGAAGTGCATGTCGCGCGCCAGCGCCAGGCTCATGTGCGAACCAGCGCCAACAGGTACACCGCCTCGCCATGCTGGCGCTCGATCACCACCAGGTCCTGCCAGGTGAAACCAAACGCTTCCAGGGTGTCGCGCACGCCCTGTTCGGTGAAGAAATAACCTTGACGCTGGTTATCCATCTCGCGCCAGCCCGGCTCCGGATTGCTCGCGTCGACGCCGAAGACGTTGAGCCCGATCAGCGCGCCAGGGCGCGCGTACTGGCGGATATTGGCCAGGTAACGGTCCCATTCATCCGGATGCTGGTGATGGAAGCAGCCATTGTCGAGTACACCGTCAAACGCCTCCCCCGCCGGTGGCTGCCAATCCTGCAGGGCGCTGCACACCAGGCTGAGACGCTCACCCCAGCGTTTGCGCAGCAGCGGCCAGCTGGAATTCTCGACGATGTCCAGGCCGGTCACCCGGTGCCCTGCCAGGATGAACTCCGAGGCATCCCGCGCACGGCCGACGCCCACGTCGAGGATGTGCTGGTCCGGCGTCGGCCCCAGTGCCTCGAGGAAAACCCGGGCGGCCTTGGCCATGCCGATGTCCCAGGACCACTCATCTTCACCATGGCTGTAGCGGTGGACAAATGAGGTGTCGAGCGCCCGGCGGTACGTCGATACGTCCATGAATTGCGCTTGCTTGCTCATATCAGGCGGTCCTTGGGTCAAGAGGCGCGACGGGTGGCAATCCCGTAGATCTGGCCATCGTAGGAACTGGCCAGGAAGTCATCACTGGCCACGCTGTGGGTGATGCAGGAGATGCCACTGGCGGTGGGACGCTGTACTTGCTGCCAGGAACGGCTGGGCAAGTCGAACAGCGCGATGGTGCCGCTGTAGTTCGCAGTGGCAATCACTTCCCCGTCGGCCGAGGCACAAATGCACTTGATGGAATTGCGGTGCGGCGTGTCATAGACCTCGTCACCGGACTCCAGCCACAGGCGCAGTTTCAGGTCGCGACCAATGCTGGCGAAACCGCCGTCGACCCGGCAGCAACCGTTGGAGATGCGCGTGTGGGCATTTTCGATATGCCGCGCGCAACTGAAGTCGCTGATATTGTGCAGGGCGGCGGCGGCCGAGGCGCACACGCTGAACAAGTGATGCTCGTTGGCGGCCACGCCTTTGATCGCGTTGTCGTGCATCGGGATCGACGCCACCAGTTCCAGGCTGTTATCGCCGGCGATGACAAACACCAGGCCTTCGCCGGTGTAGGTTCCGATCAGTGCATGAAGCTGGCCATTGCGCTGGAACGTGGTGCCGCAATTGAGCGGCGAGCGATGCTGATACAACAGGCGCCCGCTGAGGGCATCGAACACCTGGCCCATCTGCCCACCGGTCAGCAGCAGCGAACCGAACGGCAGCAGGAAGTTGCACAGGCTGCCGACGCCGCTCACGGGCTGGTTATCGCGAAACAGCAGGCCCGCGTCACCGATGCTGTATTGCCCGCCCTCGGTGGTCACCACAGCGTTGATGCTCACCGCAGGCTGAATACCGTCCACGGTCCACTGATCGTGTTCATAATCCCAGGTGGCGTAGCGCGAGCCGAAGGTGGCGAACACCAAGGCGTCACTGCCGACGAACGCACAGCTGCGCGGCCAGACGATGCTCGGCAAATTGGTGCTGCGCAGGCGCTCCAGCTGGGTGCCATCGAAGCGCCAGAGGATCGCCAGGCGGTCATAACTCAAGGTCACCAGCAGCTGTTTTTCGTCGTTCCAGACAATGCGCTTGATCCCGGCGTCGTGGGCAGGAATGGAGCGGATCTCGCCCCCATGGATGATCGAGATGCGCCCTTCATCGTCACCGGCAAACACCACGCCGGCACGGGTAATGGCGACGGTATCGGTCTCGACGCCGCCGATGTCGACTTCATCGCATTGCTCGAAGGTGCTGGTGTCCCACTGGCGCACCGTGCCGTCGTCGCTGCTGGAAATCAGGCGCTTGCCATCCGGCGACCAGACCACGGAAATCACATCGGCCTGATGCCCCCGACAGGTGCCTTTGAGGTTGCCGTCGAGGTCGAAGAGGCGCAGTTGATGATCGCGCGAGCAGGTCGCGATCGACGCACCGTCCGGCGAGAACACCGCCATTTCCACGTCGTCGTCATGCCCCGACAGCACGGCCTTGAGGCGCATGCTCGGCACTTCCCAGACGCGGGCGGTGTAGTCGCTGCTGGCGCTCACCAGGTACTTGCCATCGGCACTGAACGCGCACTGGTTGGCCAGGTGGTCATGGCTGACACGGTGGATCGAATGCCCGGTCTGGGCGTTCCACAGAATGACTTGGTTGTCGTAGCCGGCGGTGGCGATGAACTCACCAGCATGGGCGGCGACGCCGCTGATAGGGCCTATGTGTCTCATCGAAAAGTCCTTTTCCTGGAGAATGAAATCAAAGCTTGATGGTGTGGCTCGACTTGCTGACTTTTGATCGCAGGTAGTTGTGGTTGTGCTTGGTCAGGAACACCCCGGTCGGCACTGAGCTGACCACGTCGATCCCGCCATCGCGCAACTGCTTGACCTTGTCCGGGTTGTTGGTCAGGAGCCGGCAGCGATGCACATCCAGGGCCCTCAGCATGGCGACCGCCGGGGCGAAACTGCGCGAGTCTTCCGGGTGGTTGAGCTTCACGTTGGCCTCGTAGGTGTCCATGCCGGCGTCTTGCAGCAGGTAGGTTTCGAACTTCGAATACAGGCCGATACCGCGACCTTCCTGGCGCAGGTAGATCAGGTAGCCGCCTTCGGCATCGAGCGCCTTCAGGGCTTCCTGCAGCTGCGGGCCGCAATCGCAGCGCTGGGAACCGAATACATCACCGGTGATGCATTCGGAATGCACGCGCACCAGGGGCACATCGGCATCGGGCTCACCGGCTCTGACGGCAAAGTGTTCATTGTTCTTGTCAAAGCCCTTGAACCCGTAGAAGTGGGCGTTGACCTCACCGCCAAGAATGGAGATGGGAACTTGCGTATGAAGCGTTACTGGAGTGTCCATGGCATAGCCTCTATGGAAGTGTCGCGTTCTGGCCAGAGTGGTTTTCTACCAAACGGAATCCCATGACATAGATGGGTCTTGGATAACGTCCATGTCGGCGCTGATTGCGCGCAAGATCCCTGAAGCGGGTGAAACTGCCGCCACGGGCTACCCGGTGCCTACCAACATCCAGCACCAGGTCATCGTTGATCTCAGGCCCGCCCGGATAGGCCCGATAATCGTCGGCAACGTACTCTTCCACGTTGCCGGCCATGTCCAGCGCGCCAAACATCGAGGCGCCCTCGAGGAACACCCCGACGGGTGTCGACGTGAGCAACCCCAACTCGATGGTGTTGGCGTACTCGACATTGAAGGTTTCGCCCCAGGGAAACTGAGAGCGCTGCGGCCCTGCCGCGGCGTATTCCCACTGTGCTTCGCTGGGCAGCGCGAACGCCCGCCCGGTGCGTCGGCTCAGCCATTTGGCGTAGGCGTCGGCATCCACGTCGCTGACGCTGTAGACCGGGTGGTTGGCCTGGTGCTGGGGAAAGCGGCCAAAGGCCCAGCCGGTCGGCAGGAACGGATAACCGGTATCCAACAGGAAGGCGCGATATTCGCTGTTGGTGACCGGGTAGCGACCGATGCGAAAGCTCGCCAGGTCGACCCGATGGTTGGGGGTTTCTTTCTCGATCCAACTGCGGTCCAGGCCCAGCCCGGCGTAGGCGGTCATGACCGCATCGACGCGCTGCGGCTCCAGGCCGATCTCGACCTGGGCGGCAGGAACGTCGCACATGGCGGGGCTGAACACGTCGATGCGCGGGTCGCCCTTGTAGCCCAGCACTTCACCGGCGGCGATACGCCTCACCAGGGGTTCGGCAACCGACTCGACCACCCGTAGCAGTTGTTCGATGGGCGCACTCATCAGCTGTCCGGTGGCGTCGGCGATTTGCCGGGTCAGTTCATATTCGACGTAAGCCTGCGGGTAGCCCATCAATACCCGATCAGACACGTTCTTTGGCAAAGGGCTCGGCAGCGTCGGCCAATGCCAACCGTATTGATTCGTCATAGGTACACCTTTATTCCGAGCGAACACATCCACGACCGAGCGCGAAACCGCTCGGCGTGTGGATCAGTCAGGTATCAGAGTCGGTCGAGCAGCAACCTTCGATTGGTCTCGATCATCTCGATTTCGGTGGAGTACACCTCAACCACCAGGCCATCGGGATCTTCGAAGTACACGGCCGTGCGGACGTTGTCCGGACCGTGGTGATAACCCGGCGCGGGGCCATTGCCCTTGACCAGGGTGATGTTGTCGTCGGCAGCCACCTTGTCGGCGATGCGCTTGACATCCTCCGGCAGCGCACGAATGCCGATGTGGTAGCCCGGCGGGTAGACAAAGTCGGGATTGTGCTCGATGAAGAAGTCGAACCCGTTCAACTCCATCACCACTTTGCGTGGCCCCAGGTTGTAGCAATAGTGGGCGCCGAAGATGTCGCGATAAAACGCCTGGGAGGCTTCCAGGTTACGGGTGAGGATGTTGATGTGGGTCAGTTGCGGACGCTGGGATTCCAGCGCGGCCGCCTCGATGGATACGCCTTCCAGGGACCGCCACATTTTGATCGCGGCGGCGAATTTGGAGAAACCGGCCAGCCAGTTTTTCACCGTGTCCGTGGATACGCCCGCGTCAGTGATCGCCAGGCCATGGGGGTAAATGAAACAGGCCGTGCGTTGCAGCAATGCCGCGTTCAGCGGATCGCCGGCAGGTTGCCCGGCGCTGCCTTCGGCAAGGCGCACGATGCTGACCGCCTTGTTGTGGTAGCCATCGGCCAATGCCGCGAGCCGGGCAGTGAGGGTATCGAGGCTGTCTGCCGCCGACACCAGCAGGATAAACCCGTCGGCCTGGGGTAACTGCGCGCCCTCAACGGCAGCGCACAGTTCAAAACCGGCGGCTTTCGCGCAGGTGTTCAACGGCTCGAGAAAGCCGTTCAGTTGTGCGGCCGTGTCGGAGCTGTACAAGGTAATAAAGCGCAGCATCAGGCAACCCTCCCCTCAGTGCGGCGACCGATCAACAGGCTGTAGCGCCCGATAGGCTCCTGGACCACCTCAAAGCCCTGGGCAACCATCTGTTCGGCGATCCAGCGGGTGGGATGCAGTTCGCCGTGCACCGTGTTGACCATCATGTGCAGGGAGAAATCCGCCGACAGCGCCGGGTGAATTTCATCGTCTTCCAGGGTCATGCTCAGCACCAGCAACGAACCGCCGTCGTTGACCAATTGGGCCGCCGAGCGGATCAGCGTGCTGGTTTCTTCGCGGGTGAAATAGTGCAGGCAATCATTGACCATGATCACGTCGGCGCTTTCACCTTCGTAGCGGGCCAGGTCCAGCAGGTTACGCTCCTTGAACGTCAGGCGCCCCGCCAACTGGTACTTCTCGACGGTGCTTTCGGCGGACTGGCGCGTGGCGGCCAAGTCCCAGATTTCGCCCTGGACCTGAGGGTGCCGCCGAGCAATTTCGGCGATATAGGTGCCGTGTCCACCGGCCAGGTCGATGACCTTGCTGGCGGTATCGAACACCGGCAATTCCTTGAGCACATCGACCATGGGTTGACTGAAGCGCACCATCGCATCGTTGAAGGCATCACGTGCGGCAATGTCGTGCTTGAAGCGGTTCTCCTGCTGGAAATCCATGGACTCGGCGCTGCTCAGGATTTCCCCGAGGCGTGGCCAGTTCTGCCACTGCAAGCGCTGGTGGGCAATGATCGGGCCGATGAACTCGGCGCTGCGGCTGACCAGGAAACGCTCGGCCAGGGGCTGGTTGGTATAGGTGTCGGCGGACTTTTTCAACAGGCCCAGGGCGACCAGGCCATTGAGAAAGATCTTCGCCTTATTGGGCACCCAGCCCAATTGCTGGCTGATCGCGTTGGCGGTAGCCGGGCGGGCGGTGTGATCGAAGAGGTGCTGCGCTACGGCGAAGTGAAGGATGGCGGATTGTCGATACTGGTCGGAGAGTTTCACCAGGTCGACCACGCTGGACAGAGCGGTTACTTCATCGGCGTGCTCATAGATGGTCGTCGGCTTTTGCGCATTCATACAGATTCTCTTCCTTGAATGTTTTTGTCTTCACTGGCGTCGGCGAGCGATGAGTGCTTGGGACGCAGCGTGTTTTTTAACGGTCCGGAGTCGTGTGCAAATGAATGTTTACGAGCAGCTTCCAAAAAGCTAGCTACGATCCTAGTCGTAAGCCCTACAAAAGCAAGGCAAACCTTTTATAATTATTTGCTATTTATAATTACCTATTGATTCCATTTATTTATTATTTTCCTGAGCAGCAAAAATGACTATGCTCATGCCCACTACCCCTTACGCAATGGATGGCGCCAAAGGTCGACGAACTCCAGTGATGCCCTCACTCCCCATGGTTACACGCGATTTATGACCTCCAGACCTGCCGACGATACCCAGTCATCCACCGCTGAACGCATCCTGTTTTTGCTCAAGACCCGTGGCCCGTTGAAAACCACCGAACTGGCGTCCCTGCTGGAACTCACGTTTGAGGCAACCCGGCAACAAATCCAGAAGTTGCAGGCATCGGAACTGATCGTCGGCGTTTCGGCACCCACCTCCGGGGCCGGCCGCCCTTCGTTGAAGTGGGCGTTGACGGACACTGCGCAGAACAAATTCCCCGATTCCCACAGTGTGCTGACCCTGCACCTGATCGAATCCATCGAGGGGGTTTTCGGCAGTGACGGCATCGAGAAAATCATCACCAGCATGGAAGCGACCAACCGCCAGGAATACGTCCAGGCGTGTTCGCAAGCCTCATCCCTGGAAGAAAAAGTCGCCATCCTGGTGCGCATCCGCGAACTCGCCGGCTATATGGCGCATATGGAACCCGCAGGTGAAGGTTGGCTGCTGATCGAAAACCATTGCCCGATCTGCGCCGCCGCGCGCAAATGCCAGGGTTTCTGCCGCTCGGAGCTGCAGATATTTCGTGCAGCCATGGGTGACGACACCCTTGTCGAACGCTGCGAACACCTGATCTCCGGGGACCGGCGTTGCGTCTATAACATCCAACCGCGCACCTGACCGCCCCACACCAACCGCCCTAAAGGAATAAGGCCATGACCCCGACTATCGACTTGCTCGCCAACCACCGCAGCGAGCGCAGCTTCCAACCCACGCCCGTCAGCGACGAACACCTGGATGCCATCTTGCGGGCCGGCCACCTGGCGCCGACGTCCTTCAATGCCCAGCATATTTCCGTGGTGGTCGTGCGCGACGCAGGCACCCGCCAACGCATTGCGGCAATAGCCGGCGGCCAGCCCTGGATCGCGTCGGCACCGGTGTTTATCACCCTGGTGGTGGACTTTCACAAGACCGCCGTCGGTGCCGCGCTCAATGGCCAGCAACAGCAAATCCAGCGGCATTTGGAAGGGCTGATCGCCGCCAGCACCGACGGCGGCATCATCCTCAGCACCCTGATGATCGCCGCACGTTCATTGGGGTTGGGCGTGGTGCCGGTGGGCGGCATTCGTGCCAACGCCGAGGCGATGATCGAGCTGCTCGGGCTGCCCGAGCAGACCTTCGCCCTGTGCGGCCTGGCCCTGGGTCATGTGCACGAGCCGGCGGCGCAGAAACCGCGCATGGGCATCGAAGCCTTCCGTCACGACGAGCGCTACAACCCGGCCGCGCTGGCACCGGCGATCAGTGCCTATGACCAGCACCTGATGCGCCATTGGCAGATCATCGGCCGTGCGGACGGCCAGTCCTGGTCAAGCACCGTGGGCCGCACGTATGCACGTAACTACCGGCCCGATCTCAAGGCTCAGTTGCTGGCCAATGGTTTGTCCGCTGATTGAGCCTGCTGCGCACCGCCACTGCCCCAGCCCAGCGCCTTGTATAGCGCGATGGCGTTGAGGTAGGACGCCGTCTCGGCATCGGCCACGTCCTTCTTGATCAGGAAAAACGCACGCTGGTTTTCCAGCACCGCCATGTAGGTGCCCGAACCGCTGCGGTAGCGTTTGCTGGCGATGTCGATCGCCTGCTCGGCATGGGTGGCGGACGCCAGCAAGGCGCCCAGGCGGGTCTGGTCCTGCGCCAGGCGCATCAGTGCATTTTCCACATCTTCCTGGGCCTTGAGCAGCGACTGTTGATAGCGCGCCAGGGCACCTTTGGCCTGGGCCTGGGAACCGCGCAGGCGTGCGCGCACGTTGCCCAGGCGAAACGCCGGCCAGTCCACCGACGGCGCCAGCTCATACGCGCGGGACGCGCTGCCCAGGTCGCCGCCACGCAGGGCGAAGAAGCCAATGAAACCGCCCAGGTTCAGGCGTGGGTACAAGTCCGCCGTGGCGGCGCCGACGTCTTCGGTGCTGGCGGCCAGCAGGCGTTCGGCGCTGACCACATCCGGACGATTGCGGATCAACTGGTCGACATCGCCCAAGGGCAGTTGCCGGGCCAGGGGCGCGAGGAAATGCGCCTTGGCCAGGGCCTGCCGTTGACGCGGTGGCTGGCCGGTCAATACGTCCAGGCGATAACCGGTTTCCTGGATCCGCGTCAGCAACGGTGGAATCGCCGCCTCGCTGAGCAGCAGGTTGGCATGGGCGTTTTGCTGATCCTCGAATTGACCGCTGCCGGCGCGCACCTGAGCGCTGGTCAGCGTGAGCGTTTCGCGCCAGGCACTGACCTGGGCCTGGGCCACTTCCAGGCTGCGGGTCAAGCCTTGCTGCTCGTAGTAATAACGCGCCACGTCGGCGGCGATGCTCAACTGCATCAGCGCCAGGTCCGCCTGCGCCGCCTGGGAACGTGCCATGGCCGATGCGGTCAGGCGCTGCAAACGCCCGAACACATCGATCTCCCACTGCACATCAAAGCCGGCGCGATAGGTCTGCGACAGCATCCGCTCCGGTGGCCCACCGTCGAACGGCAACTGCTGCTCCAGGCTGCGGCCATAGGCGGCACGGGCGGTGACGCCGGGATACTGGTCGAGCCGGCGGTCATCGAACACCGCGCGGGAGGCCAGCAGGTTGGCCTGGGCCTGGCGGATGTCATGGTTATGCGCCAGCGCCGTGTCGATCAGGCGATCGAGCTCGGCGTCGTCAAAAAACGACCACCACTGGGCCTGCACGGGCGCCTGTTGGGCGAACAAGGCCTTTTGCGCGGTGACCAGGCTGATCGGCGGGGTTACGGGCTTTTCGTAATGCGGCCCGACCATGCAGCCGTTGAGCAGCGTCAGCGCCAGCACGGTGGTGACAGTTTTGCCGGACTTCATGGTTCACTCCTCAGGGTTTGCGCCAGGGACTGGGCCCGTGGGGTCGCGGCCGCCAGGGAATGCTTGCGGGCCAGCAGGGTGTAGACCGTCGGCAGCACGAACAGGGTGAAGCAGGTACCGATCAGCATGCCCGATACAATCACCACCCCCAGGCCATAGCGGCTGTTGGCCCCGGCACCCGAAGCGAACAGCAGCGGCACCAGGCCGACCACCATGGCCGCCGTCGTCATCAGGATCGGCCGCAAGCGAATCTGCGCGGCCTTGCGTATCGCCTCGGAACGGTCGAGGTGTTCCTGGGCCTGCAGGGCGTTGGCGAACTCGACCATCAGGATGCCGTGCTTGCTGATCAGCCCGATCAGGGTCACCAGGCCGATCTGGGTGTAGATATTGATCGTGGCGTAGCCCAGCGCCAGGGGAATCAGCGCGCCGCTGATGGACAGCGGCACGGTGATCAGGATGATCAGCGGGTCCATCAGGCTTTCGTACTGCGCCGCCAGTACCAGGTAGATCACGATCACCGCCGCCAGGAACGCCAGCAGCAGCGCATTGCCTTCCTGGGTGTACTGCCGCGCATCGGATTGCCAGTCGTAGCTGAACCCTACGGGCAACTCGGCGGTGACGCCCTCCAGGAACGCCACGGCGTCGCCCAGGGTGACCCCGGCCGCCGGCACGCCCTGGAAGGTCGCGGCGTTCTGCTGGTTGAACTGGGTCAGCTTGTTGGGTTCGACGTGCTCGGACACCTGGATCACCGTCGACAGCGGAATCAGCGTGCCGTCTTCCGTGCGCACATACTGGCGGGTCAGGGCTTCGGGCGTCAGTCGCTCACTGCCCGGGCTCTGGGCAATCACATCATAGGAGCGGCCCTCCAGGCCAAAGCGGTTGAGATAGTTTTCCCCCACCAGCACCGCCAGCGATTCGCCGATGTCCTGCATGCGGATCCCCAGGCTGTTGGCCTTGGCCCGGTCCACCCGCACCTGTACCACCGGGTTGTTATAGTCCAGGTCACTGTCGACCACGGCGAACAACCCACTGTCGCGGGCCTTCTGCTTGATCTGCTCCATGGTTTCGTACAGCACGCGGTAATCCTGGGAGCTGCGCAGCACCAGTTGCACCGGCAGGCCACCGGTGGAGCCCGGCAAGGCAGGCAACTGGAAGGCAAAGATGCTGGTGCCTTCCACATCGTTGGTGGCCGCCTGCAGGTCGACCTGGATCTGCGCGGCGGTGCGCTCGCGCTCGCCCCACAACGTCAGGTTGATGCCGCCAATGCTCGAGGCGATGCCGTCGCTGCCATTGATGATCCAGGTGCTGACGGTTTCCGGCAGGCGCCCATAGACCTCATTCAGCTTGGTGGAAAAGCGCTCGACGTATTCCAGGTTGGCATGTTGCGGCGCCTTGATGGCGGTGAGCAGCCCGGCCTGGTCCTCGGTGGGCGCCAGCTCCCGCTGCGGCAACTGGTACAGCCACGGCAAGCTGATCATCACCAGCAAGGCAAACAGCCCGCTGAGCCAGCGATGCCGCAGCGACAGGTCCAGTACCTTGGCATAACGCAGGGCCAGGCCGTCGAAGAAACGGTTGGCCAGGTGTGCCATGCGCCCTTCCGATTGCTTGGACTGCAGCAGGAACGAGCTCATGACCGGCGACAACGTCAGCGCCACCACGCCGGACACGATCACCGCGCCGGCCAGGGTCAGGGCGAACTCCCGAAACAACGCCCCCGTGAGGCCGCCCATCATGCCGATGGGCGCATACACCGCCGCAAGGGTAATGGTCATGGCGATCACCGGCCCCGCCACTTCCCGCGCACCGACCAGGGCGGCCGCCACCGGGGTCTTGCCCTCCTCGATATGCCGGTGCACGTTCTCCACCACCACAATCGCATCGTCCACCACCAGCCCCACGGCCAGCACCATCGCCAGCAGCGTCAACAGGTTGAGGCTGAAACCGAACGCCAGCATCAGCGCCGCGGCCCCCAGCATCGACAAGGGGATGGTCACCACCGGAATCAGTACCGTGCGCAACGACCCCAGGCACAGGTAGATGACGATCACCACGATCAGCAAGGCCTCGAGCAGGGTCTTCATCACCTCGTCGATGGAGGTCTGGATAAAGCGCGCGGTTTCAAACGCCAGCTCGGCCTTGACGTCCGGCGGCAGGGTCTTGCGCACGTCCGGCAGGAGTTTCTTGATACCGTCGACGATCACCAGCGGGTTGCCGCCGGGCGTCGGGAACAACCCCAGGTGCACGGCCGAAACGCCGTCCATGGTGGCACTGGTTTCGCTGGACGCCGCGCCCAGCTCCACGGTACCGACGTCCTTCAGGCGCACCAGGCCGTTGCCATCGTTGCGCAGCACCAAATCGCGAAATTCATTGACGTTGGTCAGGTCGGTATTGACCCGCAGGTTGGCGACCACGAACAGGCCTTTGACCTTGCCCGGCGCCGCCTGGTAGTTGTTGCGGCGCACCGCGTCGGCCACATCGGCGGCGGTCAGGCCGCGCGCAGCCAGCCGTGCGGGGTCGATCCACAGACGCATCGCCAGGGTTTGCCCGCCGAACACCTGGACCTTGGCCACGCCCTCGATGGTGCTCATCACCGGCTCCACCACCCGTGCCAGGTAATCGGTCAAGGCCGGGGTCGACAGGGTCGGGCTGGAGAACCCGATATAGGCCACCGCCGTCGACTCACCGGACGAGCGCTCGATCACCGGGTCATAGGCCTGCTCCGGCAGCCGGAAACGCACCTGGTTGACCTTGGCCATGACTTCCGTGAGGGCCTGGGTCGAGTCACGGTTGAGCTCCATGCGCACCGTGACCACGCTGCGCCCCTGCACCGACGAACTCGACAGGTAATCCACGCCTTCCACCGATGACACCGCCTGGGCAATCGGTTGGGTGACGAAGCCCTGCATCAGGTCGGATGACGCGCCGGGGTATTCGGTGGTCACGGTGATGGTGGAGCTTTCCAGCATCGGGTACTGGCGGATCGGCAGCTGCAACAAGGACATGATCCCCAGCAGCAGGATCAGAATACTGACGACAAGCGCGAGCACCGGCCGCCGAACGAAAATATCGGTGAAAGTCATGAGCGTTCTCTGGGCGAAGAATCAGATGCCCGTCACAGGCGGTTTGGACGCAGGCAGGGCCAGGGTGTCATCGGTCGCCTGCACCGCCATGCCGTCACTGAGCTTGAGTTGCCCGGAGGTCACCACCTGGTCACCCTCGTGCAAGCCTTCCTGGATCTGGACCCAACCGTCCTGGCGCTGGCCGATTTTCACCGCCACCCGCTTGACCACCAGCGTGGCGCCCTGGTCCGGGCGGGCAAGGAAAACGGTATCGCCATAGGCGGTGTAGGCCACCGCCGTTTCCGGCACGGTGAGCACATCGGCCACCTCGGTATCGGCCACTTTGACACTGGCGTACATGCCCGGCTTGAGGGGGGCGTCCGGGCTCTCCAGCGTGGCCTGCACCTGCACCGTGCGTGAGCGGCCGATCATCGGGTCGACGGCACTGATCCGCGCCTTGAACACCCGGTCAGGGTAGGCGTCGATCAGCACGCCCACGGTTTGCCCGACGACCAGACGGCGACTGAGCTGCTCATCCAGGGAAAAATTGACATAGAGCACCTGGGTGTTGACCAGGCTGACGATGCGATCGCCGACATTGAGGTACTGCCCTTCGTTGACCTGGCGAATCCCCAGCACCCCGGCAAAGGGTGCGCGGATAGTCTTCTGGGCAATCAGTGCCTGGACTTTTTTCAACTCGCCCAAGGCCATGTCATGGGCGGCCCGGGCGTTGTCGAGCTGTTCCTGGGTCGCGGCGTTTTCCCTGACCAGCCCGGTCACGCGCTTGCGGATGATCTCGGCATTGCGCACCTGGGCCTGCAGCCGCAACTGCTCGGCCTGTTCCGGGGCATCGTTGAGTTTGACCAGCACCTCGCCAGCCTTGACCTGGCGGCCCGACTCGAAGTTGATCAAGGTGACCCGCCCGCCGACCTCGGCGGAAACCTGCACCTGGGAGGCCGCTTCCAGCTCACCGACGCCGGCGAAATACACATTGGCCGGGCGCAATTGCACTGCCCCCAGGGCCACCTTGGTCAACGCGCTGGCGGGGGCATCGGCGGATTGGGCCTGGGACGGCGCGCGCGACATCATCACCACCGCGATGACCGCCACCGGAATCAACACCAGGCTGGTTATCTTCTTCTTGTTCATGGACGTCCTTATCACGATGAGTGCGTTACGCGCGGCTCACAGCCAGCTGTGGTTGAACAGGAAGAAGGCCAGTACCGCCCAGATCGACAGCACCAGGTGAGTCAGTTGCAACCCCTCCTGGCGAATCCAGTAGCCGAACCACAAGCCCCCCAGCAGCATCGCGAAGACAAACGCCGAAAACGCACTCAGGGCGAGGTTGAGCCAGGGCCGTGCCGACAGCAGGCCGTCGCCGAGGATCAAGTGATAACTGCCGGTCCAGGCCGCGAGTGCAGCGACCAGTTGCAGGGCCAGCACCACCAGCAGCGCCAGTTGGTGCAGACGGGGTGAACGCACGGCCCGCACCAGCAAGGGAATATCGATGGCGGGGCTCTGGCGCAACGGCTCCATGGCCATGGTCGCGCCTACCGCGCCTACCGAGCTGCGAAACGCTTGCCAGTTGTTAAGCACCGCAATGCTCAGCCACAGGCTCAAGCCAACGGCCTGTACGCCCAGGAACACTGACATCGAGTGACCCAGTAACCCTGCCTCCACAGTCATTCAAACCTCCGTATTTGTCGAAAGGGAAATCCAGCCTCAGGCATATACACAAGACATTTCTTGGATAATACGTCGCAGGCGTTTAAATACAAGATTTATCTTTGTGCGGGAGGGGCTTCAGGAAGGTTGGAAACGCTGTCTGGCAGGCGCCCGCCGGGGCGTTCGGCGCAGTCACGCCGAAGCCCGGAAGCGGTTGTGAGGGGGGGTTACTTGCGAGGGATTGTCACGCCGTCCTGGCGGCGATGGCTTCGATTTCCACCAGTGCACCGGGCAATGGCAACGCCACGACCTGCAACGCGGTGCGTGCGGGCTTGTTCGGCTGCTCGGGGGTGCCGAAGAACTGCGTATACCCACGCTGCAACCCGGCGAAATCCAGCTTGCCGCCCGTTTCCTCGGCGCCGACTAGGAATACCCGTAACTGCACGATATCGCCCAGGTCCAGGTCTTGCTGGCGCAGGATCTGGCGCAGCTTGTTGAAGACCGAAACCGTTTGCACTTCGGTGTTGCCAAACACCCCGGGAACCGTTGGATCAACCAGGTCCGGCAAGGTCCCGCTGACAAAGATCAGGCTGGCGGACGCCGGTACGGTGACGGTCTGCGAGATCGGGAAATCGCCGACGCTGGTGCGTTGAATGCTGTCGCTCATGGTGTGTCTCCTTAAGAGGCGGCGAGTGCCGCGACCTGTCGTTGTTGGGTCACGCGTTCAGCCAGTTGCGCGACCACATGCCGCGCCGAGTTGGCCGCCGATTCCTGCCAGATGCCCACGCCGCTTTGCACCAGGCCGTCGCCGGCGAAGTACACGCGGCCGTGGCCTTCTTCGAGCAAGGCGCTGGCATCGGCCGGGAAGTGTTCACGTTGCAGCCACGGGCCTTCGCTGAAGGGGATCTGTTCCCAGGACACCGCCAGCGGGTGACGCAGGTGCCTGGAGTAGCCCGGATGCAGCAGTTCCACCGCTTCCTTGGAGGTGGCGTACTGCTGGTCGAACGGTCGCGCGCCAAACGCATCGGCGCCCTCCCCGGTCACGTAGCCGGCCACCAGCAGGCCCTCGCGGGTGTTGAGGTCGTTGCTCGGGTACCAGAGCAGGCGCGCCGGGTGTTCGATCCACGACAGGCCGCCGTAGGTGCGGTAGTCGGTTTCCCAGAAGCGTGGGGACTGCCACGCCACTTTGGTGGCCTGGTCGCTGCGGGTGCTGAGCAAGGCGGCCTTGATCGGGTCGCTGAAGTCGGTGTCGAGCTTGGCCAGCAATGGCAGCGGCAAGGTCGAGACCAGATAGTCGGCGCGTACCACCTGCTCGCGACCGCTGCGTTGGTCGTGGTAGGTCACGGCCACGCCGTTTTCCAACTGACGGATCTGGCGCACCTGGGCGCCCAGTTGCACGTGATCGCTGACGCGCCGGTAGAAGGCGTCGGTGATGCGGTCCATGCCACCCACCGGTTGGAACATGGTCGCCGAAAACTCCGGGAATTCGGTGTGCAGCAAGGCGCCCCACAGCTCGGGGTGCAGCAGTTGGTCCAGTGCCAACGGGCTGCGGCTGGCGGGCAAGGCGCCGGGATGTGCCGGGGATTCCAGGTGCCCCGAACGGATCGTGCCCTCAAAGGCCAGCTCCTGGGACAGGTCGCCATACACGTGCAAAAACGCCAGCAAGCGCGTGCGCTCCTCGGCGCTCAGCACATCGTCGAGGGCATCGCGCTGCACCGCCTTGGCCAGCAACCCGGACACGTGCCCGCGCGCATCGTTGATCGCCTGGCCGACGCTGAAGGCCGGCTGGTTCACATCCGGCCGCACCTGGGCGCCATGGCTGCTGTTGACCAGCACTTCCAGCGGCACCCCCAACTCACTGCAATAATCGAGGATCGTGCGGTGCTGGCTGGGAATCCTTGCCGGCCCGGCGTTGAAGTAATGCCCCGGCTCGAACGCGGCGGTCTGCGTACGGCCATCCTGGTAGTCCACACGGTCGCCATGGCGGATTGTCCAGGTGCGACCGCCGACCCGCTCACGGGCTTCCAGCACCTGCACGCTGAACCCGGCGCGGGTCAGTTCCAGGGCGGTGACCAGCCCGGCAATCCCGGCGCCCAGCACCAGCACGCGGGTGCCCTGCCCCAGGCCGTCCTTGAGTTTCAACGGTTGCGGTCGGCGGTGCGATGACGGCCCGAGGCCGAGTACCGCGAGTGCATCCTTGACGGCTTTTTCGCCGCCTACCGCAGCGATGCTCGACAACGCTTCACGTCGTGTCAGTCCCATGTCGATTGCTCCTTAATCCGGTAGGCCCGGTGGGTTGATCAGCGACTTGTCGACGCGTTCCACATCCAGGCCCCAGCGTTGCAGCACCTGCTCGTACTGGCCGCCGGCAATCGCGCCTTCCAGGGCGGTGTGGATCGGCTTGACCAGGCCGTTGTCCTTGCGGGTGGTCACGGCAATGTCCGCCTGCAATGGCCAGCCACCGTTCACCGTGCCGACGCGCTTGATGCCGCCGGTGATCGCCGCCGAATAGGCATACACCGAGTTGGGCCCGAACAGCGCATCGCTGCGCCCCGACTGCACCGCCAGTTGCGCGGCGGCCTGGTCGTCGAAGTACTGCAACAGCGCGGGTTTGAGGCCGGCCTTTTCGTTGGCCTCGTTCCAGGCCAGCAGGACTTTTTCCTGGTTAGTGCCGGAGCCGACGATGATCTTCAGCCCGGCAATATCGGCTGCCTGCTTGATCTCGCTGATCTTGCTGGTGGTCTTGACGTAGAAGCCGAGCACATCCTGGCGATAGGTGGCGAAGTCAAAGCGCTTCTTGCGCGCCTCGGTCACCGTGACGTTGCTGATCACCGCGTCGTACTTGCCCGAGCTGACGCCCAGGGGCCAGTCTTCCCAGCTGGTCTGCACCACATTGAGTTGCAGGCCGAGGCTGTCGGCCACCAGTTGCGCGGTGTCGGCTTCGCTGCCGATGGTGGTCTTGTCGTCGCTGGCCAGCAGCGCCAGGGGCGGCCCTGCCACGCCGGACACGGCCACGGTGAACTTGCCCGGCTGGGCGAACTTGAAGCCCGGCGGGATCTGCGCAATCGCCGCTTCGTTACGCGGCACATGGATGCGTGGGCGGTCGGGGCTGAGGTCGACCTGTTGCACGGCGAATGCGCTTTGCGCAGCACTGACGGCCAGCGCCAGCAGGGCCACGCGGGTGATGTTGATGAACATGGGCAGTCACTCCTTGAACTAAAGCACCTTGCCGAGAAAGGCCACGGTGCGGGGATGTCGGGGTTGGCGGAAAATCTGTTCGGGCGGGCCTTCTTCGATCAACTCGCCGTCGCAGAGAAACACCACGTGGTCGGCCACTTCGCGGGCAAAGCCGATTTCGTGGGTGACGATCACCAGGGTCACGCCCAGCCGGGTCAGGCCCTTGATCACGTCGAGTACTTCGCCCACCAGTTCCGGGTCGAGGGCTGAGGTGGGTTCATCGAACAGCAGCACCTTGGGGTCCAGCGCCAGTGCGCGGGCAATGGCGACGCGCTGTTGCTGGCCGCCGGAAAGCTGGCGTGGGTAGGCATCGACCTTGTCCGCCAGGCCAACCTTGGCCAACAGTGCGGTGGCCTTGGCCTGGGCGTCGGCCTTGCTCCAGCGCTTGTGCGCCAGCGGCGCCTCGGCGACGTTTTCCCAGGCGGTGAGGTGCGGGAACAGGTTGAAGTTCTGGAACACAAAACCGACGTCGATACGGCGCTTGAGAATCTCGCGTTCCTTGAGCTCGTAAAGCAGGTCGCCCTTGCGTCGATAGCCGACGTATTCACCGTCGATGGTGATGTGCCCGCTGTCGATCTTTTCCAGGTGGTTGATGGTGCGCAGCAAGGTGGATTTACCCGAGCCGGACGGCCCGAGAATCACCGTGACCTTGCCCGGATCGATGGTCAGGTCGATGTCTTTCAACACCTGTTGATTGCCAAAGCGCTTGCCCACGCCCTGGATCTGGATACGGCCGGCGCGGGCTTCACTCATGGGTGTTCTCCTTCAGCCAGCGGCGCACGCGTTGCCATGGCGTGGGCGGCAGCACCCTGGCCGTACCCCGTGCGAAATGCCGCTCGACGTAGTACTGGGCGCTGGTGAGCACGGTGGTGATGATCAGGTACCAGACGGTGGCGACGATCAGCAACGGGATCACCGCCTGGGTGCGGTTGTAGATGACCTGCACGGTGTAGAACAGCTCCGGCAGGGCCAGCACGTAGACGATGGAGGTGCCCTTGACCAGGCCGATGATTTCATTGAACCCCGACGGCAGGATCGAGCGCAGCGCCTGGGGCAGGATGATCCGGAAGATCCGCCGCGAGGCCGGCAGGCCCAGGGCCGCCGCCGCTTCATGCTGGCCGGCATCCACACCGATCAGGCCGCCGCGAATGATCTCCGCCGCGTACGCCGCCTGCATCAGGCTCAGGCCCAGTACGGCCACGGTGAATTGGCTGAGCACGTCCACCGTCGACCACTCGGCGAACACCACGCTGGTGAACGGTACGCCGAGGACAATGTGGTCGTACAGGTAGGCGAAGTTGTAGAGGATGATCAGCACCAGCAGCGCCGGCATCGAGCGGAAAAACCAGATGTAGCCCCAGGCCAGGGCCGCCAGCAGCGGCGAGCCCGACAGCCGCGCCAACGCCAGCGCAGTGCCGAGGATGGCGCTGAACACCGTGCTCAGCAGCGTCAGCAACAGGGTCTGGCCGAGGCCACGCAGCACCGACGGCGAGAAGAACCACTGGCCGAACACGCCCCACTCCCAGCGCGGGTTGGTGGCCAGGGAATGGGCGATGGCGAGCAGCACCAGCGCGGCAAAGATCGACCCGGCCCAGCGCCAGGGGTGCCGCGCGGGCACCACCTGCAGGGCTTTGATCGGTGTGGACACACGGGCCTGGCGCAGCGCGCCGGGCGAGTCAATCAGGTCATAGGATTTGGCAACGATGGGCATGATGTATTCCTCGGCCTAGAAGGCATAGGTCAAGCGGGTGTAGTAGTACCCGCCGGTAAAACCGTAGGGCGAATAGGTGCCGTAGCTGCTGACCATGGTGCTGCTCGGTACACCTTGTTTTTTCGGGTAGACGTCGAACAGGTTCTTGGCGCCGATGGCCACGTTGAGGTCTTTGGTGAGGTTGTAGCCAAGATCGAGGTCGGTGATCCACTTGGCGCTGTAGACCCGGTCGAGGCTGCGGTCGGCGGAGACGTTGACCTCTTTGTAAGAGCCGTAGCGGGTCAGGGCCAGGTTGAGGTTGAAGCGTTCGATGCTCCAGTCGCCACCGAGGATCAGCTTGGTGCTGGGCTGCACGCCGGTGATCAGGTTGCGGGCCTGGCGGTCCATCAGGTCATAGGCCGTGCCCAGGATCGTGGTGGATTCCTTGTAGTTGAGGATTCTGGTCTGGTTCCAGTTGAACGCGGCGGTCCATTTCAGCGCGCCATAGGGGCCGAGGTCCTGGCTGTAGTTGCCGACCAGGTCCAGGCCTTTGGTGCGGGTGTCGGCGCCGTTGATGAAGTACTGGCCGCCGGAGGTGGAGGTGATGCCATTGCCTTGCAGCACCTGGGTGATTTCCGGGCCGAGCAAGGTGCCCGTGAGGGTGATGCGGTCGCGCAGGTTGATCACGTAGGCGTCGGCGGTGAAGCTCAGGCGATCGCTGGGGGTCAGCGTGAAACCCAGGCTGAAGTTGGTGGAACGCTCGGGTTTCAGTTCCTGCGCCCCCAAGGCCTGGGCAGCGGCCGAACCTACCGGCAGCACGCCGTAGTTGATCGACTGGTACACGCCGTCGACCACGCCATAGGTGGTGGATCGCGCACTGAACAGGCTGTTGGCCAGGGACGGTGCACGGAAGCCATTGCTCACGGTGGCGCGCACGGCGAATTGCGGGGTGAAGTCGTAGCGGGTGGTCAGCTTGCCGCTGCGGGTAGCGCCCACGCCCTGGTTGTAATGCTCGTAGCGAAACGCGGTACCCACGTACCAGTCCGGCACCGGGTTGAAGCCCACGTCGACGTAACTGGCGAGGCTGTTGCGCGAGGCGCTGCTTTCTTCATCCGGCGAGATGCCGTTGGTGACCTGGGCCCCGGACGACGCACAGTTACCCGGTGCCACGCAGTAGCCGCCGTTGGCGTAGGACTCATAGTCACCGGCCTGCACCTCGTAGGTGTCGCGGCGATGTTCGAAACCGTAGCTCAGGTCCAGCGGCTTTTGCAGGCCGATGTCGAAGCCGCGCTTGAAATCGAGGTTGGTGGTCAGCTCGGTGGAAATCCAGGTACCGGAGGTGAAGCTGTTCGGCGTGGCCTCGCCCAGGGATGGGTTCTGGTTATGGGTGGTGCCCTGCTCCGCCTCGTTGCGTCCGTAGGTGGTGGACAGGTCCCAGTCCCACTCGCCGACGGTGCCTTTACCGCCGAATGCGGCCTGGAAGTCGTCCTCGTCGATATACCAGGTCGGCGTGTAGCCGCCGGGGTAACCGTTAGGCCCGGTGGTGATGGTGTTGGTGATGGTCGGCAGGCGGAAGTTCTGGCCCTGCTCGGCCTTGCGCCGCGAATAGGTGGTGAAGGAATACAGGCTGAAGCTGTCGTCGATCGGCAATTCGGCGTTGTAGCCCAGGGTCAGCAGGTTGGTCTTCGGTGTGCCGTAGCCGCCATAGGTGGAGCGGCCGGCCTGCTCAAAGGCCTGGGCGTAGGTGTAGCCATTGGCGCTGGCCTTGTTGTCGTCGTTCTGACTGCGCGCGTCCAGGGCCAACTGCACGATGCCGCCGTTGCCGATCTCGAAGCCCTTGTTGAGGCTTTGCTGCACGGTCTGTTTCTTGCCGTCGTAACCCTGGCCGACATTGGTCACCGAGGTGCCACTGGTGTCGGCCTTGAGGATCACGTTGATGACCCCGGCGATGGCATCGGAGCCGTACTGGGCGGCGGCCCCGTCGCGCAGGACTTCGACGTGGTCGATGGCGCTGATCGGGATCAAATCCAGGTCTGCCGGCGCGGCGCCGGTGTTGATGCCGTTGATGTTCAGGGTGGCCGCGGTGTGGCGGCGCTTGCCATTGACCAGCACCAGCACTTCGGCGGCACTCATGCCGCGCAGGTTCGGCGCACGGGCGATGCCGCTGGCGTCCCAACCGGTTTTTTCCGGCAGGGTCAGCGATGGGATCACCGCGCTCAACGCCTCCATCAAACCGGGCTTGCCGGTGCTCTGCAATTGCTTGGCGCTGACCACATCGATCGGCACCGGGCTGCTGGTGACCGTGCGTTGTTCGGCGCCACGGTTACCGGTGACCACCACGGTGGAAAGGGTGCTGTCGTCCTGGGCCCGGGCGGTAGTGGCCAGGATTGCCAGCGCCAGGATGGCGGTCGGTTGTAAGACTTGCTTCATAGCCACTCCAGACATTCCAAATCGCGAAGTCGGGCAGTCACGCGGGCGGGCGCGGTGCTCGGTTTTTTTCAGGGGGGTTGCGGCGATTGGGGACTAGGTGTGGCGCTGGGTTTGAATTGGCAACATACGTTGAACTCCCTTCCAACGATTCTGCTGCGGGGATGATCACCCGGTTATGGCGCGCAGAATCTTGATTACGCTGGGTACCATCCGAGGTCAGGGGTAGGCTGTTGCGATCAAACATAACGGAATGGGTTTTGAAAATACAATGCTGTTTTGATATAAGCTAATATTCTCTAATTTTATTATTTTTTAGTTTTTTTATTCATATAAATAATGTCTTTTCGAGATTGGCCTTTAGCTCAGGCCGAGGTCTACCTGAGGTATGCAAATCCAAATGTGGGAGGGGCGGTGCGACGGTTCGACTTGCCCCCTGATGGCAGTGGGTCAGCTACAGATGCATCAACTGACACTCCCGCATCGGGGCATGGATATCTACACAACTTTTCAGCCTCTGATAAATCTCCCTGTGGCGAGCGGGCTTGTCCCGCGTTGGGCCGCGTAGCGGCCCCAAAACAGCCGCTATGGAGTTTCTGATACACCGCATTCAGCTTTACTGGGGCTGCTACGCAGCCCAAGGCGGGACAAGCC
>NZ_JAFMZG010000008.1:0-137738 GCF_049132125.1 Pseudomonas sp. NFX5
GTTTAGCCGCCCCGCGCCATGGATGGCGCGTGGCGGCGGCCCCCCACATCACTGTCGGATTACGGGCACACCGAGCCTAGGCGAGGTGCCGAGTGGTGGGGCGAAGCGTTTTGCTTACTTTTGCGCTGTTCAAAAGTGAGCCGCCGTAAGGGCGGAACCCATAGCGGCCGTTACCGCAGCAACGGATATGTACCCGGTCCAATCCAAAAAAATGGTCGGCCCAGAGGCCGCCATCGGGGGCAAGTCGAATCGTCGCACCGCCCCTCCCACATTTCAGTTAGCCGGCTTCAACAACTGCATCTGCTGGCGATAGTCATCCGTCACCTGCCGCGCCTGGCTGCTGCTGGTAATCACCCTCGGGGTAATCAGCACAATCAATTCCGTGCGGTCCTTGGACTTGCTGGTATTGCCAAACAACCAGCGCAACCCCGGAATTTTCCCAAGGTAAGGCACCGCACTGACACTCTCCGCGTTGTCCTGCTTGATCAACCCGCCCAGTAGCACTGTCTGCCCGCTCTGCACCGCGACCTGGGTGGATACCGAACGCGTGGAGATACGCGGGTTGGCCTGGGTGTCGTTGCTGGACGCCTGCTGGTCCTGGGCATCGCTGACCTGCTGCTGGATGTCCATGTACACCAGTCCACCCGGATTGATCCGCGGCACGACGTCGAGGATCACCCCGGTCTGCACGTATTCAACACTGCTCAAGGTGGTGTCGGAGGTGCCGGTGTTGACCGTGGTCTGGCTGATCGGGATGTTGTCGCCCACCTGGATCTGCGCCGGTTGGTTGTTCATCACCACCAGCGACGGCGCCGACAGCACCTGGGTGCGGCCGTTGGTTTCGAGGGCGTGCAGGGCCACTTGCAGGTTGGAGCTGACGAAGGAGTAGAACAACGAATCCGTCGCGCCCAACCCTGCCCCGCCGCCGCCCAACGCGCCCTGGCTGCCGGCGGTGTTGGCCACGGTGGTGCTGGTGGAATTACCGGCCAGGCGGCCGAGGTACCACTGCACGCCCAGGTCCAGTTCGCCGGTGAGCTTGACCTCGAGGATGCGCGTTTCGATCTGCACTTGCAGCGGTGGGTTGTCGAGGCGTTTGATCGCCGATTCGATCTCTTTCCACTGCACCGGGCGGGTGCGGACCAGCAGTTGGTTACTGCTTTTTTGCGCGGTGATGCGGGTGCCGGCGTCGAGGCTTTTGGCCGGGGCGTCTTCGCTCGCGCCCTGCTCGGCGGTGTCCTGCTCGGCCTCGGGCTCCTGCTCCTCATCCTCGGCGGCGGGTGGGTTGCCATTGAGGTTGTTGCTCAGGCCACCGGGCGTGCTGCCGGAGGTGCTGTTGGTGCCCGGCGAGGACAAGGTCGCGGTGCGCAAACCGGGGGCGACCTTGGCCGGGGTATCGTCCTTGATCGCGCCCGTGCCGTAGATCTGGCGCAGGTACTTGGCCAGGTCGGTGGCCTTCATGTTGCGCACGTCGTAGACGTACATCTGCGGCTCGTTGCCGCCGCCTTCGTCGATGGTGTGGATCCAGTCGCCGACTTCACTGAGGTACTGCGGCTGCGACGAGATCGCCACCACCGAGTTGGTCCGCTCGATGGGCAAGAAGCGCACCATGCCGGCCAGGGGCATGCCGCTGTCGGGGCCGAACATTTTTTGCAGCTCGGGCATCAGCTCGGCCACCGACGCCCGTTGCAGGCCGAACACGCCCACCGACATGCCCTTGAGCCAGTCCACGTCGAAGGTGTCGATGGTGTCCTGGTAATTGGCCAGTTCCTCGGGGGTGCCGGCCAGGCTCAACACATTGCGCGCCGGGTCCACCAGCAGGAACGCATTCTCGCGGGCGAACGGCTTGAGCAGTTTCTGCATCTCGGTGGCCGAGATATAACGCAACGGAAACAGGCGTGCCGACAAACCGCTGGAGGGCTGCGACACGCGCATCTCCGGCACCAGCTTGCCCGCCACCGCCTGGTTGGCCGGCAGGATCACATAGCGGTTGCCCTGTTTGATCATGGCGTTGTCGGTCCACGACAACAGGGTCTCCAGGATCGACAAGGCCTGCTGCTTGTTCACCGGCTTGGACGTGGAAAAGCTGACATTGCCCTTCACGCCCTGGGCGATGCTGTAGTTCTCGTGCAGCAGGTCGCCCATCACGCTGTTGATCACCGCTTCGATCGGCTGGTCGGCGAAGTTGAACACGATGTCGCCGCTGCCCTCCTCCTTGGCGGCCGAGACTGCTGCCGGTTGGCGCACGAACTGCTGGTTGCCGCGTATCAACTGGCGCTGGGGCGGTGTCTTCGCCTGGGGTTGGCCGCTGTCGACCGGCGCCTGTTCGCTGGCCGGGTCCACGGGTGGGCGTTGCGAACCGGTGCCCTGCATCGCCTCATGCAGCAGGGCCTCGTCCGGGTCGAGATGCTCGGGGAAGGTGCCGCAGCCACCGAGGGAAACGGCGGTGGCCAGGCACAACACGGTGGTGCGCAAGGCGCCAGGGAAGGTATCGATCAAGGGGTGGACTCGTGAGGAAGGGTAATCGGGGGTGTGGTGGACGGCGGCGGCAAGCGCAGGGCCCGCAGGCTCAGGGTTTGCGTACGGCCGTCGAGGACAAAACGGGCATCGCGGGGCGTCAGCTGTTCCAGGCGCCAGCCATTGGGCAGGGTCTGGCCCTGCTGGACTTTGAGCGGCGGGCCATCGCCACGCTTGAGCAGCGCCACGCGCAGGTCGCCATCGAGAACGATCCCGGTCAGCACCAGGCTCGACAGGCTGGAAACACCGGCCTGGCCCACGGCACGATCGGGGCTGCGGTCGGGGCTGAACAGCGGCGCTTGCCAGGTGCCGGCCAGGCTTTCGAGGGTCGCGCTCGGCGCCACAAGTACCTTGGCGGCGGTAGTGGCGCGCGCATCGGGCTCTGGCGCCGGCAACCATTGCGGCGCATCGCCGATGCTGCTGAGGATGCCGACCATCAGCAGGCCCAACAGCCCGGCCACGCCAAGTAACAGCCATTCCAGGGGACGCAATGCATGGATCATCGTTGCACCTGCCGGGCGGCGGCCGGTTGCAGGTAACCGCGCACCAACAGGTGCACCACCAGTTGCCCGGCGCCGCCACTGGCCGGTGCGTTCGGTGGGCGGCGAATGCTCATCTCATCGACAAACAGAAACGGCCGCTGGTACTCCAACTCATGCAGGATCGCAGTCAAGGGCTCGATGGCGCAGTTAAGGGTCAGGCTGACCTTGACCTGACGATAGGGCTCGGCGTCGTCCTGCTCCGGGGTGATGGGCATGCGCTGGGTCAGGCTGCAACCGCCACCGAGGCCGGCGCGGCTGTTGATCAGGTCGGCGATGCGCTGCATCAGGTCCGCCGCCACCGCGCTTGGGTCGTCGCCGGGCAACAGGCTGGTGCTGCTGGCCGGGTCCTGCCGCGCCTGTTCCAACTGCTGGCGCAGGCTGTCGCCCTGGCGCAACACACCGGCGTAGCGTTGCTGCTGTTCACGCAGCTGCTCGGCCTGCTCGCCCATGCTGCGCAAGGGGCCGGCGAACCAGCTGTCGATCAACAGCCAGTAACCGGCGCCGAGCACCAGGGCCAGGGCGATCAGGGCCGCGCCACGGCGCTCACGGGGTGTCAGTGGTCGGCGCATCGGCGGCCTCCTGGTGCAGGTGGGCGCGCAAGGAAAATTGATCCTTGCCGGTTTGCGCATCGGGTTGGATCACCCCTTCGAACTGGGCGTTTTCCAGGCTGCGGCAGCCCTTGATCCGAGTGATCAAGGCACTGGCCTTGGCGCTCTGCCCGGAGAAGGACACGTCGGCGCCGTCGTTGACTTCCAACTGGTCGAGCCAGGTGTCCGAGGGCAGGCACGCGGTCAGCTCGCTGAGCAGCGCCGCCAACGGCGGTTGGGCGGCCTTGCGGCGAATCAGGTACTGGGCGGCGCCACGGGTATTGAGCAATTGCTGGCGCAGGGCCTGGATCTCGGCGACCTGGGCTTTCTGCTCGCGCACGCTGTGCTGCATGGCATCGAGCACGCGCTGGCGGTCGTTGAGCCACAGCAGCATCGCCGCGATCAGCAACGCGCCGCACAACCACGGCAGGCTGCGTTGCAGGCCCTTGCCCTGGGGACGCTGACGGGGACGCAACGGCGCCGGCAGCAAGTCGATGCCCATGGGTTTGCCTGCGCTCTCGGCGACATCCACGGCATGGGGCTGCAAGCCGAGGACCGCGCAGTCATTGAGGATCTGATCGAGGCGCTCACGCAGGATCGCTACCAGCGTGACGTGCAGGTGCGTGGGGGTGCGGCGCTCCTGGCGCGCGACAAAGTACAACTGGGCGGCGTCGAACGGCGTGAAGCGGTCCAGTTCATAGCCCACCACTGTCGACAGGTTGCGCGCCGCCGCCGGGGGCAATTGCAGGGTTTGCACCAACACCGTTTCAGGCGGCAGCACCAGCACCTGACGCGCTTCGCCGGGCAGCTTTTCCACCGCGGCGGTCAGCGGCCAGGCGTAGGCATGCTCGGGGATCTCGGCAAACGACAACCATGCCGGCAGGCAGCCACGCAGCTCCTTGAGCCACAGGCGCCAGCCCAATTGCAGCAGGCTGCCGCGCCAGCGCTGGGTGATGGGCTGCGCCAGCGCCTGAAGCCGTGCGGTTAACTGTTCGTTCATTCTTGCCAACGTAAGACTCGATAAGGTTGTGCGCTGCCTTGCGCGGGGCTCAATAACACGGTGGCCTGCACCTGGGCGTGGTAACCGCCGGGACGTTGGGCGCGGCTACTGACCACCAGCACGTCGCCGGGATCGGCCCCCACCGCGTTCTGGTGCGGCAGGTTCAGTGCGCGGCGCATCAAGGCACTGGCGAATGCCGGATCGGGCCGGTCCAGGCCGCTCCACAGGCTGATCTCGGGCACCAGTTCGCTGTACAACGCCTGGGTCATGCCCGGCAGTTGGCGCACCTCTTCCACCACCCGAAACGGCGCCAGGCCCTGGTTACGCCGCACCTCCAGGGCCCTGGCGAGGTGGTTGGCCTGGGCCTGGGTCGCACCGCAGGCCAGGGCCAGGCGGGCAAAATCACCCACTTCGGCGCTGTTCAAATACAACTTGCCGCGCTCGCTGTGCAGGCTGACGCGCAGCTGCGCATCGTCGAACACCAGCGGAATTTCACGCCCGTCGGCAATCCACTGCTTGCGCTGCAACGGGTCGGCGACGGCCTGCATCGCCAGCGCCACCCCGGCCTCGGCCGCCAGCACCGCCTGGGTATGCTGGCGGTGCCAGGCGGCCTGGCGTGTTTCCAGTTGCACCCAGCCGGCCAAACCGCCGAGCAACAGGCTGAGCAAGGCCAGCACCCACAGCACCAGCAGCAGGGCTACACCGCGTTGATGGCGGATCATTCGGGTGCCCCGCCGGACAGGTTCAGGCGCAAGGCAACCACCTGGGTCACCCACGGCACCGGCCCGTTCACCCGTGCGTCAATCCGCACTGCGTAAGGCAGGCGTTTGGTCCACGGCCACTCACTGATCCAGCCGGTGGCCTGGCCCTTGGGCGACACCCCGCGATAGCTGAATTGCAGGTCCTCGAGATCCTTCAACAACACCTGCGGCTCACTGCGCGAGGCCGGGACGCTGACTTGCGCGGGGGACTCAAACCGCGCGAACGCCACCTGCAAATCGCGCTGCGATTCAGGGCCCACCAACTGCAAGGTGAAGCGCTGAATCCCGCCGCCGAGCACACCCGGCAAGGTCGCGACAAACTGCATGCGCTGGGGCCCACCGGCGAAAAAGCCATCGGTCTGGCTGTCGTCCTCGGTCACGTCCAGCGGCAACGCCTCGCTGATGGCGGTACGCAAAAACTGCTGCGCGGCACGCATTTCATCCAGGCTGACCGTGTAGCGCTGGGCCTTGAGCACGGCGCGATTGGCGCCCAGCAACGCACCGCCGACCAGGGTCAGCAACACCCCGAGCAGGCTCAGTACGATCATGATCTCAAGCAAGGTAAAGCCCTGCTGACGCGCCTTCACAAGCCGGCACCGACGCCGGCAGCGCGCAGTTTCAAGGTGCTGAAACGGGCCTGGCGCGGGCCTTCGCTGACGGTGAGGTCCAGGCGAAACAGATGGGCCTGGCCGAACCGGCTGGGCTGCTGGGCGATACGCAGTTGCCAGGCGATGCCGTCCAACTCGCCCTGCCGTGTACCGCTGGCCAAAGGGCCCATGCCTTCCTGATCCATCACACTCAAGGCGGCATGGGTCAAGCGGTCGCTGTGGGCCACCTGCAACAACGAGCGCGCGCTCTGGCCGAAGGCAACCAGCAGCACCGTGCTACAGATCGCCATCAGCGTCAGCGCGGCGAGCATTTCCAGCAGGGTGAAACCCGCCTGGCGCTTCATGGCAGGGCCTTGGATTCGACGCTGCCGGTCAGCCAGCCGATGTCGATGCGCCAACGCCGACTGCCGTTGGCCAGCAACACGTGGCCGCCGGTGGAGCTGCCATCGGGGTAGAAATCCACCGCCGCGCCGGCTTGCTCGGCGGTGTGCAGGGTCACTTGCAGCCCGGCCGGCCAATACTTTTTCGGACGGCCCGGCGCCTGCACGCTGAGGTTGCGCAAATCGAACACCGTGCTTTCGGTAGTGCCACTGACAATCGCCCGCGCCCGCGTGCTGCGCAACGCCTCGACCACCTGCCCGACGGCCTGGCGCTCTTTGGCCGCGCGCAGGCCTTGTTGCAGGCCAAACCCTACCAAGCCGGCCGCGATGCTGATCAAGACGATCACCACCAGCATTTCCAGCAAGGTAAAGCCGCGTTGGGCGTTGGCCATGGTCGTGGGTTATTCCCAGTTGCCCAGGTCGGCGCTGTAGCCTTCGCCGCCGGGCTGGCCGTCCTGACCGTAGAAAATCAGGTCGAACGCACCGTGCTCACCGGGGAAGCGATAGCCGAAGGCATGGCCGAACGGGTCCTTGAGGTCCGACGGCTTGGCATACGGCCCGGCCCAACCGGCGCTGTTGCCCGGCTTGTCGACCAGTTGCTGCAGGCTCTTGGGCGGCGAGCCGACGTCCAGGCCGTAGCTTTCGATCTTCATGCTCAGGCTGGCCAGCTGGGCCTTGCCCGCGCCGTACTTGCCCTTGTCCACGTTGCCGCCGACCTGGCGTACCACGATGGTCGCGACAATGCCCAGCAGCACGATCACCGCGAGCATTTCCAGCAAGGTAAAACCGCCCTGGCGGCGGGCGGGCTTGAATCGGGTATGGCGCATCAGCGTGTTTCCTTAAGGGTTCATATATTGCTGGTCAGGCTCATCAGCGGCAGCATGATCGCCAGCATGATCACCGCCACCAGCACCGCCATGACCACGGTCAGGGACGGCACCAGCGCGGCGAGCAGGCGGTCGATGCCGCGTTTGGCCTCGACGTCGAACACCTCGGCGACCTTGAGCAGCATGCTGTCGAGTTCGCCGGCCTGTTCGCCGACTTCAATCATTTGCAACGCCAGATCCGGCAGCAACGGCTCGCTGCCGAAGGCGCTGGCCAGGGTGCCGCCGCCCTTGACCGACTCGGCGGCCTGGGCGACCTGGGCTTGCAGGGCGCGGTTGGTGCAGACCTGGCGGGCAATCACCAGCGCTTGCAGCAGCGCCACACCATTGCTCAGCAAGGTGCCGAGGGTGCGGGCCAGGCGGGCGGCTTCGACCCGTTGCAGCAACGGGCCGATGATGCGGATGCCCAGCACGCGGCGGTCATAACGTTCGCGGCGCTGGGGATCGCGCAGGCGTGCGGCCAGGGCCCAGGCGCCGACAATCAACCCGGCCAGCACCGCCAGGCCGTAGGCCCCGAGGAATTGGCCGAGGCCCAGGATCACCTCGGTAATCAGTGGAATCGGCACGCCCAGGTCCTTGAAGATCGGCACGAACTGCGGCACCACATAGGCCAGCAGCAACGCCAGCGAACCGAGCACGCCGACCACCAGAAACGCCGGGTAGATCAGCGCGTTGATCACTTCGCCCCGGAGTAACTGGCTGCGCTCCAGGTAGTCGCTGAGCTGGCGCAGGGTGTCTTCGAGGGCGCCGCCCGCCTCGCCGGCGCGGACCATGCTCAAGTACAGCGGCGAGAACTGGCCGCCCTCCGCCTCCAGCGCCTTGGATAACGGCTGGCCGGCCTTGACCTGTTCGCGGATACGCTCGATCAACGCACGGGTCTGGGGCTGGCCGGGCTGCTTGAGCAGGATGCCCAGGGAGCGTTCCAGCGGCTGGCCGGCGCCCAATAGCGTGGCCAATTGTTGAGTGAAACTGACCAGGGCCGCGCCATTCAACTGACCCCGGCCAAAGGCCTTGCGCAGGCCCTGGGCGCCCGCCACCTCGATCTGCAACAGCAGCAAACCGCGCTTGTGCAGGGCGGCGACTGCAGCGTCCTGGTCCTTGGCTTCGAGGGTGCCGTTTTGCGCCTGGCCCTGGCTGTCGAGGGCGCGGTATTTGAACAGGCTCATGCGCCCTCTCCCCGGGTGACGCGCAGCACTTCTTCAAGTGAGGTGACACCGGCCACGGCCTGGCGCAGGCCTTCTTCATGCAAGGTCCGCAGGCCGCCACGGCGGGCGGCCTGTTCGAGGGTGGCGGCGTCGGCCTGGCGCATCAACAGGCTGCGCAGTTCGTCGTTCATCACCAGCAGTTCAGTGATCGCACTGCGGCCGTGGTAGCCACCGCCCGGCGCATCGGCGCGGGGGCGATAAAGCATGATCGGACGCTGCTCGGTAAACCGGTCGAGGCCGTGTTCGGCGATCAACTCCGCCGGTGCTTCGAAGGCTTCGCGGGTGGCCGGGTCCAGGCGCCGCACCAGGCGCTGGGCGAGGATGCCGTTGACGGTCGAGGCAATCAGGTAGCTTTCGACACCCATGTCCAGCAAGCGCGTGATACTCGCCGCCGCGCTGTTGGTGTGCAGGGTCGAGAGCACCAGGTGGCCGGTGAGGGACGACTGGATGGCGATGCGGCAGGTTTCCAGGTCGCGGATTTCACCGATCATGATCACGTCCGGGTCCTGGCGCACGATGGAGCGCAGCGCGCCGGCGAAGTCGAGGCCGATGGCCGGTTTCACCTGGATCTGGTTGATGCCCTCAAGCTGGTATTCCACCGGGTCTTCCACGGTGATGATCTTGCGCTCGGCGGTATTGAGCCGCGACAGCGCGGTGTACAGGGTGGTGGTCTTGCCCGAGCCGGTGGGCCCGGTGACGAGCAGGATACCGTGGGGCCGTTCGAGCACTTCGAGGAAGGCTTCCAGGCGCTGGCCATCGAAGCCCAGGCTCTGGAAATCGAACTGCACGGTCTGGCGGTCGAGCAAACGCATGACCACCGATTCGCCAAAACTGGTGGGCACCGTGGACACCCGCAAGTCCAGCTCCTTGCCCTGGATGCGCAGCATGATGCGCCCGTCCTGGGGCAGGCGCCGCTCGGCGATGTCCAGGCGCGCCATGATCTTCACCCGCGAAATCACCGCTGCCGAAGAGCTGGACGGCGGCGCCTCGGCTTCATGCAGCACGCCATCGATGCGGTAGCGCACCTTGAGCTGGTTTTCGAAGGGTTCGATATGAATGTCCGAGGCGCGATGTTCCACCGCGCGCTGCAGGATCAGGTTGACCAGGCGAATCACCGGCGCTTCGGAGGCCATGTCCTTGAGGTGTTCGATGTCTTCCAGGGCACCGCCCTGCTCGTCGAGGTTTTCGATCAGGGTGCCCATGGCCGAACGGCCCTGGCCGTAGTAACGCTCGATCAGGGTTTCGACTTCGTTGCGCGGGCCCACGGCCAGCCACACCGGCACGCCACAGGCATAGGCCATGGCCTGGAACGGGTAGACCAGCGACGGGTTGGCCGCCAGCACCCGCAGGCCGCCCTGGCTCCAGCCCACGGGCACCACCTGGTAGTGGCGCATGAAACGCTCGGTCAACACCGGTAGCGGGTCCAGCAGCGGCGGCGCCGCATCGGCCAGCAGCAGCGGTGCGCCGAGCAGGTCGGCCCAGGCACGGGCCAGTTCCACTTCGGAAACCAGCCCCAGGCGCGTGAGCAGGCCCAGTAATTCGGTGTCACCGCCCTCCTGGGACAAGCGTCGGGCGCGCTCCAGGTCAACGGTTTTCAAGCCGGCATGTTGCATCAGCCACGCGCAGACCTGTTCGGTGTGCGGGATGTGCAGTTGGCAGGCATTGAGAGGTGTTGAGGAGCTGGGCATGGGTAAAAATCTGAGGGGCTATATGAGCCCCCTGTAGGAGCGAGCTTGCTCGCGAAAAAGGTACATCCGACGCCGCGATGCGCTTGGAATACTTTCGCGAGCAAGCTCGCTCCTACAGGGCGTCAGGCTTACTTGGTTGGCGCTGTTTTAGAGGTAGCAGATTGGCTCAGCGGCCGCCCACCCTTGGTGGTTTCAGCCTTCTGTTTTTTGACGGCCTTGGCATCGTGGGCCTGGGTCAGCACCGTGGAATCGGCGGCGCCGGATTTCGCATCGGCGTCCGTAGACTCCGCCGCCATCGCCGCGCCACTTAGCGCAACGCCCAATACAACACCGGCACCCAACAGGGAAATCTTCATCAACTTTCTCCAGATCAAAAACAGCAGATAGCCCAAGTGGCGCCTTGAACTCGATCAAGACCCTACACCAAAGCGTTGTGTATGACAGCTTGTGTAAACATGGCACTTTAGAACTACCGAGCAATGCCACTAGTTAGCCACGACTCGATAAATTTTCTTAAACCAATCGACTGGTAGGTTTAGCCTTAGTTCCGAAAGGTAAGAAAATATTTCTTATTTCACGCAAAAATTAGCTTTCGTTTGACTTATAACCGCAATAATTGCCTTAATTATGCGGTTTTTGCGGTTCAAAATGCCATCTCGTGATATCGCCTAGACACTATCCACAACAATAACTAATACAATTATTACACTTATAAAACTGCGAAATTCGCCAAATAGTTGCAATTAGCCATCGGTTAAAAATTGCGATCACGGGCAACTATTGCCCGAAAAAAAGTGACGAGGTGCAGTGCAACACGCACTTCTCGGCGCGCCCTGTTTACTGAACTGTTGTCGGAGAGACCCATGAATAAACGCAAAATGATCGGTGCACAGTCGGCTTTCGCCCTGCTGGCATTGGCCGTGTCCCAGGTGCATGCAGCCACCAGCCCGGCCCTGGATGAAGGCCGGGTCAGCCGCGCGGAAAAAGCCGCGGACAAGACCCTGGCGAAGATGACCCTGGAAGAAAAACTCGCCTACATCGGCGGCACCGGTGGCTGGGACGTCAAGCCACTGACCCAGTACGGTATCCCGCAGATCCACGGCGCCGATGGCGGTGTGGGCGTGCGCTACACCAGCGAAGGCAACGCCCAGGGCGTGGTCTACCCGTCGGGGCCGAACCTGGCCGCCAGCTGGAACCCACGGCGCGCCATCGACCTGGGCCGTGCCCTGGGCTATGACACCGCCAGCGGCGGCTATCAGTTCGTCACCGGCCCTGGGGTGAACCTGTACCGCATGCCGTACAGCGGCCGGGCGTTCGAGTACCTGTCCGGTGAAGACCCGTTCCTCGGCGCCAGCCTGGCGCCGGCCGTGATCAACGGCATTCAGTCCCGTGGCGTGTGGGCCAACGCCAAGCATTTCGCCGCCAATGACCAGGAAAGCAACCGCTTCCACCTCAATGAAATCATCAGCGAACGCGTGCTGCGCGAGATGACCCTGCCGCCGTTCGAGTCCGCCTCGAAGAACAGCAAAGTCGCGATGATGATGTGCGCCTTCCAGAAGGTGAACGGCGAGTTCGCGTGCCAGAACAAGCACCTGATGCGTGACATCCTCAAGACCGAATGGGGCTACCCGGGCTTCGTGCAGAGCGACTACAACGCGGTGGTCGACGGTTTGCCGGCGGCACAGGCGGGTACCGACCTGGACATGATGGGCTACCAGATGAACAGCACCATCCTCAAGCCGTACCTGGACAGCGGCGAGCTGAGCAGCGCGACCATCGATGACAAGGTGCGCCGCATCCTCAAGCAGATCTACCTGTACAAGTTCGACAGCAAGGCGCCGCTGACCAGCCACAACATGAACAGCGCCACCAGCAACCGCGTGGCCCTGAACGCCGCCCGCGAAGGCATCGTGCTGCTGAAAAACCAGAACAGCCTGCTGCCGCTGGACGCCAGGAAGGTCAAGCGCATCGCCGTGGTCGGCACCCTGGCCAAGTACGCGCCGCCTACCGGTTTCGGCAGCGCCAACGTCATGGCCGCCAACTACATCAGTGAGCTGAGCGGCTTGCAGCAACTGGCGCCAGGCGCCAAGGTCGAGTTCATCGACGGGCTGTCCCTGGACCCGGCCACCTCGACCTGGACCCATGCCGACGGCAATGGCAACAGCGTCAAAGGCCTGAAGACCGAGTTCTTCAGCAACACCAATTGGTCCGGCGACCCGGCCGCCAGCCGCACCGACCCCCATGTCGACCTGGACTGGTCCACCGACAGCCTGCCGGTGAACGGCGATACCGCCGCCACCTCGATTCGCTACAGCGGCCAGATCACCCCGACGGTCAGCGGCGAGCAGGTGTTCAAGGTGCGTGCCGACGGCGCCGTGCGCCTCTACGTCAACGGCAAGAAAGTCCTCGACAACGGCGACGGCAAACCGCTGCCGAACAACAGCATTCCGCCGACCATCCCGGTGTTTGCCAAGGTCAATCTGGAAGCCGGCAAACCGGTCGACATCAAGCTGGAATATTCACGCCGCAACGGCTACCTGTCGACCATGGGCGGCCTCGTCGGTGTGCAGATGAGCTGGGCGTCGCTGGTGGCACCGCAGGACCTGGCCAAGTACGACGCGGTACTGGTCGCGGCCGGTAACAGCAATGAGTACGAAGGCGAAGGCTTCGACCACAGCTTCGACCTGCCCGAATACCAGAACCTGCTGATCCAGAGCATCGCCAAGGTCAACCCGAATACCGTGGTCACCCTGCACGGCGGTACCGGCCTGAAGATGAGCGACTGGATCGATCAGGTACCGGTCGCGCTGCATGCGTTCTACCCTGGGCAGAACGGCGGCCAGGCCCTGGCGGAGATCCTGCTGGGCAAGGTCAACCCGTCGGCCAAGCTGCCGATCAGCATCGAGCGCAACATCGAAGACAACCCGATCTACGCGACCTTCCCCAAGTTCGACAACCAGGAAACCCTGGCCGAGATGAGCTACAAGGACGACCTGTTCCTGGGCTATCGCGGCTACGAGAAAAAGGGCATCAAGCCGCTCTACCCGTTCGGCTACGGCTTGTCGTACACCACCTTCGGCTACAGCAACATCAGCGTGACCCCTGGGGTGGCGGTGGCCGGGGCGCCGATCAAGGTGTCGTTCGACCTGGCCAACACCGGCAAGGTCGCGGGTGCCGAAGTGGCCGAGTTGTACGTGGGCCAGAACAACCCGAAAGTCGAACGCGCGATCAAGGAACTCAAGGGCTACAAGAAGGTGTTCCTCAAGCCGGGCGAGAGCAAGCGCGTGACCATCGAGCTCAACGATCGCTCGCTGGCCTACTACGACGTAGCGAGCAAGCAATGGGTGGTGGATGCCGACAGCTTCAACCTGTCGGTGGGCGCGTCGTCCCAGGATATTCGCCTGAACGCCAAGCTGGTCAACCCGTTCCGCCAGGAACTGTCGACCACCACCAGCAACCCGCTGCCGCGCTCGGCGCTCAACTCGACGCTGCGTGAATCGACGGTGAAGACCGGCGGTGTGCTGCATCAAAACGAAGGCGACAGCGGCACCAGCGACGGTGATGGCTATGACATGAGCGATGACAGCAGCCAGGGCAGTGCCACCGGCAACTGATCCCTGTGGAAGGGGGCTTGCCCCCGATGAGCATGGGTATCTACACAACTGTGTAGCAGCCAACGCTAACCACGATGCGAAGCGAGCCGCCCTTGATCTTGATCTTGATCTTGATCTTGATCTTGATCTTGCTTTTGATCTTGATCTCAGGCGCCCCGTTAACCACGCTGGCCGGAATTCGATAGTGATTTGGGGGGTAAACCGGCAGGGATGCCGGTTTAGCCGCCCCGCGCCATGGATGGCGCGTGGCGGCGGCCCCCCACATCACTGTCGGATTACGGGCACACCGAGCCTAGGCGAGGTGCCGAGTGGTGGGGCGAAGCGTTTTTGGTTACTTTTGGCGCTCTTCCAAAAGTGACCCGCTGTAAGAGCGGAACCCTAAGTAGCCGTTACCGCAGCAACGGATATGTACTCATTCCAACCCCAGCACATGGTCGGCCCAGAGGCCGCCATCGGGGGCAAGCCCCCTCCCACATGTTGACTGTGTTCGACTCAGGTTCTGATGGCTGCCTCGACCCGCGCGATGTAGCTGTCAAACCGCGCCACCAGGTCCACCTGCTCGGGAAACCGCAGCCACTGGATCTGCAGGCCATCCATCATGGCCAGGATTTCTTCCACCAGCCCGGCGATGTCCACATCGCTGCGCACCTCCCCCGCCGCGACCAGGTCGGCAAACTGCCCCTGCATGCGCTGGTGAATCGCCGCATAGCGCGCCTGGAACCAGGCCCAGGCCGGTTGGGTGTCCAGCAGGCTTTCGGCATTCAAGATGGTAAACGCGCGCACCACGCCCGGTGCCGTGGCATTCGAACGATTGATCGCACGCAGGCTGCCGAGCAGGCCATTGAGGGTTTTCTCCGCACGTACCTCATCGGCAATCCGTTGATTGACCTCATCGCGACGCTGCAACACCCCCATCAACAGCGAGATCTTGCTGGGAAAATGATGCAGCAGCCCGGCCACCGAAATACCCACGATCGCCGCCACCTGGGCCATCGAGGCGCCGCTGTAGCCTTCCAGGGAAAACACCTGCAGGGCCGCGTCCAGCAGCTCTTCGCGGCGTTTTTCACCTTTGGGGGCGCGGCGGGTCTTGGGGACGGGTTCGGTCATGGGCAGGTCCTAGTGGGCGATAAAAAAGCTCAGGCGCTTTCCCGTTCGATCAAGCGGCAATCCAACAGGTTCAAACGCTGTAGGGCATGCGGCAACACGCCGAGGCTTTCCAGCACGCGGGTTGCCGCCAGTACGCCGATCTCCAGGGCCGGCGGTTTGATCGTACTCAGGCTGGGCAACAGCATTTCGGCAAACGGGTAGTCACCGAACCCGAGCACCGCGCACTTTAACCCGGAACGTTGCCCCGCCAGCAAACCACCGGCGGCGAGGTTGTCATTGGCGAAGAAGATCGCGTCAGGCGGGGTGGCGTGGTTCATCAGGGCTTGCATCGCCTGCTTGCCGGCCTCGAAAGGCGCGCTGTCGGCGTCCGGGACGAAGACCCGGGGCTGTACACCCAGTTCGATCAGGGTCGCGGCAAACCCATCGCCCCGCTCCAGCGCGCTGAAGTCGCCCGTGGCGCTGTTCTGCACGAAGGCCATGCGCCGATAGCCCTTGCCATGCAGGTAGCGCGCGGCCGTGACGCCGACGTCGTAGTGGGAAAAACCGATCTGCACCGGCGCGCGTTCGGGCACGTAGTCCCAGGTTTCCACCACCGGGATCTCGGTGTCGGCGATCATCTTTTCGGTGCCTGCACTGTGGAAGCGGCTGGTCAGTACCAGCGCCGCCGGCGACCAGCCGAGGAACGCGCGCACCGCGCTTTCTTCCTGCTCGGCGCTGAAGTAACTGGACGCCAGCAACAGCTGATACCCATGGCGACTGAGGGTGTCGCTGAAGCCCTGGATCGTGTTGGCGAAGATCGGCCCCGAGATGTTCGGGATCACCATCGCCACGATCCGCCCCCGCGCCGACGCCAGCCCGCCGGCCACCAGGTTGGGCACATAACCCAGCTCGGCCACCACCTCGGCGATGCGCTCGCGACGCTCGGGCGAGACCTGCTCCGGCTGGTTGAAATAGCGCGACACGGTGATCGCCGACACCCCGGCCTGGCGGGCCACGGTGTTCAAGGTGACGCGCCCGGCGCCACGGCGTTTACGCGGTTTGTCTTCGCTCACGGGACCATCCTGCTAACAACAAAAAAGAATATAGGAATAATTTTTAAGTCTTTGACGCTCTAAACCCGAGCTACCAATAATACCGATGTTAGCGCTAACAAAGCGCGCTGTCTGCTACTCGCTCAAGCGAATGCCCACGACAGTCTTACAGGCGCTGACGGTCGTGAGAGCCGCAGCGGTCCAGGGCATTTTTTCGAGCGAACACACCATGCACAGGCACACGCACTTATTCCTTCTCGCCGGTCTGACCGCCCTCCCCGTGCCCGGCGCCTTTGCCGCCGACGAGCAGGAACCCACGCTCAAAGCGGTGACGGTCACCGCCACCCGGCGTGAAGAATCCCTGCAAAAAGTCCCGGTGGCGGTCTCGGTGCTGGACGGCGAACAACTGGAGCGCGACAACCGCAACGGCGTGGCCAGCATCGCCCAGCAAGTGCCGTCGCTGAACTTCCGCACCGGCGCCTCGAACAAGGACACCTCGCTGTTCGTGCGCGGCGTGGGCACCATTTCCACCTCCCCTGGGGTGGAGCCGACGGTGGCCACGGTGATCGACGGCGTGGTCTATGCGCGCCCCGGCCAGGCCACCCTCGACCTGCTGGACCTGGAACGCATCGAAGTGCTGCGCGGCCCGCAAGGCACCTTGTTCGGCAAGAACGCCTCGGCCGGCGTGCTCAACATCACCAGCAAGGCGCCCACCGCCGAGACCCACGGCTATATCGACCAGGCGTACTACAGCGGCAACGAAAGCCGCACCCGTTTCGGCATCGGCGGCAGCCTGGTGCCGGAGGTGCTCAAGGGCTCGATCAGCACGCTGTTCGGCAGCTACGACGGTAACGTCGATAACCAGCACAACGGCCAGGAGGTCAACGGCTACAACCACAAGGGCATCCGCGGCAAGCTGGAATTCACCCCCAACGATGACGTGAAACTGACCCTGATCGCCGACTACATGCAGTCCCACGACGATGCGCCGAATGGCGTGGTCAGCAAGTCCCTGAGCCCGGCCTTCAGCAATGCCTTGAGCCCGGTGCGCGCCTCCGGCGACAACCGCGACATCAACACCGATACGCGCAGCCATGTCGAGGACACCAACAAAGGCTTGTCCGCTCAGTTGGACTGGAACCTCGGCGACTACACCCTGACCTCGATCACCGCCTGGCGCGGCTGGGACAACACCCAGTACCAGGACGGCGACCGCCTCGGCACAGTGACCGCCGCCTTCCCCGGCACCGCCGACAAGGGCGAGCTGGCTTTCGACCAATACTCCCAGGAACTGCGCCTGGCCTCGCCCAAGGGTGAGTTCCTGGAATACGTCGGCGGCCTGTTCTACATGCACGGCAAGGACGAGGAAACCTATCAGCGCACGCTCACGACCACCACGCGCACCGACCGTGGCATCGCCGACTACAGCACCACCAGCGACAGCTACGCGGTGTTCGGCGAGACCACGCTGAACTTCACCTCGCGCTTTCGTGGCATCGCCGGCCTACGCTACACCCACGATGAGCTGAAATACGATCACCGCCGCGTCTCCACCTCGGCCACCACGGTCAGCGGGATTCAACCGGCCACCTCCAGCTCCGGCTCGGTGGACGAAGACGGCTGGTCAGGCCGCCTCGGGGTGCAGTACGACCTCAGCGACAGTGTCACCAGCTACCTCACCTACTCGCGCGGCTACAAGGGCCCGGCCTACAACGTGTTCTTCAATATGCAGCCGCGCGACACCGACGCGCTCAAGCCGGAAACCTCCAACACCTGGGAAGCCGGGATCAAGGCCACCGCCTGGAACAACCGCCTGACCACCAACCTGGCGGTATTCCACAGCGACTACGACAACTACCAGGCGAACTTTTTCGACACCGTCGCCGGCCAGGTCGTGACCCGCCTGATCAACGCCGGCAGCGTCAGCACCGAAGGCGTCGAGCTGGATTACGCCCTGCAGGCCACCCAGCAACTCAAGCTCTCCGGCGCCCTGGCCTACACCCGTGCGCGCATTGATGAGTTCGCCTGCCCGGCCGGTGCAGCGGCGACGTGCAACGTGAATGGCAAGCCACTGCCCTTCAGCCCGGACTGGAAAAGCTACGTGCGCGCCGACTACACGATCCCGCTGGATAACGGCCTGGACATCGAACTGGGCACCGACTACAGCTGGCAGAGCGAAGTACAGTACGACATCAGTCAGAACGTCGACACCAAGCAAGGCGCCTATGGCATCTGGAACGCCAGCGTGGCCCTGGCCGACTACACCAACGGTTGGCGCGTGGCGTTGCTGGCCAAGAACCTCGCCGACAAGTCCTACTCACCGCTGCTGGCCAGTGGCGGCAACTACATCTACCGCGCCGTACCCCGTGACGATGAGCGTTACTTCGGCGTGCAACTGCGCAAGGATTTCTAGCATGAGCCGTCAACTGAAACTCGGCGCCTTTCTCATGGCCACCGGGCACCATGTCGCCGCCTGGCGCCACCCGGACGTGCCGGCGGATGCCGGGCTGGATTTCGCCCAATACAAACACCTGGCACGGGTGGCCGAAGCGGCGAAGTTCGATGCGCTGTTCGTGGCCGACAGCATCGCCGCTGCCACTGGTGAGATCGCCAGCCATATGGCGCGCTCGGATCATTTCGAGCCGCTCACCCTGCTCTCGGCACTGAGTGCGGTGACCGATAACATCGGCCTGATCGCCACGGCGACCACCAGCTACAACGAGCCCTACCATGTGGCGCGCAAGTTCGCTTCGCTGGATCACCTGTCCGGCGGGCGTGCGGGCTGGAACCTGGTGACCTCGGACAACGCCGCCGAAGCGCAGAATTTTGGCCGCGACGAACACCTCGGCCATGGCGAACGCTATAGCCGCGCCAGGGAGTTTCACCAGGTGGTGACCGGGCTGTGGGACAGCTGGGAAGACGATGCGTTTGTGCGCGACAAGGCCAGCGGCAACTATTACGACCCGACGAAACTGCATGTGCTGGACCACGTGGGCGAACACTTCCGGGTCAAGGGCCCGCTGAATGTGGCGCGCTCGCCCCAGGGCCAACCGGTGATCGTGCAGGCCGGCTCGTCCGAAGCCGGCCGTGAGCTGGCCGCGCAGACCGCCGAGGTGGTGTTTACCGCACAGACCTCGCTGGCCAATGCCCAGGCGTTTTATGCCGACCTCAAGGGCCGCTTGAGCCAGTACGGGCGCGGGCCGGATTCGCTGAAAATCATGCCCGGCGTGTTGGTGGTGGTCGGGGCGACCGAGGCCGAGGCCCAGGCCAAATTCGAGGCGTTCCAGGATCTGGTCGAACCTGAGGTGGGCGTCGCGTTGCTGGGGCGCATGCTGGGCAATTTCGACCTGTCCGGCTACCCGCTGGACGGGCCGTTGCCGGCGCTGCCGTTGACCGACAGCGGGCAACGCAGTCGCCAGCAACTGCTGAGTGACTTGGCCGATCGTGAGCAACTGACCCTCGCGCAATTGGGTCGGCGAATTGCCGGGGGCCGCGGACATTACAGCCTGATCGGCACGCCTGCGCAGATTGCCGACGAGCTGCAGAACTGGTTCGAAAACGGCGCGGCCGATGGCTTCAATATCCTGGTGCCGCACTTGCCGGGTGGGTTGGAAGACGTCGCGCAATGGGTGGTGCCCGAGCTGCAGCGGCGCGGCCTGTTTCGCACTGAATACAGCGGTTCCACCTTGCGCGAAAACCTCGGACTGGCGCGCCCGGCCCATCGTTTTACAGAGGGTAAAGCATGAAGTTTCCAGCACTGCTCCTGGCCTTGCTGGCGGTGACGCAAACCGCCCTGGCCGCCGACCCCGCCACCTTGCGTATCGGCTACCAAAAAGGCTCCATCGCCCTGGTCCTCGCCAAGCAACATGACCTGCTGGAAAAGCGTTTCCCGAAGACGGAGGTGAAGTGGATCGAATTCCCCGCCGGCCCGCAGATGCTTGAAGCGCTGAACGTGGGGGCACTGGATGTGGGTTCCACCGGCGACATCCCGCCGCTGTACGCCCAAGCCGCCGGGGCCGACCTGGTCTATATCGGCGCCGAACCGCCCAAGCCGAGCGCCGAGACGATCCTGGTGCGCAATGACAGCCCGCTGCATTCGGTGGCGGACCTCAAGGGCAAGAAAGTGGCGTTCCAGAAGGGTTCCAGCTCTCACAACCTGATCCTGCGCGCGCTGAACAACGCCGGCCTGAGCTACAAGGACATCCAACCGGTGTACCTGCCGCCGGCCGATGCACGAGCGGCGTTCGAACAAGGCAGCGTCGATGCCTGGGCGATCTGGGAGCCCTACTCGTCACTCGCCTTGAGCCAGAGCCCCAGCCATGTGCTGGCCAATGGCGAAGGCTTGGGTTTGTCGGGTCCGGTGTACACCGCCCGGCGCGCGTATGCGCGGGACAACGGTGCCTTTATCCATGACCTGCTCGACGAACTCACCGCCGCCGAAGCCCTTACCCGCAGCCAGCGCGAAGACAGCCTGAACGTACTGACCGACTTCATGGGCCTGCCCGCCGAGGTGGTTGCGCGCTACATGGACAACCGCCCGCCTTCGCCGATTTTGCCGATTGATGACAAGATTATTGAGGCGCAGCAGGCGACGGCGGATCTGTTTTTCCAGAATCGGTTGTTGCCCAAGGCCATTGAGGTGAAGAAGGCCATGTGGAATTCCCAAGCCAACTGAGATCCAAATATGGGACGGGACTTGCCCCCGATAGCGGTGTGTCAGTCAAGGATGCTCCAACTGAACCGCCGCAATCGGGGGCAAGCCCCCTCCCACATTTTTAATCCGCGTCTAAAAGTCGACGGTGGCAGACAGCAGATAGGTGCGCGGGGTCGACAGGGTCAGCCCCGGCTCGCTGTCATCCGATGCGCCGGCCGAACTCCAGTAGCGCTTGTCGGCGACGTTTTCCACATTCGCCCGCAGGGTGATGTGCTTCTCATCGACCTTGAACGCATAGCGGGCGCCGACGTCGATGCGGTTCCAGGCGTCGATTTCCTTGACGTTGGACTGGTCCAGGTATTGAGAACTGGAGTGGATGCCACGGCTGGTCAGGGTCAGGCCTTCGAGGGTCGGGACATCCCACTCGGCACCGAGGTTGACGTTGTACTTGGGCGTGGCCGGCGCGCGGTTGCCGTCCCAGGCGCCATTGGTGGTGTCCTTCAATTTGCTGTCGATGTACATCACGCCGCCGAGCAGGCGCACGCCCTTGAGGGGTTCGCCGAACACGCTCAGCTCCGCACCGGTGTTCTGGCGCTTGCCATTGGGACCGAACAGCCGCGACGTGGCGTTGGTCTCGTAGGCCGGTTGCTTGATGCGGAACACCGCGGCGGTGACGGCGAAGGCGCCGGCGTCGTACTTGGCGCCGACTTCCACCTGGCGGCTGATAAACGGCGGGAAGATCTGGTCTTCGTTTCTCGACGTGGACGGTGCGATCTTGCCCTGGCTCAACCCTTCCATGTAGTTGGCGTACAGCGACAGCTTGTCGGTGGCTTTGAACAGCAGGCCGCCCGAAGGCGAGATCTTTTCTTCGTCGTAGTTGGTCTTGCCTTTGATGCCGTTGCTCCAGTCATCCACGATCACGCGCTGCCAGCGCGCACCGAGGGTGAGCAACAGGCGGTCATCGAAGAAACCCAGGGTGTCGGACAAGGCCACGCCACTGAACTTGTTCTCGGTATAGACCTTCGCATCCTGGCGCGTGGCCACCGACGGCGTCGGGGTTTGCACGGGGTTGTAGAGATTGCTCGATGCGTTGGCATAACGCGCACCGCCGTTGGTGAAGTCCATATAGAAGTAGCTGGCGGCCAGGTTGACCTCATGGCTCACCGGCCCGGTGTGGAACCAGTTACGCACGCCGGCCGTGGCGGTACGGACGTTTTCATCGCGGGTGAAGTCCCGGGGCTGCACGGTGAAATCACCGGCCGCATTGGTCACCGAAACAGCATGGCGCAGGAACTCGTGGTTGCTTTTGCGCGCGCCGACACCGCCGTAGAGCATCACCGAATCGCTGAGGTCATATTCGGCATTCAGCGTACCGAAGGTGTCCTTGGTGCGGGCCTTGCTCCAGGACTGCGCATAGTTGCGGCGCACATCGTTGGCGCTGGGCACCGGCGCGGCAGCCGCGACTTGCACACGCTCCTGCGGCGCATCGGTGTCGCGCTCGGTGCGGCCGATATCGGTGGAAAGGCGCAGGCGCTCGCCACGAAAATCCAGGCCCAGCACGGCCATCTCACGGTCGACGCTCTGGTGGTCCCATTCGGTATCGCCGGACTGCTTCACGCCGTTGAAGCGCAGGCCGAACTTGTTGTCCTCGCCAAAGCGCCGGCCCACATCCACGGCGCCACCGGCCTGGCTGTCGGAGGCCCAGGTGCCGGTGAACGAGGTGATGTCCTTGTCGGTGGCGCGCTTGGGCACCACGTTGATCCCGCCGCCCACGCTGCCGCGCGGCGAGATGCCGTTGATCAACTGGGTGGGGCCTTTGAAGATGTCGACGCGGTCGGCCATCTCCATGTCGATGGTGTAGGTCGGCAGCACGCCGTACAGGCCGTTGTACGACACATCACTGTTGAACAGGCTGAAGCCGCGAATGGTGAACTGCTCATACCGCCCGCCGGCCGGGTTGGTGGCGCGTACCGACGGGTCGCTGGCGATCAGGTCGCCAAGGGTGCGCGCCTGCTGGTTTTTCACCGCGTCCTGGGTGTAGGTGGTCATGCTGAACGGGGTTTCCATGAAGTCCCGGGTGCCCAGCAGGCCTTGCGAGCCACGCCGCGCCACCTGGCCACCGGCGTAGGTGTCGCCGTCGTACAGGCCGGTGGTACCGAGAATCGACGTGGGCGCCAGCTCCAGGCTGCCGCCCTCCGGCACCGGCACCAGCATGTAGGCCTGCTCCCCCATGGGCTGCAATTGCAGGCCGGAGCCTTGCAGCAAGCGGGCAAAGCCCTCTTCCACGCCATATTCGCCGGATAAACCGCTGCTGCTGCGCCCGCTGACCAGCGCCGGGTCCACCGACAGGTTGACCCCCGACAGCCCGGCAAAACGGGTCAACGCCGCACTCAGGCTGCCGGCCGGCACCTGGTAGCTGCGGCGCGCGGCGCTGTCTTCGGCATAGCTGACGGGGACGAACAAGGGGCTGGCGCTGAGGCTCAGCATCAGGCTCAGTTTGAGCAACGGGCGCAAGCGCAAGGGGTGGACTGCGGGCATTGGAAGAAGCTCTCGATTTTGTTCACTTGCCTGGAATGACAGGCGAGGTGAAAAAAGGGGACAGGCTTCGACCAACTTTTTTCAAAATGGCAGGGCAATGGCGGCGCCATGCCCTGCCCTGGTTACCATACCGCGATATGGGAATCCGCACGCGGTTCGGTGCCGCCGCACAGCACGCCGCTGACCGGGTCGCGCAGGATGATCTGCCCACGGCCGTAGTCGGTGAGGTCGCTGGCGATCTGCACCTGGTGACCACGCCGGGCCAGGGCATTGGCCAGGTCGCGGGAGGCACCCTGCTCGATGCCGACCTTCATGTCGCCCAGCCATTGCCAGCGCGGCGCATCCAGTGCGGCCTGGGGGTTGAGGCCGAAGTCCACCAGGTTCATCACCATCTGTACGTGACCCTGGGGCTGCATGTAGCCGCCCATCACGCCGAACGGGCCCAGGGCCTGGCCGTCCTTGGTGAGGAAACCGGGGATGATGGTGTGGAAGGTTTTCTTGCCTGCTGCCAGGCAGTTGGCGTGGCTCGGGTCGAGGCTGAATTCCTGCCCACGGTTCTGCAACGCAATGCCGCTGTCGGGCAGTACCACGCCGGAGCCGAAGCCGTGGTAGTTGCTCTGGATGAACGAGACCATATTGCCTTCGGCGTCCGCCGTGGCCAGGTACACCGTGCCGCTGGCGTGCGGGTCACCGGGCTTGGGCGCCTGGGCCTGTTCGCCGATCTGGCTGCGACGGCGCGCGCTGTAGTCGTCGCTGAGCAGGTCGGCCACTGCCACGCGCATGTGCAGCGGGTCGGTGATGTAATGCAGGCCGTCGCTGTAGGCGAGCTTCATGGCCTCGAGCTGGCGGTGCCAGGTCTGTTGGCTGTCGCGGTGATCGAAGGTGAAGCCTTCGAGGATGTTCAGCGCCATCAGCGCCACCAGGCCCTGGCCGCTCGGCGGGATTTCCCAGACGTCGACACCGCGATAATTGATGTGGATCGGGTCCACCCACTGTGCGCGGTAGTCCTTGAGATCACTGGCGCGCAGGTAACCCCCGGTGGCCCGTGAGTGGGCGTCCAGGCGTGCGGCCAGGGCACCGCGATACAGGCTTTCGCAACGGCTGGCGGCGAGTTCTTCCAGGGTGCGCGCCTGGGCCGGGTTGCGGAAAATCTCGCCCGCTTGGGGTGCGCGCCCATCGATGAGGAACGTGTCGAACCAGGCTTGCAGCACTTCATCGCGGTGCGGGCTGAATTCGTTCAAGGAGATCTGCCATTGGTGGGCAACCACCGGTGACAGCGGGAAACCCTCGCGGGCCAGGCGGATGGCCGGTTGCAGCAACTCGGCAAACGCCAGCTTGCCGAAGCGTTGCGACAGCTCCGCCCAGGCCGATGGGCAGCCGGGCACGGTCACCGGGGTCCAGCCGTACAGCGGCATCCGATCGTGCCCGGCAGCCTTGACCGCCTCGACACTCAAGGCGCCCGGCGCATGGCCATTGCCGTTCAGGCCATGCAACTGGCCCTTGCACCACACCAGGGCAAACGCATCGCCGCCCAGGCCGCAGCCGGTGGGCTCCACCACCGTGAGCGCGGCCGCCGTGGCGATGGCCGCGTCGATGGCGTTACCGCCCTTTTGCATGATTTCGATACCGGCCTGGGCAGCCAGGGGCTGGGACGCGGCGACCATGCCACGGCGGGCAAATACGCTCTGGCGCTGCGATGGATAGGGATACTCGTGAGCAGAAAATTTCAACATGGCAAAGGCTCTTCAAAAAAAGTCATAACACACGGCTGAGAAACGCCCGGGTCCGGGGATGACTGGGGTGGCTGAAGATCTGTTCCGGCGGCCCTTGTTCGATGAGTTCGCCCTGGTCGAGAACCACCACGCGGTCTGCCACTTCCCGGGCAAAGCCCATTTCATGGGTGACCACCACCATGGTCATGCCCTCCTCGGCCAGCTCTTTCATCACCTGCAGCACTTCGCCGACGGTTTCCGGGTCGAGGGCGCTGGTGGGTTCGTCGAACAGCATGGCCTGGGGTTTCATCGCCAGGGCGCGGGCGATGGCGACCCGTTGCTGCTGGCCGCCGGAGAGCATCGACGGGTAATGGCTGGCCTTGTCCGCCAGGCCGACCCGCGCCAACAGGCCACGGGCCTGTTCCAGTGCTTCGGCACGTGGCGTGCCGAGGACCTGGATCGGCGCTTCAATGATGTTTTCCAGCGCCGTCATATGGGGGAACAGGTTGAAGCGCTGGAACACCATGCCAATGTCGCGGCGCTGGCGGGCGATGTTGCGCTCCGAATCACGCACCAGGCTGCCGTCGCTGCGCTCGCGATAGCCCATGGCGCGGCCGTTGACGCGGATGCGCCCGCCCTGGATGTCTTCCAGCAGGTTGATGCAGCGGATAAAGGTGGTCTTGCCCGAGCCCGAGGCGCCGATCAGCACCACCACTTCGCCGCGCCGTACTTGCAGCGAGATACCCTTGAGGATCTGCAACGCGCCGAACGACTTCTGAATATCCAGTGCCTCAATGATCAGCTCTTCACTTTGGTGCGCCATGGTTATCGTCCCCTCAGCAGTTTCAGGGTGCTGCGCCCGAACATGCGGCTGGCTGCCGGTGGTGGCGCGGAAGGCCGGTCGGACTGGCTGAAACGGGCTTCGAGCCAGCGCTGGAAAAAGCCCCAGAGGGTGGTCAGCGTCAGGAAGTACAAGGCAACCACCAGGTACAGCTCGAACACCCGGAAGGTGGCCGAGGTGATCATCTGGGTGCTGAGCAGCAGTTCCTGCACACCGATCACGCTGACCAGGGTGGTGTTCTTGAGCATCACGTTGAACTCATTGCCCAGCGGCGGCACGATCACCCGGAACGCCTGGGGCAGCACGATGCGCCGCATCAGCTTGGCGAAGCCCATGCCCAGGGAGCGCCCGGCTTCATATTGGCCCTTGTCCACCGCGCCGATGCCGGCACGGATGATCTCGGCCATGTACGCGCCTTCGTTGAGCCCCAGGGCAATGATCGCCGCCTGGATATTGCCGGGGACGATCAAGCCGAACAGCTCGATATCCTCAAAGCGGAAAATCCCGCCCGCCGCCAGTGCCGTGTACAGAAACACGATCTGCACCAGCAGCGGCGTGCCGCGCATCAGCCACACGTAAAAACGCACCGGCAGATGCAACAGCGGGTTCTTCGACAAGCGCAACAACGCCGCCGCCAGCCCCAGCGCGCAGCCCAGCAGCATCGCCAGTACGCTGATCAGGCAGGTCAGCCACAGCCCCGTGAGGTAAACCCCGCTGGGCTGCAGCAGGTACTGCCAGAACACATCCCAATTGAAATTCATCGCAGGTACGCCTCAGTCGAGTGTGTCGCTGCTGACATGCCATTTGTCCAGCAACTGCACATAGCTGCCATCGCTGCGCATATCGCTGATCACCTGCTGCACGGCGGCGGTCAGTTGCGGGTCGTCCTTGCGTATGCCCAGGCCGGTGAGGATGCGGCTGAACGCCGGCACGCCTTCCTGGAACAGGTCCGGGGCCATTGCTGCGTAGTAACCGGCGGTTTCCACGGTGGTGCCGTAGGCGTCGACCTGGCTGATGCGCAGGGCCTGGAAGGCATCGGTGTCGGTGTTGTAGACCACCAGTTTCATCGGGGGCTTGCCGGCCTTGGCCAGGCTTTCATTGTGGGCATCGAGCAGGGTCTTGATGGTGGAGCCGTTGAGCACCGCGACCTTGTGCGCGGACAGGTCATCCAGCGCCTTGATGCCCTTGGGGTTGCCCTTGGGCACCACCACCGACTGGCTGGAATACATGTAGTTGACGATGTCGATCACCTGGCGCCGCTCGGGTTTGTCGAACAGCTGGTCGACGATCATGTCGCACTGCTGGGCGAGCAGCGCCGGCACCAGGCCAGAGAACGGAATCACCCGCCATTGCACTTGCTTGTCGCCCAGGCGCCTGGCGATTTCCAGGCCCAGGTCGACGGTGAGCCCGCGGGGTTTCTGGGCTTCGTCGAAGGACACCAGGGGCGGGGAATCCATCCCCGAGCAATAGACAAGTTTGTCGACTTTTTGCAGACGATCCGGCACTTGAGGCGCAGCAAAGGCCCCTTGTGCGCAGAGACCGAAGGAGACAGCCACCAGCAAGGCGCGGCATTTATGCATGACCAGACACTCCAGTTCGTTGAATAACGGGGCAGGACTAAAGTCAAAACACAGCGGGTGTTTCTTATTGTTCGGTTTGCAGGAACTGGATCAGCGCCGGCACGGTGCCTTCGATGTGTTCGCGCACCACGGCTTCGGCGCGGGCGGCGTCGCCGGCGCGGATCGCATCGAGGATCACCGCGTGTTCCTGGCGGGCGCTGAGGGGTTTTTCGCCGTGCTGCAACCACAAGCGCATGGGCGCCTCGACCAGCGAGTACAGCGCCGAAATCTGCTTCATCAAGCGTGGGCGGCCGCTGAGGCTGCACAGGTATTCATGGAACGCGCGGTGCCGACTGACCCACGCGGCGCCTTCGTCACGGTAGTCGTCCATCTCATCGAGCATGCGCTCCAGGGCCGCCAGTTGACGCTCACCGATACGGCCGACGGCCACGCGCACCGCCAGGCCTTCGAGGGCGCTGCGCATCTCGAACACTTCGTGCAGCTCATCGATATCCAGACCGCTGACGATCGCGCCACGGTTGGGCCGCAGGGTCACCAGGCCCTGGGCATCAAGGCGGCGAAAGGCTTCGCGCACCGGCATGCGGCTCATGCCGATCTCGCTGGCGATGTCTTCGGCGATCAGCCGGTCGCCCTTGCGGTAGCGGCCGCCGCAAATGGCATCGAGCAGAAAGTTGTAGGCCTCCTCCTCGGCGGTGAGGGGCTGGCGGTCAACGTAAGCGGGAGCGAATTGCATCGGCAGCACCTTTTGAATTTTTGTATCCAATTATCCACGAATACAAAAAAGCAGGATGCGTGCCAACGGCTTGGGACAGGAGCCAAGTGATTGATTCAGATCGGATAGAAGGGAAAAAGCTGGCGCTGGCGTTGAAAAGTGGCGTGGGAATTTGCTACCCAATGGCGCAGAAGATGCCCCATTGGTGGGCGGAAGTAACAAGCAGGACGTGGGTGAGATGCTTTTGCTTGAGGCGAATCCAGCCCACCGTTGGCGTTATGGCTCGGCCGAATAGATGACGGTTTGCGCGCTGTTTTCGCCGACCGCCTGGCGGGTGAAATAGGTGTCGCCTTCGTCGGTGAGGATCTCGTAGTCGGCCTTACGGGCCGGGCTGGCGTGCTTGATGATTTTCAGCACGCGCTGGAATTTCACGCTTAGCGTGCCGTTGTGGCTGGGCCCGGTGAGCACATTGACGCTTTGAAACCAGCCGGCGTGCCGCTGGTTGCTCACCAACGCGTGGCTCATCGCCTCAAAACGTTCCAACCGAGTGAAGCCCCACAGGGTCTGTTCTTCGACGGTGGCGCCCGGCGTAGCGGCGCCGGTAAACACAAACAGATTGATCGCCGGGCTGTCTTCGCAAAAGAAGTCGTAAGGGACCAGGCCGTCGACCATTTTCCTGCCGGGCACAAAGCCCTTTTTATGCACCTGAAACATCGCCACCTCCACTCAATCAAGGGTGACAAGTCTAATGAGGCGCGACGTACAGGGCGGTCAAGCCAGTGTAATGTCGTGTAAAGATCGCGCGCTGTGCAGGGTGATCTCCACTGTCAGCCCGCCGCCCGGCTCATTGCGCGCGAGGATGTGGCCGCCGTGCATCTGGACGGCCCTCGCAGCAATGGCCAGCCCCAGGCCAAACCCCACGCTGGCATCGCCCACACCACGTTCGAACGGCTGGAAAATGCTGTGCAGCCGGTCATTGTCGACGCCCGGCCCTTGGTCGGTGATCTGTACCGTGAGGCGGTTCGCATCGTGGTTGACCTGCGCCGACACGCACACGGTGGTGTCCGGCCGGGTGTAGCGCACGGCATTGCGGATCACGTTCTCGAAGCAGCGATACAACAACTCACCGCTGACGCAGGCGATAAACGGCGGGCACGCCTGCAGGTGCACGCGACAGCCTTTGATGCCGGCTTCGAACTGCGCATCTTCAACGATCATCGCCAGCAATTCGACGATATCCACGGGCTCGCGCTCGATACTTTCCGGGCGGCCTTGCAGGCGCGCCAGGGTCAGCAACGCCTCGATCAGGGTGTCCATGCGCTCGGATTCGCGCTCGATGCGTTCGAGCATTTCCAGGCGGGCGGCGTCCTGGCGCAACAGGCCGATGGCCGCCTGCATGCGCGTCAGCGGGGAGCGCAGTTCATGGGAGATGTCGTGCAGCAGTTGCTGCTGGGCCTCCACCAGCCCCTTCAACTGGTTGGCCATGCGGTCGCAGTCTTCCGCCAGGTCGACGATCTCGTCGCGACGCTTGCCCATGGCCGGCTTGACCCGGGTTTCGAAGCGTCCGTGGGCCGCGTCGCTCATGGCGCGCTTCAGGTAAGCCAGGGGCCAGGCCAGGTAATAGGCCATGTAGCCGCTGAACAGCGCACTCATCAATGTGCCGATGATCAACGGAATCTGGTGCCAGGGCCGGCCGGGCGGGTTACCGGGCGCGTGGGTCGACCTGATCGACAGCGCCAGGCCTTCCTTGCTGACGACCGCTCGCTCATAGGCCGGCTGCGTCACCGGCCCACCTATCAGCAATTGCCCGGCACTGTTGTAGACACCGATGGCCTCATCCGCCGGGCGCTCCCACACCGCCAGGAGCTGGCCGCCCGCCTCGACACCGAACGTTTGCAGCAGCTTGTCTTCGGCCGCCAGCATGGCTTCCACATGCGGGTCATTCGGCTGGAAACGGCCCAGTTCAAGCACGCCGACGCCCACCAGGAAGGTCAAGGTGGTCGCCAGCCAGAAGGCCAGGAACAGTTTCCAGAACAGCAGGCTGGGCCTGGTCATTCGGCAATCAACAAATAGCCGAGGCCACGTACGCTCTGGATCCAGGCCTTGGCGTCCGGGCGCGGCCCGAGTTTTTGCCGGATGCTGCTGATATGCACGTCGATGCGCCGGTCGTAGCGGGTCAGCGGGCAACCGAGGGCATTGAGTGACAGATCCTTTTTACTCACTACCTGGCCGGCACTGCGGGCCAGCTCTTCCAGCAGGCTGAACTCGGTGCTGGTCAAACCCAGCTCGAGGCCGTTCCACAGGGCCTGGCGCCTGCCGGGCCACAACACCAGCGCGCCGGTCTTGATCACTTCGGTGGTCGGCTGGCCCACCGGCTGCACCCTGCGCATGATGGCGCGCAGGCGCGCGACCAGTTCGCCGGGGGAGCTGGGCTTGGGCACGTAATCATCGGCGCCGAGTTCCAGGCCGGTGATGCGGTCGATGTTGTCACCACGGGCGGTGAGCAGCACTACGGGTACCTGGCTGACGACGCGGATGCGCCGGAGCACTTCGATGCCCGAGCGCTGGGGCAGCATCACGTCCAGCACCACAATGCTGTAGCGCCCCGACAGCGCCTCCACCTCGCCCTCCTCCCCCGTGTGCACGGCCGTGGTCTCAAAGCCTTCGCGCGCGAGGTATTGGCTCAGCATGTCAGTCAGTTCCTGGTCGTCGTCGACCAACAATACGCGGATCATCTCGGGCTCGTCGGTGGGGGGTTGCGCATTATCGGCCCGGCATCGGCATCCCAGGCCAAACTTTACCTAACTTGACATTCGGTTAACCGCACCAAACGCCCCTCGCTCGTATGCTGGATGTTCACCAGTCCGGCCGCGCGGCGAGTTGTCCATGCGTGCCGGCGCTGCTTGTCGATGTGTTCTGGAAAAGATCTTGATGAATTTTTCGCGCCTGCTCTGCTCGGTTGCGCTGCTGCTCAATGCCTCACTGGCACTCGCCCAAGGCTTCAAAATCTCGGATATTCGAATCAACGGCCTGCAACGGGTCTCTGCAGGCAGCGTGTTCGGGGCATTACCCCTGAACGTCGGCGACGAAGCGGATGACCGGCGCCTGGTGGACTCGACCCGCGCGCTGTTCAAGACCGGTTACTTCCAGGACATCCAACTGAGCCGCGAAGGCGATGTGTTGATCATCAATGTAGTCGAGCGTCCTTCGGTTGCCAGTATCGAGTTCGAGGGCAACAAGGCGATTGCCACCGATGACCTGATGAAAGGCATGAAGCAATCGGGCCTTGCCGAGGGCGAGATTTTCCAACGCGCCACCCTGGAAGGGATACGCAACGAGTTGCAGCGCCAGTACGTTGCCCAGGGCCGTTACTCGGCGTCGGTGGACGCGCAGGTGGTGGCTCAGCCGCGTAACCGCGTAGGCTTGAAAATCAAGATCGACGAAGGTGAAGTGGCGTCGATCCAGCACATCAACGTGGTAGGCAACACGGTGTTCCCCGACGATGCCCTGATCGACCAGTTCACCCTCAAGACCAGCAACTGGCTGTCGTTTTTCAAGAACGACGACAAATACGCACGGGAGAAGCTGTCGGGCGACCTTGAACGCTTGCGCTCCTATTACCTGGACCGTGGCTATATCAACATGGATATCACCTCGACCCAGGTCTCGATGACCCCGGACAAAAAGCACGTCTACATCACCGTGAACATCCAGGAAGGCCAGAAATACACGGTGCGCGAGGTGAAGCTCAGTGGTGAGCTGAAAGTCCCGCAGGACCAGGTCCAGTCCTTGCTGCTGGTGCAGAAGGGCCAGGTGTTCTCACGCAAACTGATGACCACCACCTCGGAGCTGATTACCCGTCGCCTGGGCAACGAAGGCTACACGTTCGCCAACGTCAACGGCGTGCCGCAGGCCCACGATGAAGACCACACGGTTGACGTCACGTTCTCCGTCGACCCCGGTAAGCGGGCCTACGTCAACCGTATCAACTTCCGTGGCAATACCAAGACCGACGACAAGGTGCTGCGGCGGGAAATGCGCCAGATGGAAGGTGGCTGGGCGTCAACCTACCTGATCGATCAGTCCAAGGTGCGCCTGGAGCGTCTGGGGTTCTTCAAGGAGGTGAACGTCGAGACGCCTGCGGTGGCCGGCCTCGATGACCAGTTGGATGTGAACTACGCCGTGGAAGAACAGGCGTCCGGTTCGATTACCGCCAGTGTCGGCTTTGCCCAGAGTTCGGGGCTGATCCTCGGCGGCTCGATCACCCAGAACAATTTCCTCGGCACCGGCAACTACGCCAGCCTGGGGCTGACCCGCTCGTCCTACCAGAGCAAGTACAACATCGGTTTCACCGATCCCTACTTCACCACCGACGGGGTGAGCCTGGGTTACAACGCGTTCTACAGCAAGACCGACTACAACAAGTACTACGATGACGGGGTTTCCTATTACGCCATCAATAGTTTTGGCCTGGGCACCACCCTCGGTTACCCGATCAATGAAACCTCGCGCTTGAACTTTGGCCTGACCGTACAACACGACAGCATCGAACCGGGCACCTACAGCGCCGACGAGATCTACGACTTTATCGAGCGCGAAGGCAAGGAATTCACCAACTTCAAGGCCAACCTTGGCTGGTCGGAGTCGACCTTGAACAAAGGCGTGCTGGCGACTCGCGGGCATTCGCAAAACCTCAACCTGATGGTGACGGTGCCCGGCAGCGACCTGAGTTTCTACAAAATCGACTACACGGGGCAGACGTTCCTGCCTGTCAGCAACACCACATCACTGCGCTTTCACACCAAGCTCGGCTACGGCAGCGGCTACGGCTCCACGGACGGGCTGCCCTTCTATGAAACCTACACCGCCGGCGGCGAAGGCACGGTGCGCGGCTTTGAAAGCGGCACCCTCGGCCCGCGCAACACCCCGGCAACCGGTGCCTACGCCAGTGCCGGGCAGGCGTACTACTCGGACCGGGACACCGAGTCGCTGGGCGGCAATATCCTGATAACCGGCGGCGCGGAGTACCTGTTCCCGGTGCCGTTCATCAAAGACAACAAATCCGTGCGAACCTCGTTGTTCTGGGACGTAGGGACGGTGTATTCGGACAAGTGCTACCTCAGCACGACCCAGGGCTGCGGCAGCGTGGACCTAAGCCAGATGGCCAGTTCGGTGGGAGTTGGGGTGACATGGTACAGCCCGCTGGGGCCGCTGAGTGTGAACTTGGCCTACCCGATTCGCACGCCGGAGAACGCGGACAAGCAGGTGTTTCAGTTCTCCATGGGGCAGACGTTTTAAAGGTTGCGGCGTGTTGATGCGTTCCCCCCCTCTCGGAAAGGCCCTACACAAATACCGGACGTCTGGCGAAGCCGCGTTTATGTATTGTTTTTTATAAAGGAACTCCGCTATCGAGCCTTGGTCGGCTGATGTGTGGATTTTCCTTTCACTACGCGGATAGATCGGATGAAACAGATGCCCTTCGTCGAGGCCAAGCCTGTTGCCGACAAAAAGCTGGCTTTGTTTGCACCCGTGCCAGCGCCATGGCGTTCAAGCGCACGCCCGCTGCACCTGCACGATTTTGCTGCCTGTCGGAATGTCGAATCAGGCGCGGTTTTTATTATCGCTTCCGGCCTGTCAGCCAAATCATTCCCCCTCGAAAAGTTCGCGCACGTGCCCATGATCACCATGAATGGCGCCATTTCGATGTTTATGAACACCGACATCAAGCCGAGTTTTTACGCCTGCACGGACAGAAGCTTTTCCAAACAGCAGCCGGATTTATTCAACTACGCCATGGCTGTCAGCCAAAGGGTCGCGCTGTGGGAAGACCATGCGCAATCCTCCCATGCTCGTCCAACCGGGCAGCTCTACCCGCTGTCCAAGGCGCCAAAACCGTCGTGGATCGATGTGGCGCTCGGAAGATCAAAAGAGCTGGTTACTGATCACCCTTTGATCGCCTTTCGGAAACGGTCCATCGGGTTCAGCAAGGACATGAGCCAGGGCTTTTTTGATGCCCGAACCGTGGCCTACCTGGCCATCCAGCTGGCATTCCACGTCGGGTTCTCCAAGGTTTTCCTGGTGGGCGTCGACCTGGACGAAAAGTCGGGGAGGTTTTACGAAACGAAGGACTCCATAAACTCCCCCTGCGGGCTCGACCAGCACTATTACACCCGCATACTGCCGTCGTTCGAGTTGATGTCCAAGAAAGTCATCGGGGATGACTTCATGGTTTACAACTTATCCGATATTTCGAAGATTCCGGCGAGTGTGATTCCGCGTATCAGCGTCGCTCAAGTGGAAGCGATGCTCCACCAGTAGACACACAGTCGGCCTGGAGGCCTTCGCCAACTCCCTGCACTACACACATTGGGTGTCGGCAGCTGAGGGCCCTTCTCAAAAAATCCGAATATCAGCCCGGATACTTCAGTCTTTTTTAGCAGGAGATTGAAGGAGTTATCTGGATTGGGTTCCACGGCCAGCGAGAAGAATGGCGGGGGCCTTCTGTTGCATAGTGAGCACTATGCCCTGGGCCATTTGGGGCTTACGCTGAAGCGTATGCGCTGATCGTACTTCAGATCTGCCTATGCTCAATGAACCTGTGTGGGTTTAAAAAGAATTTTCAGAATCAGCAGACGTAACTCATCCAGGACCTTGATGGCCGGAAGCTTTCAGTGCATTGGCTGGATCCAAGCGTGGGGCGGTGACGATCTTGAGGAGGAAGTTGGGATGATCCCCCGCAAAAGTCCCTATGCGTAAAAAAGCCGAACTGGCTGGAGTTCGGCTAAGTCACTGAAAAATATGGTCGGGACGGAGTGATTCGAACACTCGACCCCTAGCACCCCATCTCCTTTTTCATACTTCTCGAAAGCTTCCAAAATTTTACTCTGGATTTTTCTAAGCTAGTATTTACTTGAGCTCCAGCGATGTTCTGCTCTACGAGAGTCCAGTAACGTCCATCAAGAGCTGACGTTTTTGTGGGGGGAAAAGTAAGGGTAGTCCATTTCATGGCCAAAATCACCATCAAAGAACTCGAGTCGCTGACCGCCAACGATGCCGGCCGAATCCTCCGGGAGGATGGCAATCTGGCCGGTCGAATCTCAGTCCGTAAGGACGGTGTGTCGGTCAGCTTTTTCTATCGCTATCGGTGGGGCGAGCAGAACAAAGAGTACTCCTGCGGGTCTTGGCCGCGCAAATCCCTGACGGACATCCGCAAGGCACGCAACCAAGTCCAAGCGCTCATTTAACAGGCTCATGACATTTCATGCGCAAGTAGACAAAATCCCCCCGCGAGAACACAAACATACACCAGTCATTGCCAACGTGAAGAAACGCGCTATATTGTGCTTACGACAAGCACAAACCACAACATGATGTATTTTAGTGTAAGTCGGCTTAGGAGATTAGGTGTAAAAACCCCACACTCGTAGGAGATTTACGATGACAGATCGACGCCCTATCAACAAAGATGTGACCGTTCCGAAGCCCGGCGGTGGCCAACAGCCTCGCTCGCGAAATCAAGATGGTCAAATTCGAGACAAGCGGAGTGACGCGGGTAAGCCTCGGAGCAAATAGATCAATGCTGAACTGCGTCGCCTGGTATCCATGACGTTACCTGGCGATGCAATACCATGGAACCGTGTCAATGTGACTTGGATTCAACCTTGCCGTTTACCAAGGTCACCGCCATATATACGTACACCTCCGTCCCCCACGTATAGATCTGCACGTTGCCGCCACTGGCGGCCTCCTTACCAGGAATCTTGACGATATCCAGCACCTGTTCATATGTCATGCCGGGCTTAATTGCAGCGTATTGTTGGTCACTGATGTTGGGACGCTGGGCTCTTATCGTTTCAAGATCGGGAAAACCGGATTGATAGCTGACGTTGTTGCCGTTGCCAGAAATGACCGGACTGTTGTTACCGCTGGAGCTGTGCGAAACCGCCTGGGCCGGCAGGACGAGCGCAGCCACTGATGCCAAGGCTCCCGATATGCCTGTGTACAAGCCAATTTGTTTCATGTTTGCCATTTCATTCTCTGGATTCTCAGATGATTCAGTTATACGGTTAGGGCGAAACGCTGAGCATCAAGAGCAGCAACGGCCGAGAATCCAGCCCCCTTCTTGAAGCTCATGTTATGGACGAAATTCTTCATCGCATCAGACGGGTCGATGGTTTCGAGGTTAAGTCCGTCAACAGTTGGCCTAGAGAACGCAGCACTCAGAATTGGCTGCTCCTCCATATGACCTGTCGAGCTGTTGAGCACATTGTCCAGAGCGGTGACGATGACTAGGTCATCCGGCAGGATTGCCAACAACTCTCGACCTACTCGCAGAGCGCAGCTGCACACGTAGTCCTGGTGAAGCTCGTTGAACCGCCCAGCAGGCATAGCTTTAGTCGACAGCTTGCCGCTTTTGAGTAGAGATTTGATTTCAGTCGGAATCACGTCGGAGCCATGGATAGCGAGTCTGGCTTCTAGGACACCACCTTCATGAACAATCATCTGAATGGCTGAGCCGAGGTGCGAGATTTCTGCAAACGACTCAAAAGCTTCGATGGCATCGAGCTTGGCTTGACGGTCACCATCAAGGATACGGATCGCAATGTCCCGCTCCTCTGCCCACTCGGTATTGGCAGTCTTCCATTCATCAAGCTGAGCCTGATACTGCCTTTCATCTTCCGCCTGTGCGGTGCCAATCTTGCCGAGCAGGACTGCGCGTTGACGAGCCTCTAGCTTGAAGAGCCGAGCCCAGAAATTGGGGTGATATGTAGCGGCAGCATGCTTAGCTTCTTGCTCAAGAGTATTGCTCTTGAGTGGCTGTCTAGGTTCAGGATTGGAGAGAAGCCGCTTCCATTTCACAGGCTCTGCACACTCCTTGTGCATCGAAAGGAGGATATCTATGTGATTTTCGTACACCTCAACTTCATACGCTGCTTGTTCCAGCGCTTCCATCTTTGCGTACTCTTTCTGTCGTTTTTCAAGTTCACGCTGCCGGCGATGAGCGTTGCGCTCTGATCGCCGCGCAGACGCTTGCAGCGAACGTACAGTCCCTTTCCAACCCATCACGACTCTCCATACCGTTAATGTGATGGCACATTAACATAGCTCCTGGTTCTGCCTGAATCACCTGAACACCTGGAAACTGAAAATACCAGGAACCCAGAAGGAGGGCATATGTACTCCACGCATCACAGAGCGAGGGCTGGGCCATTTATTCACAAATAAGGGGTACCTTCACGGCCCCCCTTTCTTCTCACTACTCCGCCGTTTGACGTATGGCCTTCTCAATTCGCTGACGTCCTGCATGAGCAAGCTTGCTTACACCAGCTTCCTTCGCGACCGCGTATATCAAGGACTCCCCTTCGTGCCCCCGTTGCACCATCTCATCAACCAAAGCACGCAGTTCTGGCAGGCAGATTTCAGATAGCCCTCTCGTGGAATCTTCGTCGCCGGGCTTACGGAAGACGACACTGGTATCCGACTCGATATGAGTAGGCCAGAAGAAGACTCCTGTCTGCTCCTCTTCATGTGAACGGAATCGTGCCCGGGCAATTTGGTCAACGCGATCACGTATCCGTGAGCCGGTTCGTACCCAGCCATGAGCACGGGCAATGCGCCTTGCGAGCGCCGTGTCCAGAACCGGTCCCTCTTCCGCTACGACATGAGCAATCATCTGCTCCAACGTTTCCGTGTAACTCGCCTCAAAGAACTGATCTGGATCGACCAACCCTACCGCCTGACGAGGGTCGGCTTCTTTATAAATCAAATATTCAAGGGGACGAGCAAAAGCCAGGACATCCTCATCTGGTGTGATAGATGCAGCCTTGGCGTACTTCAAATCAGGCAACGCGCCTGAGGGGTCATTGGATTCGGCCACACTATCCACTGTGGCGACCACAGTAACCTGACTTGCTACCTCAACGACCTCAGCCATAGCTGCGTCGATTTTCAGTCGCTCTGCCTCTTGAGTTGCATCGATGACAGCCTGCCTGGCTCGGGAATCCGCTAGAATCTCGTTCAGCCGTTGATGTACCTTTTCGGCAGTTCCAATTGCATCAACCCACCAGTCCGTCGACCATATCCTAACGATCTCCCAGCCAAGTCCACGCAGTACAAATTCACGGAGCTTGTCACGATCACGAGCGGTCGCACTGCGGTGATAGGTAGCACCGTCGCATTCAATCCCGGCAAGGTACCGTCCAGGTGCATCAGGGTGAACAACCCCAAGGTCTATTCGAAAGGAGGAAACGCCAATCTGGGTAAATATCTGCCATCCCTTTTTAGCCAAGGCCGCTGCAACCGCCTCTTCGAATAGGCTGTCGAAACTACCCACGCTACCAAAGTCAGCCTCTGCGAGAGCCCGTGGGCCACGCTCTGCAAACTCCAAGAAGTGCTTAAGATCTCGAACCCCGATCGCTTGCGTACGAGCTAGATCAATATGCTCTGGGCGCAAGGTCGAAAACACCACTAGCTCCTGGCGAGCACGGGTTATTGCCACGTTCAGTCGACGCTCACCACCAGGGCGGTTCATCGGACCGAAGTTCATGGACAGCACACCGGCAGCGTCTTTTCCGTAGGTGGTCGAGAAATAGATGATGTCTCGCTCATCGCCTTGAACGCTCTCAAGGTTCTTGACGAACACAGGCTCCAGATCGGACTCAGCGAAATACGAATCGAGTGATGGGTCTTTCCGGCAAGCCTCATCCAGCATGTCCATGATGAGCTTCTGTTGCTCGCCGTTAAAGGTTACGACCCCCACGGTCCGCCCGCTTTCGCGGAAGGCCGGAGACTGTAGGCGAGCAACCAAATCAGCAACTAAATATCTTGCTTCAATTAAGTTTGTTCGCGACCCGCCCTTGTCATATACACCCGGGACTGGGCATAACCGTACTGCTTTGTCGGCCGTAAACGGTGATGGGAAGGTCACCAGCTTCGACTGGTAGTATCGCTGATTCGAGAAAGCGATCAGACTTTCGTGGCGGCTACGGTAGTGCCAGTTAAGATTACGCATTGGCAGATTGGCACTGATGCACTCGTCCAGAATACTCTCGAGATCAGCCTCTACATCCTCATCTTCAGCGGTCGACTCAGCGCGGTTAAAGAACGAAGTTGGAGGGAGCTGTTTGGGGTCGCCCACCATCACCACTTGCTTCCCTCGGGCCATGGCGCCGATGGCATCCCAGACAGGTATTTGAGATGCCTCATCGAAGATAACGAGATCGAATGGCGTTGAGGCAGGAGGCAGATACTGAGCAATGGATAGAGGACTCATGAGCAAGCATGGAGTCAGCTTGGTTAGCGCTTCTGGCGCACGACTCATCAGCTCCCGCAATGGAATGTGCTTGGTCTTCTTGCCCATCTCATGTCGCAGGACTCCCCACTCTGAAGAGCGACTTACACTGTCTTGGCTTGGTAGGTCGGAACACAGCCGAGCTCGGAGCCAGTCTTTGGTCAACTCGGTGAACTTGTCGTCCAAAGCGCGGAAATCGCGAATGCGTTGCTCATGCTCCACGCTGACGAACGTCCGGATCACCTCTTCGTTGTCGACCGTCGTATTCAGCCACCAGCGGGCATAATTTACTTCCAATACACGCCGGACTTTTCCAGAGTTGATAGCTCCTGCTTCCATCGCTTGAACAATCGGCGCCAGGCCGACAGCGTAGGCTTCATCGCGAACCTTCCGCCAAGCGCACCATGCCTTAAGGCGCGATTCAGACGAGACGACAGTTTCGCAGTTTGTCTTGATATCACTTAGCGCCAGGTGAGCAGTTTCGATGACGCCCATTTCGGTGAAATGACCGACGGCAGTCAGGTGCGTTGCTCGCTCCTGGAGCAGCTCGAGCTTTTCACGAAGGGTAGCGCCGGCAATGGCTATAGCAGCCTCCGGCTCAAGCAATGCGTTACCATCACCCAGCAAAGTTTGAAGCGGTGCTTTGTAGGCCGCGACCTGCTCAGGATTGAGTGCTAGCTTCGCTAACGCGGTAGCCATCTCCCCTTGGAAGGCTACCGCCGCAAGTGCGACCTCAACCTTCGTTTTTAAGTCACTCCAGACAGGAACGACTTCTCGCAGATCAGCCAGCTCCACCAACTCTTGTTCAACTGCTGCTCTTTTCTTGAGCAGCTCAAAATCAGCTTTGAACGACGAGCCACAACGCCCTTCCTCTACATGAGGATGATCGTCGACAAGCCGACCACGCTCTTCAATGTCACGTCGTTCAGCCTGGAAACGTAGCGCTGCAGTCAGCACGTCAATATCAGTGGTCAAACCGCTCCAGAGAGAGCTAGTTGCTAAACTGAGATCAACCAGCTCATCTAAACCAGCATCGAGACGAGTCAGCGCACGTAGCCGGCGGAGCTCCTCCTTCAGCTCATCACCTAGCTGGCCCTGCTCAACCAACTGCAAGCCGTCATCGATCCAAGCAGAATTACTTTTCTGAAGCCGCATAGCCTCTTGCAGCTTGATCGCTGTCGCGAGATGCGTTGCTTCGGATTTGGCACCTTGCCAAACAGCAACACACTCATGACCTGGCTCCAGCTCATCGATTGCTCGACGCACCGACCGAATCTCTACCCAAGTAGCGAGATCCTTGCCATTGTCGATTTCACCTGTTGATGTCTGCGTCGGCGCCAATAGCCCAGCGATGCGGCGTTTTCCGAACCAGGACTTCGGCCAGAAAGACTCCTCCGCTTCTTTCCATTCGCGCAGTAGGAGTTCGGTATCAAGTACTTCAATCGCATCCCCGTAGGACGCCGTCAGCTGGTGCTTGAGGTCGTCTATCTGACGCAGCAATGTGACAGCTTGCCCGAGAACGTCAGTGACATTTTCTGGCCAGGCCGGGCCTAGATCAACGAATGTAGCGCGGCGTTGCTGCAGCAGATCAATGCCTTGTTTAGCTTCAGCAGTAATACGAGAGGACCAGAAGGATGAGAGTCTGGAGTTAATGTTCCGGTGTTCGTCGACCCAAGTACAGCCGTCACTCAGGCGTTTAGAAATCGAGCGAGCATCGGGGCGCAGTGCGAACCGCCAATCATGCCCAGCGGCAGCGGGAAGTACTCGAGAAAGAATCGACAGCCCCTCAAGCGCTGTTGGGGTGTACTCCGTAACAGGAAGCCCTGACAGCTCAACGAAGCGATCGGCAGCTCGCTGGACTTCAAGCACAGCAGGAAGCACGTCACGAGCCGCCTGTACGAATTGTTGCTGCCAATGAGGCGACCACTCTGCTTGGCCTACCCCGGACAAAGCGTTGCCTGCCAGCTGACTGTAACCCACAGCCTGCGCGTTCACTTCAAGGCGGTCGCCCAGCTCTCGAAGCGCAAGCATGGCCTTCTGATCATGAGTATCCGGGGATGGCCAAGAAAGCGCAGCTACTGCCTCATCAACACCCGATGTCACTGTCCCGATAGCATCGTAGATCGTATAGCCATTGCGATGCCGACGATGCAGACGCTCGACATAAATATTAAGGCTGTCACGCAGGGAAGCCAGCCGCTGCGCTTCCACCTCCCAAGCGGAAGCATCTACCTCCCCTTTCGCTTCCCAAGCCGACTGCAACTGAGCAAGGACATCCGTTTTTCGAGCCTTACTGGAGTGAAGTTCAAGGCAAAACTCACCCAGACCGATTTCACGCAAACGCCGGTACACGACATCCAGGGCAGCAATTTTCTCAGATACGAACAGCACCCGGCGCCCTTGAGCGATGGACTGGGCGATCATGTTGGAAATCGTTTGGCTTTTACCCGTGCCCGGTGGACCTATGAGAACGAAATTTTTTCCCTTCGCTGCTGCCATCACAGCAGCAAGCTGAGATGAATCAGATGGCAATGGGCAGAACACATCAGTCGGACCGTAATCACGGTCCAGTGACTCCGCCTCCGGAAACGGGGTATCGGAGATGAACGAATCACGTGGAGTATCCAGAAGGTGCTGGACTACAGGGCTCTGTCGAAGGTGCTCTGCATTCTCGGCAAGATCCTTCCACATAAGATACTTGGCAAACGAAAACATCGAGAGCACAACGTCCTCGTTCAGCTCCCAGCCAGGGATATCCTTGATAGCATGACCAACTTTGTTCCAAATGGCTGCGATATCCAGACCGGAGTCGTCCCGAGGCAGCTCCTGCTCCAGTGAACCCAAGCCCAGTTCAAAGTCTTGACGCAGCATCTCGATCAGAGTCGGGTTAAAACGAGGCTCATCATCGTGCAGCACCATGGTGAATCCAGAACGCGCACTCTTACGCTCCAAAGTGACAGGAACCAAGACCAGTGGCGCTTTGTACTTCTGCCCGGCCCTATCCTCACGCGTCCAGCTTAGAAAACCGATGGCCAGGAAAAGCGTGTTGGAGCCACCTTCCTGCAAAGCAGTACGAGCGCTTCGATATAACTCGGTTAACCGGACATCCATTTCGGCGGACGTCAGCGCAACGAATACTTCCCTACGTTTGAGAGCATCTTCAGCATGACGGCGGCGAACATCTTCTCGCTCACGCTGCTCATAGAGTGCGCGCTCACGCGGATCTGCGCCATCCATTAGGTCAGGCCTGGTAAGCAGCTTTAGAGACTGTCCACTTGCAAGAATGTCCTCGAGAGCACCAGGATCAGGGGATTCAAGCTTCAGCGCTCGCTTACCCATTTTGAAATTGAGCAAGTTATTTCGAAGCGACAGATCCAGAAGCTTTCGCTGCCATCGGCCGAGGCGATCTGCTGGGTCGAGCTTAGACAGATCCTCAACCTGTGCCTTAATATTGTCATCGGATATGCCGATCCCGTCCTCCACAAGAATCGATGGGGCTTCATCAGACTCAGCAACGGCGACGCGTGTAATCTGAGCCTCTGAGCTGGCGAGCGGTTTTATACGCTGCAAACGGGCACGACGGATATCTAGCAGCATCTCGAAAACACTTTCAGCGTCTTCGGCTACCTGTTTCGTGCCCATCTCTACCGCATATGAGAATGGCGGTATCGAGGCGTGGGTAATGAGAGTGGTCTCAAACAGCACGAGCTCCTGAAGCTTTACCCGCTTACGTACTGCAGTGACATCATCCACCACGGCAGTCGTAAACTCTTCTGGCTTAAGCCACAAACCAGCAAAGGCATGACCATGGGTGAATACGATCACAGGGTTAAGACCGATCTGCTCCAATGCTGCGCAGAAAAGCAGAGTCAGATCGAGACAAGTAGCCAACCCGGAGTCAGCAATCTGACTGGGGCTACGAATCTTCTGTCCTGATTGTTCAAAGCTAGCTGGCGGCAACGCATAGTCGAGCTTCATGCGCGCCACCGAGCCCCACACTGCCGACGCCAACTGCCATGCTCTTTTGGGGCCACCCTCATATCCATCAAGTGCCGACGGCTTATCGCTAAGACGAAGCAACTCGGCCGCCTGTTTGAGCAACCGCTCAACCGCTGCATCATTCGGCTGAACAAAAGCCGCAGTCATATCTGGTATATGCCGCAATCCGCCCCACTGGTTTCTGGGCAAAAGGTCTACGACCTGTTCAAGCCGAGCAACTTCCTTGCGACCGCTCTCCGCCTCCTTGTCATCGGCTTCGAGAACAAACGTAAAGGTCGACATTTCTGACTCTGTCAGGCGACTCAACAACGGGCCGTCCAAGACAAGATCAAGCCCAGGTATGACCCTGAAGCTATCTGCAGCGATCTCGTCGATCCGCCAGATCTTGGACTTAAATACCTCGGGGGCCGACCTAAGCGTAAGAGTGGCATTGACGAAACGATTACTCGTTTCGTTCGAGATACGAAGCTCGCGAATCACAGGGATAGCGTTCTGGAAGTCTGCAAGATTTAGCTTTGCTACCAAGGTGGCAAGGACCTTTACTTCCTTAGGCGGGGCTTCTTCTTGGGGTGTGAGGGGCTGAACGATATCGTCCATGCGCAACAATCCTTGTCGTTATGCTCAAGGGAGTGCCGAAACTGACCGGCCAGGGAGCCCCTCTTGAGCTGATGGCGGGATGATATCTCTTATAGCGACAGCCGTAATGTGCCTTTGGTCGTCACTGATTTCTCAGCCCATCATCGAACGTCACATACTCGACCGACACAGCTCAATATCGAAAAAGGATCGAAGTCCAGTGGGCAAACTCCGATAGTGGTATCACATCGAAATGTCCATCAAGAGCCGGTGGTTTTGTAGGGGTAAAAACGACCAAAAACAAAAAAGGGTCGCGAGATAAAATCTCGCAACCCTTTGAATTATATGGTCGGGACGGAGTGATTCGAACACTCGACCCCTAGCACCCCATGCTAGTGCGCTACCGGACTGCGCTACGCCCCGACTAGGCGTGTTACTGGGTTCGCTTCGCAACGAAGCGATCAGGAATATACCGCAAGCTTTTGAAATGTGGAAGTATTTTAAAAGCCTGAATCATTTTTTCAAAACCACCAGCACATCTTCCAGTTCGGAGATCATCTGGCGGATCAGTTGCTTGTACTGGGTGGTGTCGTCTTTGGCTTCATCACCGGACATACGCTGGCGCGCGCCGCTGATGGTGAACCCCTGATCGTAAAGCAACGCACGGATCTGTCGGATCATCAGCACATCCTGGCGCTGATAATACCGACGGTTCCCGGTGCGTTTGACGGGGTTGAGTTGAGGAAACTCCTGCTCCCAATAGCGCAGCACGTGCGGTTTTACCGCACAAAGCTCGCTGACTTCACCAATGGTGAAGTAGCGTTTGCCTGGGATGACGGGTAGCTCGTCGTTATGACTTGGTTCCAGCATAAGCCTCAACTCGGGCCTTCAACTTCTGCCCTGGACGAAAGGTGACCACACGGCGAGCCGTGATCGGGATTTCTTCTCCCGTTTTTGGATTGCGGCCAGGCCGCTGGCGTTTGTCCCGCAGATCAAAATTGCCGAAACCGGACAATTTGACCTGTTCGTTGTCTTCCAGAGCGTGTCTGATCTCTTCAAAAAACAGCTCGACCAATTCCTTGGCCTCGCGCTTGTTCAGACCCAACTCTTCGTACAGACGTTCCGCCATCTCAGCTTTCGTCAAAGCCCCCATACGTCACTTCCTTAACGTGGCGTTCAACCTTTGTTCGAGCGAGGTGAGGATATTTTGTGTCGTGGCATTCACCTCATCGTCATTAAGAGTGCGCGATGGATGCTGCCAGGTCAAGCCAACTGCAAGGCTTTTTCTATGCGGATCAATGCCTTTACCCTGATAGACGTCAAATAGCCTGAGGTCTGTCAGCCATTCCCCTGCATTTTCACGGATTACATCCAGAACAGCAGTAGCGGCGACTTCACGATCGGCGATCAGGGCCAGGTCACGACGCACTTCAGGGAAGCGCGACAACTCGCTGAATTTAGGCATCTTGCCCGAGGCCACCTCGGCCAGGACCAGTTCGAAGACGAAGACCGGGCGGTCGAGACCAAGGGTTTTCGACAGTTCCGGGTGGATGGCGCCGACGAAGCCCACCAGACGACCCTCGCGCTCGATACGCGCAGTCTGACCTGGGTGCAGCGCCGGGTGGTTGCCTGGCACAAATGTGAAGTCGTCCAGTGCACCGGCAAAACCCAGTACCGCTTCCACGTCAGCTTTAACGTCGAAGAAGTCCACGGCATCCCGGCCTTGCGCCCAGCCTTCCGGCAAGCGGCTGCCGCAAACAACACCGGCCAGCATCGGCTCTTGCTTCAGGCCATCGAGTTGACCGACAAACCGCAGGCCGCTTTCAAACATGCGCACGCGGTCTTGCTGACGGTTCAGGTTATGGGAAAGGGCTTTCACCAGGCCTGGCCACAGGGATGAACGCATGGCGGCCATGTCGTTGGAGATCGGGTTGGCCAGCAGCAGCGGCTCGACGCCCGGGTTGAACAGTTCGAACTGCTTCGGATCGATGAAGCTGTAGGTCACCGCTTCCTGATAGCCACGGGCGACCAGCAGACGACGCAGCTCAGGCAGGTGCGCACGCGCTTCTGCCTTGGGTTGCGGCGCCAGGCGCGCTTGCGGGTAACGAACCGGCAGGCGGTTGTAACCGTACAGGCGAGCCAACTCTTCGATCAGATCGACTTCCAGGCTGATATCGAAGCGATGGCTTGGCACTTCAACATGCCACTGCCCTTCCCCACCCGCAGAAATGTTCAACCCGAGGGCCGACAGCAGTTGTTCGATTTCAGCCGGAGCGATGACCAGGCCAAGCATTTGCTCAACGCTTTTGGCGCGCAGGGTGATCGGCGCAACGGACGGCAGATGCTGTTCGCTGACAATCTCAGTGATCGGGCCGGCTTCGCCACCGGTGATTTCCAGCAGCAGGCCAGTGGCGCGCTCCATGGCTTCACGGGCTAGCTTCCAGTCCACACCGCGCTCATAGCGATGTGACGCATCGGTGTGCAGGCCGTAGGAGCGGGCCTTGCCAGCGATAGCAATCTGGTCGAAGAACGCACTTTCAAGGAATACGTCGCGCGTGGTCGCGGACACACCGCTGTGCTCGCCCCCCATCACACCGGCAATCGCCAGGGCGCGGGAATGGTCAGCGATCACCAGGGTGTCGGCGCGCAGGCTGACTTCCTGGCCGTCGAGCAGAACCAGCTTCTCGCCTTCTTCGGCCATGCGCACGCGAATGCCGCCATTGATTTCAGCGAGATCGAAAGCGTGCAGCGGCTGGCCCAGTTCAAGCATCACGTAGTTGGTGATATCGACGGCCGCGTCGATGCTTCGCACGTCGGCGCGACGCAGGCGCTCAACCATCCACAGCGGGGTTGGCCTGGACAGGTCGACGTTGCGGATCACACGCCCCAGGTAACGCGGGCAGGCGTTTGGTGCCAGTACTTCGATCGGTCGCACTTCATCGTGCACCGCAGCCACTGCGGCCACCACTGGACGAGTGACTGGCGCGTTGTACAGCGCGCCCACTTCACGTGCCAGGCCAGCCAGGGACAGGCAGTCGCCACGGTTCGGAGTCAGGTCGACCTCGATGCTGGCGTCTTCCAGCTCCAGGTAGACGCGAATGTCCTGGCCCACTGGCGCATCGCCCGGCAGTTCCATCAGGCCGTCGTTGCCCTCGCCTACTTGCAGCTCCGCCTGGGAGCACAGCATGCCGTTGGACTCGACGCCACGCAGCTTGGCTTTCTTGATCTTGAAGTCGCCCGGCAGTTCGGCACCGATCATGGCGAACGGGATCTTCAGGCCCGGGCGCACGTTAGGCGCTCCGCACACGACCTGGAACGTTTGTGCGCCATTGCTGACCTGGCACACACGCAATTTGTCAGCATCGGGGTGTTGCTCGGTGCTCAGCACCTCGCCCACCACCACACCACTGAAAACACCGGCGGCCGGCGTAACGCTATCGACCTCAAGACCGGCCATCGACAGACGCGCAACCAGCGCATCGCGATCTACCTGCGGGCTTACCCAGCCGCGCAGCCATTGTTCACTGAATTTCATCCTGCTCTCCTAAAGATTCGTTACGACTAGCGAAATTGCGCGAGGAACCGCAAGTCGTTGTCGAAGAACAGACGCAAGTCGTTCACGCCGTAACGCAGCATGGCCAGACGCTCAACGCCCATGCCGAAGGCAAAGCCCGAGAACTCTTCCGGATCGATCCCGGACATGCGCAGCACGTTGGGGTGAACCATGCCGCAGCCCATCACTTCCAGCCAGCCAGTCTGCTTGCAGACGCGGCAGCCTTTACCACTGCACATCACGCATTCCATGTCGACTTCTGCGGATGGCTCGGTGAACGGGAAGAATGATGGACGGAAACGCACCGCCAGCTCTTTCTCGAAGAACACTCGCAGGAACTCTTCGATGGTGCCCTTGAGGTCGGCGAAGTTGATGTCGCGATCAACCAGCAGGCCTTCGACCTGGTGGAACATCGGCGAGTGGGTGATATCTGAGTCGCTACGGTACACACGGCCTGGGCAGACAATGCGGATCGGCGGCTTGTTCGCTTCCATGGTGCGGACCTGTACCGGCGAGGTATGGGTGCGCAACAGCATGTTTGCATTGAAATAGAAGGTGTCGTGCATCGACCGGGCCGGGTGATGGCCTGGGATGTTGAGCGCCTCGAAGTTGTGATAGTCGTCTTCGACCTCAGGGCCTTCGGCAATGCCGTAGCCGATGTGGGTGAAGAACTGCTCGATGCGTTCCAGAGTCCGGGTGATCGGATGCAGACCGCCCGAGGCCTGGCCGCGACCAGGCAGGGTTACATCAATGGACTCGGCGGCGAGTTTGGCCGCGAGATCGGCCTCCTCCATGGTCGCCTTGCGCGCATTGAGCACCTCTGTGACACGCTCCTTGGCAACGTTGATCAGCGCGCCGACTTGCGGGCGCTCTTCAGCCGGCAAATTTCCCAGGGTCTTCATCACCTGAGTCAATTCACCCTTTTTGCCAAGGTAGTGAACCCGGATTTGCTCCAGGGCATTGATATCTTCAGCGCTTTGCACAGCCTCAAGAGCTTGAGCGACGAGCGCGTCCAGGTTTTCCATGTACAGACTCCAGATACAAAATAGGGGAAGAGCTTGAAGGCTCTTCCCCTATTTATGACGTTTACCACCTTGGGCTACAGGCGCAGCCCAGGGTGACTGTCGGGGGTACTTAAGCCAAGGTGGCTTTAGCTTTCTCGACAATCGCAGCAAACACCGCTTTTTCGTTCACGGCCAGTTCAGCCAGAACCTTACGGTCGATTTCGATGGACGCTTTTTTCAGGCCAGCGATGAAACGGCTGTAGGACAGACCGTTAACACGTGCACCAGCATTGATACGAGCGATCCACAGAGCGCGGAACTGACGTTTTTTCTGACGACGGTCGCGGTAGGCGTATTGGCCTGCCTTGATTACCGCTTGCTTGGCAACACGGAATACGCGTGAGCGTGCGCCGTAGTAGCCTTTAGCGAGTTTCAGAATTTTTTTGTGACGTTTACGGGCAATGACGCCACGCTTTACACGAGCCATGAGTTACTTCCTCTATTCTTGATCCAAAAATTAACGAAGGCGCAGCATGCGCTCGACTTTTGCCACGTCAGACGGATGCAGCAAGCTGCTACCGCGCAGTTGACGCTTACGCTTGGTCGACATTTTGGTCAGGATGTGGCTCTTGAAAGCGTGCTTGTGCTTGATACCGTTAGCAGTTTTCAGAAACCGCTTAGCAGCACCACTTTTAGTCTTCATCTTTGGCATGTTCGGATACTCCGCATTCAGTTGATAAACATAATCAGAAGGCCTGCCGTGCCCTGTTGATTACTTCTTCTTTTTCGGGGCGATGACCATGATCAGCTGGCGTCCTTCCATCTTAGGATGCTGTTCGACCGAACCGTACTCGAGCAGGTCAGCTTCAACCCGCTTGAGGAGTTCCATCCCCAGCTCCTGGTGGGCCATCTCACGGCCGCGGAATCGCAAGGATACCTTGGCCCTGTCCCCATCACTCAGGAAACGTACCAGGTTGCGCAGTTTTACCTGGTAATCCCCTTCCTCCGTCCCTGGACGAAACTTGATTTCTTTTACTTGAATCTGCTTCTGGTTCTTCTTCGCCGCGGCAACCTGCTTCTTCTTTTCGAAGATCGACTTGCCGTAGTCCATCACCCGGCAAACGGGTGGGATTGCATCGGCGGAGATTTCCACCAGGTCCAACTTGGACTCTTCTGCAATACGAAGCGCTTCATCAATCGAGACGATGCCAATCTGCTCGCCGTCAGCGCCAATTAACCGAACCTCGCGTGCCGAGATATTCTCGTTGATCGGGGCTTTCGGTGCAGCTCGTTTATCTTGTCTCATTTCACGCTTAATAATAATTACTCCGAATCTGGGCGACCACGCCGGGAAACCGCTTGCGCGAGGAACTCAGCGAACTGGGCGACGGGCATCGAGCCCAGGTCAGCACCTTCACGAGTACGCACAGCGACAGTCTGCATCTCGACTTCCCGATCTCCGATAACCAAAAGATAGGGAACCTTGAGCAAAGTATGCTCGCGGATTTTAAAGCCGATCTTTTCATTTCTCAAGTCGGACTTGGCACGAAATCCGCTTTCGTTGAGAGTTTTTTCAACTTCAGCAGCAAAATCCGCCTGTTTATCAGTGATATTCATGATCACTGCCTGAGTCGGAGCCAGCCACGCAGGGAACGCACCCTCGTAGTGCTCGATCAGGATACCGACGAACCGTTCGAACGAGCCGAGGATCGCCCGGTGCAGCATAACCGGGTGTTTACGACTGTTATCTTCGGAGACGTATTCGGCTCCCAAACGGATCGGCAGGTTAAAATCGAGCTGCAAGGTACCACATTGCCAGACACGGCCAAGGCAATCTTTCAACGAGAACTCGATCTTCGGCCCGTAGAAGGCCCCCTCACCCGGCTGCAGATCGTACGCAAGGCCCGCACTGTCTAGCGCTGCGGCCAGGGCCGCTTCGGCGCGATCCCACAGCTCGTCGGAACCGACGCGCTTTTCCGGACGAGTGGACAGCTTCATCTCGACTTCGGTAAAGCCGAAATCACGATAAACGTCCATGGTCAGCTTGATGAACGCGGCGGATTCGGCCTGCATCTGCTCTTCTGTACAGAAGATGTGGGCGTCGTCCTGGGTGAAGCCGCGCACACGCATGATGCCGTGCAGCGCACCCGATGGCTCGTTACGGTGGCAGGCACCGAACTCGGCCAGGCGCATCGGCAACTCGCGATAGCTCTTCAGGCCTTGATTGAACACCTGCACGTGGCATGGGCAGTTCATCGGCTTGATGGCGTAGTCGCGGTTTTCCGACTGGGTGGTGAACATATTGTCGGCGTAGTTGGCCCAGTGCCCGGATTTCTCCCACAGGCTGCGATCAACGACCTGCGGGGTCTTGATCTCCAGGTAACCGTTGTCGCGCTGAACCTTGCGCATGTACTGCTCAAGCACCTGGTACAGGGTCCAGCCGTTCGGGTGCCAGAACACCATGCCCGGCGCTTCTTCCTGGAGGTGGAACAGGTTCAAGCGCTTGCCGATCTTGCGGTGGTCGCGTTTTTCGGCCTCCTCAATGCGCTGGATATAAGCGGCCAGCTGCTTCTTGTCAGCCCAGGCAGTGCCGTAGATGCGTTGCAGTTGCTCGTTCTTCGCGTCGCCGCGCCAGTAGGCACCGGACAGCTTGGTCAGCTTGAACGACTTGAGGAAGCGCGTGTTCGGCACGTGGGGACCACGGCACATGTCGACGTATTCTTCGTGGTAGTACAGGCCCATGGCCTGCTCGCCCGGCATGTCTTCCACCAGGCGCAGCTTGTAGTCTTCGCCACGCGCAGTGAACACGTCGATCACTTCGGCGCGCGGGGTGACTTTCTTGATGACGTCGTAATCTTTTTCGATCAGGGCGTGCATGCGCTGTTCGATAGCGGCCAGATCGTCCGGGGTGAAAGGACGCTCGTAGGCGATGTCGTAATAAAAGCCTTCGTCGATGACCGGGCCGATCACCATCTTCGCAGTCGGATACAGCTGCTTGACCGCATGGCCAATCAAGTGCGCGCAGGAGTGGCGAATGATCTCCAACCCCTCTTGATCCTTGGGCGTGATGATTTGCAGGCTGGCATCGGAGGTGATCAGGTCGCTGGCGTCAACCAGCTTGCCATCGACCTTGCCGGCCACGGTGGCCTTGGCCAGGCCAGCACCAATGGATGCGGCGACCTCGGCTACGGAAACCGAATGATCGAATGAACGTTGACTGCCGTCGGGAAGAGTAATAGTTGGCATGGCGCCTCCTCTCCTAGTGGTGACCCCTACCAAAGGTCACGTGGGTTGGGATGAGCCAGTACAAGATCCAACACCAGGCCGTTCAATGATGAACGCCTGCCTTACAGCGGCAGGAGCCTTTCGGCCAACCGATAATCGAACCACAGTGACTGGAGTGAGCAGAAAAGAAACATGGCAAGGCGGCAAATGGCGCACCCGGAATTAGCCAAGCCAAGGATGCTAGCACAGATGAACGGTCACCGCGCCGGCAGTATCCGCTGCAAAGACAAATTCCACCCTTTATACCTGCAAAAGTGAACTTGAGCTGTACGCCACACCTCAAACCCACTGAGAATCGCCGTTCGTCCTCGAATCAAAGGAGCATCCCATGATGCGTTTTACCTCGACCCTCGCTTTCGCCGCTACCCTGAGCCTCCTTTCCCTCGGCGCGCAGGCTGCCGCTCCATCCAATTGGCCAGCCGGTGCCCGTGACAGTTTCGTCAGCGACTGCAGCGCGGCCGCCAGCCAGAACGTAGACGTCAAGACTGCCAAGGCCCACTGCGAATGTGGCGCCGACAAGATCAACGCCGAATTGAGCACTGCGGAAATCAAGGAGCTCATGACTAACCAGAACGCCAGCCCGGAGCTTAAAAACAAAGCAGTCGCGGCTATTTCGTCCTGCAAAGTCGTGAAGAAAAAGTAAGACCGGCCTGGGATCAGACGACCGTTTTGCCAGGAAAACAGCCCGAAAACTGCCATTTCGCACAAATTACGCAGCTTTTACGGCTTTTTTTACCAGCTGATATTTCACGCCGAAGCCCCGTAGATCGGGGCTTTCAGCCGACACAAGTAGCAAACGCAACGCTATTGATTAGCAAACAATGCCTTGGGGGGGCTCCCAAGCCGAACATTTCGACTATGATAGCCCGGTGTGCCCAGTTGGCCTGAGCAGCACAGCACTACTGAAAATATATGTTTCTTGGAGATACACCATGTCTAATCGCCAAACCGGCACCGTTAAATGGTTCAACGATGAAAAAGGCTTCGGCTTCATCACTCCTCAAGGTGGCGGTGACGACCTGTTCGTACACTTCAAAGCTATCGAAAGCGACGGTTTCAAAAGCCTGAAAGAAGGCCAAACCGTTTCCTTCGTGGCTGAGAAAGGCCAAAAGGGTATGCAAGCTGCACAGGTTCGCGGCGAGTAATTCTCCGCTGAGCTAAAAAAACCCCGTCCATGTGACGGGGTTTTTTATGGGCGTTGCAAAAGCCTGGAAACGATCAGCCGCAATTAACGCGCGTGATCACCAGGTTGTCATCGGTGTTCAGGTTCAGGCGGTCGGAGCGGTATTCCAGCGTGATCATATCGTTGGGCTTGAGGATCCGCGCGTTCTGTGCGCCAGCACGGGTACGGGCCTGCTCCAGCAACTGCGGCGAGGCTTTCTGGCCAATGCTGAATTCGGCGGCCTTCGACTCACAGCGGCTATGACCGGCATCGGTCACGGCGGCGTCTTTGGCTGGCTCAGAGGCACCCGGGGTGCTGCAACCCGCCAACGCGAGTGCTGCCAACAAAGTACCTAATGATGCGAGCTTCCAAGGCATGAAGCCTCCTATTGAAAAATGAACAGAGATCGTGCGACAGCGGTCTGGCTGATAGGTTTCAAAACGTAAACCGCCGATAGGTAAGTCTGCCCGACTATCAGCAGGCATTCGCCCGATCAATCGTGACCAAATATGAGCGTAATCAGTAGATGTCGATGTAATCGAACGGCGGCTTCGGCCAGTTCTGCTTCAGCGCATTGAAAATCTGTGTAACCCAGACCTCGTCGCTGGCCGCGACGTTGCCGACGTAACCGGAACCCTTGGCCCAGGTCTCCAGGCGGAACAGCAGGCCATCGATGTCAGTGCCTCCCACCACCCCGGAAGATATGTAGGCAATTCCGGCCCTGGTCACACGCAACTGGGTATGCTCGTCATCACTGGCACTGGCGATCAGTTGACGCACGGCGGCCAGTGTCAGGTTCTCGGGGTTATTCAAATCGATCTGCACGCGGGGTCCCCCGGCAATTAAACAGGGAGACAGTGTCGCACAGCACCTGCTTCATGCCTAAGTAGCAGTGCCAAGCGCCGCGCAAAATGATTAACTGCGCCGGTTAGAGCCGCGTTCCAGCGCATTGCCCAGCATTTCAACCCGTGAGACTTCCATGACCACCGTAACGCTCCAAGCCGACATCAAAGCCAAATGGCCCCAAGGACAAAGCTCCTACAGCCCAGGAAGCCCGGAAGAACTGGCAATCATCGGTATCGACCTGCTGGTCAAGGAACTCGGCACCCAGGCGGCACAGGCATTCATCGGCCAGGTATTCGAAAAATACCCGGCCGATCACATGGGGGCACCAGACCCCGAGCGTGAATAAGAACCGGTTGGCGAACGTCGACCGGGTTACTTCAGGCGTGCCAGGCGCTCGGTGAGCAGATCGAAGAAGCCCTGGGCGTCGCCGTTCTCAACCCAGAACACATTTTTTGTCTGCTTCAGGCCGTCGTACCAATCAACGATGGTCTGGCCGAAGGTCGGGCCTTCGCGGCTGTCCACCACCATATTGGCCTGACGCCCTGTGAACAAGGACGGCTTGAGCAGGTAGGCGATGACAGTGGCGTCATGTACCGGGCCGCCCGGGATGCCGTAGTGTTCCATATCGCCCTTGACGTATTCATTGAGAATATCGCCGACGACCTTGCTCGCGTTGTTATTGATGTCGGCGATCTTCTTCAGGCGCGCCTCGCTGGTCAGCACCTTGTGGGTCACATCCAGCGGCAGGTAGGTCAGCTTGACGCCACTCTTGAGCACAATCTCGGCTGCAATCGGATCGGCGAACAGGTTGAACTCGGCAACCGGGGTGATATTGCCGCCGTTGAAGTGCGCGCCACCCATCACCACCACTTCCTTGATGCCTTGGGTGATTTCCGGGTCCTGGGTCAAGGCCAACGCCAGGTTGGTCTGCGGACCGAGCATGGCAATGGTGATGCTGTGAGGCTTGGCCGCACGCAGGGTCTTGATCAGGTAATCAACGGCGTTGCCTTCAGCCAGGCCCTTTTTAGGCTCATGGACGGTGACGCCGGAAATACCTTCTTTGCCATGGATGTTCTCGGCATAGATCGGTGTGCGCAACAGCGGCTTGGGTGCTCCGGCGTACACCGGGATTTCTTCACGCCCGGCCCACTCGCGGGCCAGGCGCGCGTTACGCGAGGTCTTGTCCAGGCGTACGTTGCCGGCGACGGTGGTCAGCGCACGAATGCTCAATTCGTCCGGGGAAGCCATGGCGAAGAGCAAGGCCACCACATCGTCGGCACCTGGGTCGGTGTCGATGATCAAGTCGATTTTTTCCGCCGCTTGGGCGCTGGCAGCAGTGAGTGCGGACAAAAGCAGGACACTCCGAAACAGATTTTTCAGGGTTGGCAGACCACGTTGCATAAAACACTCCTTGTCGTTGGGAAACTCTAGAAGGTTACGCCGGAGACCAGCGCGATATTGCAGTAAGGCTGGCACTCGCCGGTACGCACGACAGCGCGCGCGCTACGGCTCAGTTGCTTGAATTGTTCATGGCTGAGCAGACGTCGCTCGCCGAGGGCGGCCTGTTCAGCCAAAGCATCCAGCTCCGTCAGCGCGGGTGGCTGCTTGAGCAGGATTTCTTCCGCCAGCACGTGGCTTTCCACCTGCATTTCACTGAGCACGATACGCAAGGTGCTGATGAAGTCGGGAATGCCCTGGGTCAGCGCCAGGTCGATCAACTCGACCCCGGGCGGCACTGGCAGGCCGGCGTCGCCGATCACCAGGATGTCACCATGGCCCAGGGATGCGATCAAACGCGACAAGGCGATATTGAGCAGAGGGGTCTTTTTCATAAAAGCACAAAACCTTGAACGTCATGCAGCGTAGGAATGGAGGGTTGCGCACCGGCACGGGTGACTGACAAGGCTGCCGCGACCTGGCCGAAACGGATGGCCTCGGCTTCGCTTTTGCCACTGGCCAGTGCTGCGGCAAAACCACCGACAAAGGTATCGCCGGCAGCGGTGGTATCCACCGCCTTGACCTTGGGCGCCACCAGGTGCTCAAAGCCCTGGCCATCGGCAAACAACGCCCCCTGGGCGCCCAGGGTGATGATGACTTTGCCCGCCCCCGCCTTGATCAGGTGGGTCGCCGCGACCTTGGCACTGTCGAGGGAGTCGACTGTCACGCCGCTCAGTGCGCTGGCTTCGCTTTCGTTGGGAATCAGGTAGTCGACCGAGGCGTACCAGTCGGCAGGCAACGGGCCGCTGGCCGGCGCCGGGTTGAGGATCACGGTCTTGCCCAGTTCACGACCGCGCTTGAGGGTATAGCCCACGGTATCCATCGGCACTTCCAGCTGGCAGATAATCACATCGGCGGCCTGCAGCACCGCATCGGACGCCTGCAGTGAGGCGGGGGTCAGCTCGCCGTTGCTGCCGGCAACGATCACGATCGCGTTCTGGCTGCTGTCGTCCACCACAATCAAGGCCACGCCACTGGAACCGTCCACGGTGCTCACCGCCTGGCAATCGATACCTTCCACCAGCAAGGCGCCACGCAGTTCAGTGCCATAGGCATCACTACCGACACAGCCGATCATTGCCACATCGGCCCCCAGTCGCGCCGAGGCCACGGCCTGGTTGGCGCCCTTGCCGCCAGGCACCGTGGAAAACGTCTGGCCGACCAGGGTCTCACCGGCACGGGGCAGCCGATTCGCGCGGGTGACCAGGTCCATGTTCAAGCTGCCTATTACCACTACTTTTGCTGGCATACATCAGTACTCATCAATTCGGTTCAGCGGTATTGGGCGAACACACCGGCGACGGGCGCCGTCGATTCACGCAACACGATGCTCGGCGTCACGATGCGTTGATCGATCGGCAGTTGGGGGGTTGCAATTCGTCGCAGTAAAAGCTCGGCCGCGGTCTCGCCCAGTTGCAGGATCGACTGCCCGACCGTGGTCAGCGCCGGGTACACGTAGCGGCCCATTTGAATGTCATCGAAACCGATCACCGACAGTTCACCGGGCACGCGGATATTGCGCTCCGCCGCCGCGCGCAACACGCCGAAGCCGATCATGTCGTTGCTGGCAAAAATCGCGCTGGGCGGGTTCTGCGCCAGCAATTGCACGGCAGCAGCATAACCGCCGGTGCTGGTGAAGTCGCTTTCCTGGATGCGATTGGCCACCACCGCCACACCGGCCTCATGGAGCGCACGCTGGTAACCCGCCAGGCGCATTTGCGCGACGCGGGTGTGGGCCGGGCCGCCGATGCAGGCGATGTCCCGATGCCCCAGCTCAAGCAAGTGCCGGGTCGCCAGGTAGGCGCCTTCCTCGTGGTCGATGCGTACCAGGTCGACATCGATGCCATCCAGCGCCCGGTCGACAATCACCATGGGCGTGCGCACGGCGCTCAAGCCTGCGGCGAGGCCGCTGTCATCACCGCCTACCGAAGTCACGATCAAGCCATCAACGCGCTTCTCCAGCAACACCCGCAAATAGCTGCGTTGTTTTTCCGCGTTGTCGTCGGAGTTGCAGAGAATCACGCAGTAGCCGTTACGCTCACAATAATCCTCGATGCCCCGGGCCAGCTCGGCAAAATACGGGTTGAGGCTGTTGGGCACCAGCAATCCGATGGTGGCCGTGGTCTTGGCCTTGAGCGAACGCGCGACGGCACTGGGCACGTAGTCGAGTTGCTTGATCGCCGCTTCAACCTTGATCCGTACCGGCTCGCTCACCGGGCGCGTCTTGTTCACCACATGGGACACGGTGGTGTAGGAAATACCTGCAATCGCGGCCACATCCTTGATCGTTGCCATGGTTCAGCCTCGCCGACTGGCACGACGGCTGCGATAAGTATCCAGAACCACGGCAATCACGATCACGGCACCGGTGATGATGCGCTTGGTGGGCTCCGTGGCACCGATCTGCGCCAGGCCGGCGGCCAATACCGAAATAATCAACACACCGAAGAAGGTACTGATCACCGAACGACGCCCGCCCATCAGGCTGGTGCCGCCGATCACCACTGCGGCGATCACTTGCAGCTCGAGGCCGGCACCGGCATTCGGGTCTGCCGCTTCCAGGCGCGAAATCTGGAACAACGCCGCCACACCGGCCAGCAGGCCCATGAGACTGAACACCAGGATCTTGTACGGCTTGGGATTGATCCCGGCCAGGCGCACGGCTTCTTCGTTGGTGCCGATACCGATCAGGTAACGACCGAATACGGTGCGGGTCAATACCAGTTGGGCGGCAATGATCACCAGCAAAGCGATGATAAACGACGGCGAAATGCCGAAGGCGATCGGGTTGGACAGCCAGGCAAACGAATCGCCGATATAGGCCGTGCGCGAGCCGGTCATCTGGTACGCGACGCCCCGGGCCATTTCCAACACGCCCAGGGACACGATAAACGAGGGAATGCGCCAGGCCACCGTGATCGAGCCGGTGATAGTGCCGGCCAACGCGGCGCAGCCCATGCCGAGCAAGGCCGCCGGCAAGACACTCCAGCCCCACCCGAGAATCGCCACGCTGACCGCCGATGCCGCCAACGCCAGTACCGAGCCCACCGATAGGTCGATACCGCCGATGATCAGGATGAAGGTCATGCCCACCGCCAGCACCATCAGGTCAGGAATCTGGTTGGCCAGGGTGCTGAACGTGTCATAGGACAGGAAGTGATCACTGAGCACCGAAAACAGCGCGATCATCGCCAGCAATGCACCGGCCAGCCCCAGGTAGGTGCCCAGGCCGTAGAAGTTGCCGCCGGTTTTACCGGGGGAAGTTGTTAGTTTCATGGGGTATCCCTAAGCACTGCGTCGTTGAGCAGCGCATCACGTTTCTGATAGCCGGCAAAGGCGGCGGCGAGCAATTCGTCCTGGGTCCAGCTGTCGCGCTCGAAGGTTTCGATCAAGCGCCCGGCGGACAGCACGCCGATGCGGTCGCAGATCAGCATGAGTTCACGCAGGTCGCTGGACACCACCACCAGCGCCTTGCCCTGGCGAGTCAATTCACCCAGCAAGGCATAAATGTCGAACTTGGCACCGACATCGATGCCGCGGGTGGGCTCGTCGAACAGCATCACCGAGCAGTCGCGCTCCAGCCAGCGGCCGATCACGACTTTCTGCTGGTTGCCACCGGACAGTTCGGACACCAATTGCGCCGGGCTGGAACTGCGGATCCGCATGGCATCGATCTGGCGCTTGGCCAAGGCAGTTTCATCGCGGCTATTAACCAGGCCGCCAGCGGAAATTTCCGGCATGTTGCCCAATGCGATATTCGCACTGATCGACTGGGTCAGCAGCAGCCCTTCGCCCTTGCGGTCTTCGGTGATCAGGGCAATGCCATGACCCACGGCATCCACTGGCGAGCGAATACTCACCACCCGGGCCGGCGAACCCAAAGCCACAGTGCCGCTGTCGGCCAGGTCGGCACCGAAGATAAGCCGCAGTAGTTCTGTACGACCGGCGCCGATCAGGCCGGAGATGCCATAGATCTCACCGGCACGCACTTCAAAGGATACGTCGCGGACCTTGTCCGAGCGGGTCAGGCCCTTCACGGTCAGGGCCGGGCCGCCGAGGCTGCGCGGCCCCAGGTCGATGTGTTCACCCAACTCCCGGCCCACCATCAAGGTGACCAGTTGTTCGCTGTTGTAATTGGCCATCGGCTCGACGCAGACCAGCTTGCCGTCGCGCAGTACCGCAATGCGCTGGGCGACACGGGCCAGTTCTTCGAGCCGGTGCGAAATATAAATGATCGCCACGCCCCGGGCCTGCAGGCGGGTGATTTGCTCAAACAGCATCTCTACTTCGCGGGCCGTGAGCATCGCGGTGGGCTCGTCGAGGATCAGTACATGGCAGTCGCCGATCAGGTTGCGGGCGATCTCGACCATCTGTTGATGGCCGATGCCGAGGCTACCGACCAGAGTGTCCGGGTCGATGGCGTCCAGGCCGACTTGAGCCATGGCCTCGATCGCAGCCTTGCGCAATTGCTTGCGGCTGATCCAGCCACAGTGGCTGGGCAGGTTATCCAGAAACAGGTTTTCAGCGACGGTCAGCGTCGGCAGCAGATTGAGTTCCTGCATGACCATGCGCACGCCCAACGCTTCAGCCTGGGTACGGCTGGCCGGACGGTAATCCTGCCCCTGGAATTGCATGTGCCCGGTGGTCGGGGTGACCAGCCCACCGACGATCTTCGACAAGGTACTCTTGCCCGCGCCGTTTTCACCGGTCAGCGCCAGTACTTCACCCCGGTTAAGCGTGAGGGTAATGTCGGCCAGAACCGGTTGGGCATAGGTCTTACCGATACCGCTGACCGAGAGGACAGCGTTCGGGGCGGAAGATGACATAGGAAAATCTCCAGGCGTCCGCCCAGGACGGGCGGACGCTGTTGGGTGCTGCCAGGATTACTTCTTGAGGACGAGTTCGACCGGGGTTTCGATCATGCCGTCCTTGGCATCGACTTTCTCACCCTTGACCAGCTTGAGGGCGTTCTGGATACCGAACACCGCTTGCTGCGCAGCCGCCTGGTCGGCGGTCGCCAGCACACGACCGTCCTGCAGCATCGGCTTGATGGCGTCGATGTTGTCATAACCCACCACCAGCACCTTACCGGCCTTGCCTGCCGCACGTACGGCGGAGACGGCGCCCAGGGCCATGTTGTCGTTACCGGCCAGCAGCGCCTTGAGGTCCGGGTGTTCGCTGAGCATGGCCGAGGCCACTTTCTGGCCCTGGTCAATTTCCCAGTTGCCGGACTGGGTGGAAACGATCTTCATACCGGCAGCGTCCATCGCATCCTTGAAGCCCGCGGTGCGCTGCTGGGCGTTGGTGGTGGTCGGTACGCCTTCGATAATGCCGACCTTGTCGCCGGCAGCCAGTTGCTTGGCCAGGTAGTCGCCCACCAGTTTGGCGCCTTTGCGGTTGTCGGGGCCGACGAAGGGAATATCGAGGTTTTTGCTTTTCAGCACGTCCGGGTCCAGGCGGTTATCGATGTTGACGATCTTGATCCCGGCTTTAGAGGCATCCTCCAGCACTTTTACCAGGGCCTTGGAATCAGCAGGCGCGATAACGATGGCATTGACCTTGGCCAGGATCATCTGCTTGACGATACCGATTTGCGCGCTGGTATCGGTTTCGTCCTTGATGCCGTTGGTGATCATGTCGAAATCGGCGGCGTGGTCTTTCTGATACGCCTTGGCACCGTCCTGCATGGTCACGAAAAATTCGTTGGCGAGGGACTTCATCACCAGGCCGACCTTGGGTTTGGCGGCAGCGTCATCAGCGAATGCAGAGGAGAAAGGTAAGGCGGCGGATGCGGCAGCAAGCACAGCGACAGCAAGAAGACGTCCGGCGAATGGCAGCTTCATGGGTTCACTCCGATCTTATGATTATTGTGAGCAACGCGTGCACCGAAGTGTGCTTCGGCGGCCCTCCCACCCGGGTGGCTGATACGAGCTGACAGGAGACTCTAATGAGGGTCTCGTGAAACATCTCGCAAACGTTTGCGTTAGCCAAACTATGAGAACCTTGTCGAGATTTGTCAACGGTAGAACATGGCCTTTCATGCAAGACCTACAGCCCCGGCTCTCCCGTCCTGCGAAGGCCGCTCCTAAACATCTGCCACGTTCGGTCGTTCTCTGAAACGACAGGTTTGGCGCGGCACTCAGGATTCTTTCGTCATAACTTTCGGACAACCGAACGCCACACCCCAGGTTGTTCGGAAAGCCGGACACCCAGCAAGCAAAACCTCATCGCTCAATCAGTAAAAATTTATATATATCAACAATTTAATTTATATGCTCGAACATATTCGGCATGGTACAGATCCTGCTCCTACACAGCGCCTGGAGGCATTCAGCAATGCCCAGGTGTTCTAGATGAACCTGCTACAGCACTCATCAAAAACCAGAGAGAAAAATAATGAAATCTGCATTGAAGAACTTTGTTCCGGGGGCGTTGGCCCTTCTGCTGCTGTTCCCCGTTGCCGCCCAGGCAAAGGAGGTTGAATCCAAGACCAAACTGTCCAACGTGGTGATCCTCGCCACCGGCGGCACCATTGCCGGCGCGGGCGCCAGCGCCGCCAACAGTGCGACGTACCAGGCTGCCAAAGTCGGTATCGAGCAATTGATCGCCGGAGTTCCTGAGCTTAGCCAGATCGCCAATGTGCGTGGCGAGCAAGTGATGCAAATTGCGTCCGAAAGCATCAACAACGAGAACCTGCTGCAACTGGGTCGCCGCGTCGCCGAACTGGCCGACAGCAAGGACGTGGACGGCATCGTGATCACCCACGGTACCGACACCCTGGAAGAGACCGCCTACTTCCTGAACCTGGTGGAAAAAACCGACAAGCCTATCGTGGTGGTCGGCTCCATGCGCCCAGGCACCGCCATGTCGGCCGACGGCATGCTCAACCTGTACAACGCCGTCGCCGTGGCCGGCAGCAAGGATGCACGCGGAAAAGGCGTACTGGTGACCATGAACGACGAGATCCAATCGGGTCGCGACGTCAGCAAGATGATCAATATCAAGACCGAAGCCTTCAAGAGCCCATGGGGCCCGCTGGGCATGGTCGTTGAAGGCAAGTCCTACTGGTTCCGCCTGCCGGCCAAGCGTCACACCATGGACTCGGAATTCGACATCAAGAACATCAAGAGCCTGCCCGATGTTGAAATCGCCTACGGCTACGGTAACGTGAGCGACACCGCCTACAAGGCACTGGCCCAGGCTGGCGCCAAAGCCATCATCCACGCCGGCACCGGCAATGGTTCGGTGTCGTCCAAAGTGGTTCCTGCGCTGGTGGAATTGCGCAAGCAAGGTGTGCAGATCATCCGTTCTTCCCACGTGAATGCCGGGGGCATGGTGCTGCGTAATGCCGAACAGCCGGACGACAAGTACGACTGGGTCGCCGCCCTCGACCTGAACCCGCAGAAAGCGCGGATTCTGGCGATGGTCGCCCTGACCAAGACCCAGGACAGCAAAGAACTGCAACGGATGTTCTGGGAATATTGATTCCTGCTGGCATCTCTGTAGAGGCGGGTTTACCCGCCTCTACTTCATGTGTAAATCCCGCAACCAACACCTCCCCGCCTTACACCAACTCGCCTAAACCGCCGTCAGACGAACTTATTGAATTTTAAGCAGTTGCGAAATTGCCTACAGTTAAATACTGTATGCACGTACAGCTTATTAAGGAACACTCCGTGGCAAAGTCCTCTTCCGTAGCCCTAACCCCACCTGATGCCTACGAACGCCTGGCCATTCGTGTGCAAAAGATCATCAACTCCACCAACGCTCAAAAAGCCAAGGCAGCCTTGATCTTCCGCTTGCCGGACGAGCCAGAAGACGAGTGGCAGCGCTTGCTGGAGGAAATCGCGGAGAACGACAACGTCACCCTCGCCTATCGGGATGACGGCGGCGTGCAGATTTTCTGGGTTGTGCCGAAGGAAGATTGATTCAATGAGTGCCCGTTTTATTGCTGTGTGCTGCCTGCTTTTTGCTGTCACTGCCCATGCCCAGGCGCCCCGAACCTTCAGCGAAGCCAAAAAGGTTGCCTGGAAGTTGTACGCGCCACAATCCACCGAGTTCTATTGCGGCTGCAAATACACCGGCAACCGCGTTGACCTGAAAGCCTGCGGCTACATCCCACGCAAAAACGCCAACCGTGCCGCGCGCATCGAGTGGGAGCACATTGTTCCAGCCTGGCAGATCGGCCATCAGCGCCAGTGCTGGCAAGACGGTGGACGCAAGAACTGCACCCGCCATGACGACGTATTCAAGCGTGCCGAAGCGGATCTGCACAACCTGGTGCCGAGCATCGGCGAGGTCAATGGAGATCGAAGTAACTTCAGTTTTGGCTGGCTGCCGGTGCAAAGCGGGCAATACGGTTCGTGCCTGACCCAGGTGGATTTCAAGGCCAAGAAGGTCATGCCGCGCCCGTCCATTCGCGGGATGATCGCACGCACGTATTTCTACATGAGCAAGCAGTACGGCTTGCGCCTGTCGAAACAGGATCGCCAGTTGTACGAAGCCTGGAACAAGACCTATCCGGTACAAGCCTGGGAGCGCCAGCGGAACCAGACGGTGGCGTGCGTGATGGGGCGCGGCAATGAGTTTGTCGGCCCGGTTAACCTGAAAGCCTGCGGTTGAACAGGGGCGGCACTGCCGCCCAATCAGCGGTTACTGCGCGGTCTTGTGCTCGATGATCTCGGACACCGTGTCGGTTTTCTTGGCCCGCGCCATCTTCTCGTTGAGCAGCGTCTGCTTGGCTTCGGCCTCGGCCCTGGTTGCAAATGGCCCCAGCAGCACTTCGTCCTTGCCGTCGACCTTCACGATGTAAAAACTGAACCCGTGTTCGAGCAACCAGGCGGTCAGGTCGGTGATTGCCTGCAGCTTATGGTCCGGCGGGCCTACTCGCAGGTCCCATTCCTGGGCAGCAATCGCGCCGGTTTGTGGCTGGCTTTCGGTTACGGCAGGCTTGGCCTTGGCGGCATCGACGCTTTTGCCTTCACCGCAACCGGCCAATGCCAACACCGCAATTGCCATCGCTACTTTACGCACTGCCCTGCTCCTTCAACGGATAAAGAGGCGACTTTATCATTCACTGTCTATTCTGGCCGTCATAAACATTGGCTTAAACAATGCGAATGATGTATCCCAGACCTGTATGATGCCGCCATGGGAATTAATGTCGCCTCTATGCGTCCTAAAAGAGGCAGTCACAGGGACGCGCTTAGCAGTAAGCTACACACATACGACACCTGCCCTGTCTGAAACATGTGTCCTTAAAAGTAATCAAGGAGAAGTCCATGCTTATACTCACCCGCAAAGTCGGTGAAAGCATAAACATCGGTGATGACATTACGATCACCATCCTGGGCGTCAGCGGCCAGCAAGTACGAATCGGCATCAACGCACCCAAGGATGTTGCCGTGCATCGCGAGGAGATTTACCAGCGCATCCAGGCCGGCCTGTCCGCTCCGGACAAAAACCAGACGCCTTGAAGCGCCCTCAGTAGCCAGCCCTTTCGTTCACTGTAACGGCTGGCGAAAACCTCATCGGTCTGCTTTTGTCTGTGTCGCGCGAAGCGCTTTTTGCCGCATGCCCATCCATGCATCAAGATGAAACTATCTTCACGCCTGGAACTTATTACACCCTTTGCAACCGAATCCTCTGACTGATACCCCGCCATCCGTGTGCACTTAGGAGCACGTCGATGCTGCCAGGCAATGCCCAGCCATTTTTCTCCAGATCCTGGATGATCGCCCTGCTGACGGGGCTGGTCTTTGTCGGCTTGGAATATGGACTGAAGCTTGAAATAGAGGGCGCCGAAGCGCCCCGTTCGCGGCTGGACCTGGTACTCCTGCTGTGTGGCTACCTGTTCATGTTCTGCCTCAAGCCCATCCAGATGGCCGTGCAGCGCAAGTTGTGCCAACGCATCGTGCGCAAAACCGTACGCTGACGCCCACCCCCGATTCGCTTTCAGATCGCTGGTATTTACAGCCTCGCAGCAGGACCTATCCTTGGGTGTGTTTGCACAGTCAGTAGAAGGTGCCGGTACAGATGGACACGCTCACTAAAACCCAAATCGAATCTGAATTGGCAGCCCGCCTGCCCAGCTACACGGTCACCTGTACGCTGCACGCCGACGGCACCCTCTCGGCCGTGCTCAGCGGTCCGGAAACCGATCACTTTGCAATCACCGGAATCGTGCGCGCGCATTATCGCGGTGCCGAAGCGATTGCCCGGCTCGCCAACGAGATTCTCAGGGAGATGGTGCTGTCACGCCAAGGCATGCGCAGTGATCGAATGCAGGCGTCGCCTGATCCAGCCACCCGCGAAACAGGCCGAGTCCGGTAGCCGGCTCGGCCTTGCTGCGTCAGCCCGTCGCGCGCGCCAAGTACAGCAAGCCATCAGCGCTGCGTTGCACCTGCAGCTGTTCATACCCATCGATCGAAGGATGCTCCGTCGCCATGGGCTTGAGGTGCGTCGAGGTCACGACCATCACATCCGCTCCAGCCGCCTCCCCTGCACGGATGCCCACCGCCGCATCCTCAAACACCAGGCAATCCTGCGTCGACACCCCCAGGCGCTGCGCACCGAGCACATAACACGCAGGGTTCGGCTTGCCGATAGCCACGTCTTCAGCCGTGACCAGCACCGCTGGCGGCGTAATACCCGCCGCTTGCAGTCGACGCAACGCGAGTTCCCTGGGTGCAGAGGTGACCAGCGCCCACTGATCGCCGGGCAAGCGGTTCAGAAACTCGACGGCCCCGGCAATCGCAACGACACCTTGCACATCATTGATTTCAGCCTCGGTAATCCACTGCGCTTCAACCTCCGGGTCGACGCCGGGCAAGGCCTGGCGCGTGATGGTGTCGATCGCCCGGGCGCCATGGATGGTGGCCAGGAACGTCGCCACCTCCAGCCCATGGCGTTCAGCCCAGATACTCCATACCCGCTCGGCGGCGGCAATCGAATTGAGCAGAGTCCCATCCATATCGAACAGAAAGGCGCGGTAAGGGCGGGCAAATACGGCTGAACCTCGGATGGACACTGCGGGGTTTCCTCGTGAGCTGAAACGAATAATCGACGCAATGCAATCTACGGATCACCCGGCGGCTTGTAAACGCCAACGACGCCGGCAATAACACGGCAGGTCGAGCGCCATGCGGTCGACACCGCCAGCTCAATCGAGGGCGCCATTGAGGACTTCGTAGATGATGCCCGTCGCGATGGCCACCAGTATCAAGTCGGTGCCCGCCTGCTGCCACTCGTATCCCTCGTAATGGGGCAAGCGGCCCAACAAACGCCCGTCCAGCTTCTTGGCAATGCCCGGCGGCAGCGGCTTGCCGCGGGCCAGGTTCTTCTGGATGCCTGGCGGCAAGGCGGGCCCAGGGCTCCAGTAGTCGCGATAACCGCCCAACACATTCAGCACGCTGCCACGGTCTACACTGGGGTCATGACTGCCTGCTGCACCTTTGCCCTTGGGCTTGTCATGCCCCTGCCCGCCGTGACCATTGCCTTTATCGTTGCCTTGCCCCTTGCCATTGCCTGGGTCAGCCAGGGCCATACCGCCAGCGGCAAACAACACAAGCGAAAGCGCAACAGATACGAATTTCGGGCACTTGATCATGGCGATAATCCAACACAGGAATGTAGCTGAACTGTAGTCGAGGTTATCGCACCCCGGGGGACGTCAACTCACCTGACCACCCACTTCCAGCACATCCACCGGGGTATTCCACGCCGCCGACACCGCGATGCGCAGCCCATCGACAAGGCCCGCGCCAAGATCCCTCGACACGTGGATAAAACCACTGCGTACACCGGTGCCCGCGAGTTCGTGCTGCAAGCGGTAGAACACCTGGTTGCACACGAATGTACCCGCCGTCTGCGATACCGACACCGCAATCCCTGCTTCGCGCACCGCCCTGGCCATGGCCTTGATCGGCAGCGTCGAAAAGTACGCCGCCGGGCCGCCGACCACCACCGCCGTGTCGATGGGTTGCTCCCCCAGATTATCGGGGATGCGTGCATCGTTGACGTTGATCGCCACCCGCTCGATGGATATTTCGCTGCGCCCGGGGGCCAACCCAGTGGCGATGACCATCGCCGGACGCAGTTCACTGATCAGTTGGAGCAGGCACTCACCCGCCGTGGCAAACGCACAGGGCAATCGGCGCGCAACAATCCGCACATCATCGTCGAGTTGCACGCCATCCAACTGGCGCACCGCTTCCCAGGAAGGATTCACCAGGTCTTGATCAAAGGGCTCGAACCCCGTCAGCAATACAGTTCGCATCGTCGCCTCACATCAACACATAAAGCAGGACAATATTGACCACCAGCATCATCAACGCGGTCGGCAGTTGCGCCTTGATCACCGCGTTCTTGTCCGGCAACTCCAGCAACGCCGCCGGCACGATATTGAAGTTGGCCGCCATCGGCGTCATCAGCGTACCGCAGTAGCCGGAGAACATACCGATGGCGGCCATCACCGCCGGGTTACCGCCGTAGATACCCACCAGCACCGGCACGCCGACGCCCCCGGTCATCACCGGGAACGCCGCGAAGCCATTGCCCATGATCACCGTAAACAGCGCCATGCCCAACACGTACACCATGACCGCCACCAACTTGAAATCCAGGTTGATGTAGGTGGTGGTGACATGGGCGACAGCCGTGCCGACACCGGCTTCATTGAACAGCAGACCAAGCATCGCCAGCATCTGCGGCAGCACCATGGCCCAGCCCAGGGCCTCGGTGAGTCGCCGGGATTCGCGCAAGGCTTGCACCGGGGTATCACGGGTCAGCCAGCACGCCAGGCCGAGGGCGATCAGGCAGCCGATGCCGAGGGACACGAAGGTGGTGTTTTTCGGATCCAGCAGCGGTACCCCGCCAATCTCGGTGTGCTTGAGCAAGACCGAACCGATCACGGTGGTCAGGGGGATCGCCAGCGCCGGGATAAACAGCTTGTGCCCGAGGCGGCCGGCACTGGCGCGCGAAGCCTTGTCATGCAACTCAGCATGGGTGCCACGGCCGACGCCGCCCAGGCCGGCGATCAGCGCCATCACCACCACTCCCGCACCGACCACCACCGAGGGCAGGAACTCCCCCACCAGGAACGGGATGGCAAACAGCAGCCAGAACAGTGCGCTGGACCAGCGCTTGGGATGGCTTCGATCCAACAGGATCATGCCGGCGGTGATCAGCAGCAGGATCCCGGCGAGCCAGTACAGGTATTGGATAGAGATGATCATTGCGCGGCCTCCACAGGGTTCGCGGCGGTCGTCATCTCGCGGGTCAGTCTTCGGTCAAACCGATGAAGTCGGAGCGCGTGAATGATAAAGGCGCAAATCGCCGTAGGAATGCCCCACACCGCAATGTGCAGCGGCTCCACATCAATCCCCGAACCGAGCAGGAAGGTATGCATCAAGGCAATCGCACCAAAGGCGACGAAGATGTCCTCACCAAAAAACAGGCCGACGTTATCGGTGGCCGCACACATGGCCAACACCTTGTGACGCAGTTTGTCCGGCAGTTTGCCGTAGCGCTTTTCCGCCGCGCCTTCGGCCATCGGTGCCAGCAGTGGGCGCACCATCTGCGGGTGCCCGCCGAGGCTGGTCAAGCCCATGGCTGCGGTGGATTCGCGCACAAACAGATAGATGATCAGCAGGCGTCCGACCGTGGCGCGCTCAAACCGCGCAATCCAGTTCTGCGCGTGCAGGCGCAAGCCGTGGCGCTCCAGCAGACCGATGACGGCGAGGGGCAACAACAGGATCAATTGCAGGGCGCGAGTCTGTAGGAAACCATCCCCCATAGTGGCGAGGATTTTCTCCAGCGGGAAGTGGGCAGCGAGCCCGGTGGCGATAGCTGCGGCGGTGACCACCAACAGCGGGTTGAAACGCAAAACAAAGCCAACCACGATCACAAGTACGCCGATCAACGGCCATAAGTTCACAACAGTTTGCATGGCGGAGAGGTCCTTAAGTGCGCGCTGCGGCGCCATTACAGCAGGATGTGAACAAAGGGTTCACAGCAGGAAGTGGCGTGCAGTCGGCTCGGTTTTTTATTGTTGGCCCGTCAGGGCGAGCGTCAGTGGCGGCAACTGTGCTGCCTGGGAGCGGGAGGTGTCCAACAAGAAAAATTGTTGCTGCAAACCAATAAATTTTGTGGGTAATTGAGGGGGGTGCAGGTAACAAGTTGTAGACAGGCTGCAAGGGATTCGCGCATCTTGGCACCGCCTATTTACAAGGCGCCCTCATCACTGTTGTGGATATGGACATTCAATGAAAACCCAAAAAATCCTGATCGCCCTCTCCTGCGCCGTCGCCTTGTCCATGCTGGGCGGTTGTGCCGCCAAGGTAAAAAGTGGCGGCAGCGGTGAACTGGCGATCCCGGAATCCGCCAAGCAAAACCTGGTGGTCAGCATCAAAGGCGAAGGCCAGCTTGAACAGAACCCCGACTGGAACCTGCTCAAGCGCGACTGGAATAATGCACTCCAAGTGGAAGCCCGCCAGGCCGGCTTCAATGTCACGGAAACGCCCTCGGTGACCAAGAGTGACCAGGACGGTGTCGGCATCGCCATCAGCGTGAGCAAGTTCCGCTACATCGAGCCAGGTTCACGCTATGTCGCCGGCGCGCTGGTGGGTAACGCCTGGGTGTTCTCCCGCGCCGACTTCTCCGACCTGAAATCCGGCGCGCCGATCGGCTCGCGCACCTATGACACCTCCTCGTCGGCCTGGGAAGGGATCGCCTCAGCCATGACGCAGAAGCAGGTTCAGGCGATTGCCAAGCAGTTGATCAGTGACATCAAGAGCGCCAAGGCCAAGTAAGGCGCCCCGCCTTGGATGACGCCCAACATGTCATCCAAGGCGCTTCTGGAAAAAGCAGCGCTGATGACCTGGCGGGTAATCGGCCATATGGCCAAACTCACTGAAGCCTAACTTGCGATAAAACCCAGGCGCCTGGAAGCTGAACGTGTCCAGCCACATACCCACGCACCCCTTAAGCAGGGCCGCCTCTTCAGCAGCCAGCATCAAGCGGGTGCCCATGCCTTGGGCGCGCATCGAATCCGGGATACTCAAGAGTTCTATGAACATCCATCCATAGGAAACTTTACCGTAGAGACCGCCGACCACTTCTTGAGTCACGGGGTCGCGCAGCAAGATTCCGATCGTTTCGAAGGCCATTTCACCGGTATGTCTCAGGTTGTAGCTCCTCAATGGTTTGAGAATTGCCTGGCGATCCTGCTCAGACACGTTGTAAGAAACTTCCATTGCAATCTCCCTTGCAGCGCTCTGTGCTGGATTGAAAAACCGCTCACTATTGGTTGATAAAAAAGGGGCAGCCCATTGGTTGCCCCCAAGTATTCACTCACGCCAGATCGGTTAGCGTCAAAGCTGCTTGAATGTCTCCCGTGACACCTCCAGCAGACCTGCCTCGGTAATTTTCTTCCAATCGCTCTCCGTCACGGCCTGCATGCTCTCGCTTTGACGGGTGACTATATTCATTACCTTTGCGCCTGGAGTTTCAATGCGCAGAAGGGACTTGCTAGTGACGTCAACGGAGAAAAAGCCGGGAGTGAACCAGGACCAGAACTCTACGATATGAACCTTCACCGTCGCCGCATCAGCAGTGCCTGGCTCGCTTACGACGTCATAACCGGCCTGCTTATAGGCCGAGGCTACCGATTCATTGATCAATTGAGAAAGTGTACGGCCTGACGGGAGCAGCACATCGCCAAGCGCCATGCCATACCCGTTACGCTTACGGGCGATGGCGCGCTCAGTGATGGCTCTGTCCGTAACTTCGTTATTCTTCAACGAAGGAATATCCGGACTACGAGGGTCGATTTGAAAGATGCGCTCGTCCACCGTACTGATCAGCACTTTTTTGCCATTGCTGGCAGAGGCTTGCACGTTACTCAACGGCGCAACATTGACATCAATCTCGGACCGACTAGTGGCGCATCCCGCCAGCACCATCAACGCCGCCATTCCCACAGCTAAACGAACACTCATACCTACCACTCCCTCTCGCCGTCATTGGCTTGATCGCAAATCGATCAAAAGCGATTGTACATTCATGATGGCACTTAGACATCTGTCGACCACTTTGGGAAAACCTAACTATCGTCACGTGTGCGCTCAAGCCAGAGCCGGTATCGTTAACCCGAGCGACCATCATCCACCCAGGGGAGCAACGGTGACATCATCCACTCGAGGCACCGCCCTCAGCACGCGAACTCACCTGATCGCCCTGGTGGTCGCCGTAACCTTCTTCATGGAGAACCTCGACGCCACGGTTATCGCCACCGCGCTGCCAACCATGGCCTCGGCCTTTGGCGTGACACCGGTCGACATGAACATCGGCATCACCGCCTATATCCTCGCCGTGGCGATCTTCATACCGCTGTCCAGCTGGGTCGCCGACCGCTTTGGTGCGCGCCGGGTATTCGCTGGCGCAATCATCCTGTTCACCCTCGCCTCGCTGCTCTGCGGGCTCAGCCAAAGTATCGAGATGTTCGTGTTCGCCCGCGTCCTGCAGGGCATCGGCGGCGCATTGATGGTGCCCGTGGGGCGCCTGGCCGTGCTGCGTAATACGGATAAGAAAGACTTGGTGAACATGATCGCGATCATTACCTGGCCCGGCCTGGTCGCGCCGATTCTGGGGCCGCTGGTCGGCGGCTTGATCGTGACGCATGCATCGTGGCCATGGATCTTCTACGTGAATCTGCCGCTGGGTGCGCTGGCATTGGCCGCCGCACTGTGGCTGGTACCGGAAGACCGTGAAGCCAGCGTGCGCCAGTTCGATGCCAAGGGGTTTGTACTGCTGGCAGGCGCCTGTGTGGCCCTGCTGGGCGGGCTGGAATGGCTGGGTAACCAGACCGGTGAACGCCTTATTCCAGGCGCCGTGCTGGTCGCGGCAGGCATCGCGCTGGCAGTGTGGGCCGTGCACCATTGCCGCCATGCCAGCGACCCGTTATTGCCGCTCGAGACCCTGTCCATCGATACATTTCGTGTGAGCATCTATGGCGGCTCGCTGTTTCGCCTGGCCATCAGCGCCCTGCCGTTCCTGCTGCCGCTGCTGTTTCAAGTCGCCTTTGGCTTGTCCCCGGTGGACGCAGGCTTGCTGGTGCTGGCGGTATTCGCTGGCAATCTGGCGATGAAGCCGTTCACCACGGCCATCATGCGCCGCTATGGGTTTCGCCGGGTCTTGCTGGTGAACGGAATAATCGGCGTGGTGTCGATAGCCGCTTGCGCGCTTTTCACGGTGCAGACCCCATTTGTGCTGATCGCGGCCGTGTTGTTTGCGGGAGGGTTATCCCGCTCGATGCAGTTCACCTGCTACAACTCGATCGGCTTCGCGGATGTGCCCAAACCGCGCATGAGTGAGGCCTCGGCGCTGTTCAGCATGTCATTCCAGCTGGCCATGGGGATGGGCGTAACGGTGGCGGCGCTGCTGCTACGGGCATCCATGACCCTGCAGGGGCATGAGATGCAGGCACAGGTCGGGGATTTTCGCGTGGCGTTCGTCGGCGTGGCGCTGCTGGGAGCGTGGGCGCTGGTGGATGTATATCGCTTGACGGTGGGAGCGGGAGAAAGTGTGTTGAATCGACAGTGAAGGCTGCGACTCAACACACTGTTGCCAGTATCAGGCGGTGGTACTGACCATCGAACCCGACGTGCTGTTGCCCTCATCGGTGACTGCCTGCAACAGTGCGGAAGTCACTGTCTGCAACGCTGCCGCAGTGCCGGCGATCTGCATCTGCGCCGCCGCTACTGCCGCCGCTTTGGCTTCTGCACTCTGGTTGCTGGACTGAGCTTTCTGCAAGGCTTGCTGCTGCGCTTGAAGCTGCTTTTGCAACTGCTCGATCTGCTTCTTCAATTCTTTGACGGTATCGGACTCCTTCGAGAGCGAGGAGGCTTGGCCACCGCCACCGCCACTTACACCTGCCGCACCATTGGAATCAGCGTGCATGTTGACGGTCGTGCCGCCTGCGCTGCTTGTACTTTCCTTGGTCGCGGCAGCCGTCGAGCTGACAGTGCTTGGGGTGCTTGCTACGGAGGCGGTAGTGCTGATGTTGATAAGCATGCCAAGTGTCCGAGAGTAAGAGATTTGCGATCTCTATCGGCCTGGGGGTCGATTACTTTAGGCGGGGGTAGGAAGATTTTCGGGTAGTAATAAATCGCACGAACAAAAAAGGGCCCACCTTTCGGTGAGCCCTTCCAGACCGCCCAGCAGAGCGGATTTTGTTTGGTAGGCGCGATTGGACTCGAACCAACGACCCCCACCATGTCAAGGTGGTGCTCTAACCAACTGAGCTACGTGCCTGCTGTGAGGCGGCATTCTACGGAATTCCGGAGGGGTGTCAACATCTTTTTTGCAGCTAACCCTATGAATATGCGAATTATTTATTTGCAGCCGGCGCACCGTACTTTTTGGGGTGGCTGGCAGGCAATTTTCAACTCAGGTAGGATCAGGGCACTCGTAAAAAATATAAAACAGAGGTTCCAGGATGGCGAACACCCCCTACCCCCAGTCGTATTACGCCGCTTCCGCCAATGCCGTTCCGCCGCGCCCAATGTTGCAAGGCGACGTCGAAACCGATGTGTGCGTGATCGGTGCCGGCTATACCGGCCTGTCCAGCGCGCTGTTCCTGCTGGAGAACGGTTTTCGCGTAACGGTGCTGGAAGCCGCCAAGGTGGGTTTTGGCGCGTCAGGCCGCAATGGCGGGCAGATCGTCAACAGCTACAGCCGTGACATTGATGTGATCGAGCGCAGCGTCGGCCCGCAACAGGCGCAGTTGCTGGGGCAGATGGCGTTCGAGGGCGGCAGGATCATTCGCGAGCGGGTCGCCAAGTACCAGATCCAGTGCGACCTGAAGGACGGCGGCGTGTTCGCGGCACTCAACAGCAAGCACATGGACCATCTGGAGTCGCAGAAACGCTTGTGGGAGCGCTACGGCCATACACAGCTGGAGTTGCTGGACGAGCGTCGCATTCGCGAGGTCGTGGCCTGTGACAACTATGTCGGCGGGCTGCTGGACATGAGTGGCGGCCATATCCACCCACTCAACCTGGCACTCGGTGAAGCCGCCGCCGTGGAGTCCCTGGGCGGGACGATCTACGAACAATCGGCGGCGGTGCGCATCGAGCGTGGCGCCAACCCGGTGGTCCATACGGCAGAAGGCAAGGTCAGGGCCAAGTTCATCATCGTCGCGGGCAATGCCTACCTGGGCAACCTGGTGCCGGAGCTGGCGGCCAAGTCGATGCCCTGTGGCACCCAGGTGATCACGACGGCGCCACTCGGGGATGAGCTGGCCAGGACACTCCTGCCGCAGGATTACTGCGTAGAGGACTGCAACTACCTGCTCGACTACTATCGCCTCACCAGTGACAAGCGCCTGATCTTCGGCGGCGGCGTGGTGTATGGCGCGCGCGACCCGGCGAACATCGAAGCAATCATCCGCCCGAAGATGCTCAAGGCCTTCCCGCAACTCAAGGATGTGAAGATCGACTACGCCTGGACCGGCAACTTCCTGCTGACCCTGTCGCGCTTGCCGCAGGTCGGTCGCCTGGGCGACAACATCTACTACTCACAGGGCTGCAGCGGCCATGGGGTGACGTACACCCACCTGGCGGGCAAGGTGCTGGCGGAAGCGCTGAGAGGCCAGGCAGAGCGCTTTGATGCGTTTGCCGACCTGCCGCACTACCCATTCCCGGGCGGGCAACTGTTGCGCACACCGTTTGCGGCACTGGGGGCCTGGTACTACGGGCTGCGGGATAAGCTGGGCTTCTGACAAATCAATGGGAGCCGGTTCGCCGGCTCCCGCAAAAAATTGCCAAATTGCGGACACAAAAAACCCTGGTCTTTCGACCAGGGTCTTTGCTATCGGATCAAAGTAGCCAGTGGCTTTCTTTGTGCTTCAAGGCGTTCAGTGGGCCTTGAGGCAGATATGGCGCAGCGGACGGGACTCGAACCCGCGACCCCCGGCGTGACAGGCCGGTATTCTAACCGACTGAACTACCGCTGCGTATCGCTTGACCGGCCGAGCAAACCGCCTCAACCGTCTTTGAACATCTGATCGATCAGCTTGGCTGTTCAATCTCAAGCCCGATGAATCGAACCTGGAAAATATGGCGCAGCGGACGGGACTCGAACCCGCGACCCCCGGCGTGACAGGCCGGTATTCTAACCGACTGAACTACCGCTGCGCGTCGGTGCAACCTTTAACGTTGCGTCCTGCCCGAAGGCAAAACTCTCAAGAAGTGGTGGGTGATGACGGGATCGAACCGCCGACCCTCTGCTTGTAAGGCAGATGCTCTCCCAGCTGAGCTAATCACCCTTTGCTTCGTTGAGGCCGCGAAATTTACGCAGGTAGCGGACCTAAGTCAATAGCCTGCTTGAAGTTTTTCTGAAAAAGACAAAATAGCTTCAAGACGGCGACCTGCCCTACTCGCTGTAAATCATCTTCTTGCTCATGCCACCGTCCACCACAAACTCTTGCCCGGTGACAAACCCGGCCTGGCGCGACAGCAACCACGCCACCATCGCTGCCACGTCCTCTACCGTACCCACCCTGCCCGCCGGATGCTGGGCATGATCGGCATCGGTCAAAGGCTCGGCACGCCGCGCAGCTGGATCACGGGCATCGATCCAGCCAGGGCTGACCGCATTCACCCGCACTTCCGGCCCGAGACTGATCGCCAAGGCGTGAGTAAGGGCCAACAGCCCCCCTTTACTCGCCGCGTAGGCTTCGGTATCCGGCTCCGACTGACGAGCCCGGGTCGACGCCAGGTTGACGATGGCCCCGCCGTGGGCACGCAGGTAGGGCGCACAATGCTTGGCCAGCAACATCGGCCCACTGAGGTTAACGGCCAGCACGCGGTTCCAGTAGGCCAGGTCGAGGCTCTCCAGGGTGATATTGTGCGGGTCGGCCACCGCAGCGTTACAGACCAACGCGTCCAGGCGACCGAACTGCCCCAGGACTTCGGCGCCCCCCTGGGCCACCTGTTTCTCGTCAGCCACGTCCATGGTGATAAACCAGGCGTTTTCGCCCAGCACCTTGGACACCTTGGAACCGCGCTCGCGGTCGAGGTCGGTCAAGACCACCTGCCAGCCTTCGCTGATCAGCCACGCCGCAATCCCGAGGCCAATACCCCGCGCCGCGCCCGTCACCAGGGCGACGCGCCCATTACTGGCCGCCGCGGCCTCCAGGGACCACTCGATCACAAGGCAGCCAGCCCGCGAGCCAGGTCAGCCTGCAGATCCGCGACATCTTCCAGGCCGACCGCGATGCGGATCAGGCTGTCCCGGATACCGGCCGCCTCACGCTCCTGCGGCGCCAGGCGTCCGTGGGACGTGGTGCTCGGATGGGTAATGGTGGTCTTGCTGTCGCCCAGGTTGGCCGTGATGGAGATCAGGCGCGTCGCATCGATAAAGCGCCAGGCGCCCTCTTTGCCGCCCTTCACTTCAAAACTCACCACGGCGCCGAAACCACGTTGCTGGCGCTGGGCCAATGCGTGCTGCGGGTGGCTCTTGAGGCCGGCGTAATGCACTTTTTCGATACCGTCCTGCTGCTCCAGCCACTCGGCCAGGGCCTGGGCGTTGGCGCAATGGGCCTTCATCCGCAGGCTGAGGGTTTCCAGGCCCTTGAGGAAGATCCAGGCATTGAACGGGCTCAGGGTCGGGCCGGCGGTGCGCAGGAAGCCCACCACTTCCTTCATCTGCTCGCTGCGACCGGCAACCACGCCGCCCATGCAACGGCCCTGGCCATCGATAAACTTGGTGGCCGAGTGCACCACAATGTCCGCGCCCAGCTTCAGCGGCTGCTGCAAGGCAGGCGTGCAGAAACAGTTGTCGACCACCAGCATTGCGCCTTTGGCGTGAGCCACTTCTGACAACGCGGCGATATCCACCAACTCGGCCAACGGATTGGACGGCGACTCGACGAACAGCAGCTTGGTGTTGGACTTGATCGCCGCATCCCAGCCGGACAGATCCGCCAGGGGCACGTAGTCCACTTCGATACCGAAGCGCTTGAAATACTTCTCGAACAGGCTGATGGTCGAACCGAACACGCTGCGCGACACCAGCACGTGGTCGCCGGCACTGCACAGGCTCATCACCACCGCCAGGATCGCCGCCATGCCGGTGGCCGTCGCCACCGCCTGCTCTGCACCTTCCAGCGCCGCAATACGCTCTTCAAACGCGCGTACAGTCGGGTTGGTGTAGCGGGAATAAACGTTACCCGGCACTTCGCCAGCAAAGCGCGCCGCGGCGTCGGCCGCCGTGCGGAACACGTAGCTGGAGGTAAAGAACATCGGGTCACCGTGCTCACCTTCCGGGGTACGGTGCTGGCCGGCGCGCACAGCCAGGGTATCGAAAGCTACGCCATCGAGGTCGCTGTCCAACCGACCGGCATCCCATTCCTGACTCATGCTGCGACTCCTTACTCAATTCTTTATTTAAGATACAAAACCGGCCCCTCAGGGCCGGTGTCTACTCAGTTGTTGTACAGATCGATGATCGCGCTGACCGCCTGGGTCTTGATCTTCGACGAGTCGTTACGCGCCTGCTCGATCTTGTTCAGGTAGGCCTCGTCGACGTCACCGGTCACATACTTGCCGTCGAACACGGCGCAGTCGAACTGCTCGATCTTGATCTTGCCACCGCCGACCGCCTCGATCAGGTCCGGCAGGTCCTGGTAGATCAGCCAATCGGCGCCGATCAGGTCGGCCACGTCCTGGGTCGTGCGGTTGTGTGCGATCAGTTCGTGGGCGCTCGGCATGTCGATACCGTACACGTTCGGGTAACGCACGGCAGGCGCTGCGGAACAGAAGTACACGTTCTTCGCACCGGCTTCACGGGCCATCTGGATGATTTGCTTGCAGGTGGTGCCGCGTACGATGGAGTCGTCCACCAGCATCACGTTCTTGCCGCGGAATTCCAGCTCGATGGCGTTGAGCTTCTGACGCACCGACTTCTTACGCGCAGCCTGGCCCGGCATGATGAAGGTACGACCGATGTAACGGTTTTTCACGAAGCCTTCGCGGAACTTGACGCCCAGGTGGTTGGCCAACTCCAGCGCAGCAGTGCGGCTGGTGTCCGGGATCGGGATCACCACGTCGATGTCGTGCTCGGGACGCTCGCGCAGGATCTTGTCGGCCAGCTTCTCGCCCATGCGCAGGCGTGCCTTGTACACCGACACACCATCGATGATCGAATCCGGACGCGCCAGGTAGACGTGCTCGAAGATGCACGGGGTGAGTTTCGGCGCGACAGCGCACTGACGAGTGTGCAGCTTGCCGTCTTCGGTGATGTACACCGCTTCGCCCGGCGCGAGGTCGCGGATCAGGGTGAAGCCCAGCACGTCCAGGGACACGCTTTCGGACGCGATCATGTACTCGACGCCTTCGTCGGTGTGACGCTGGCCGAACACGATCGGGCGAATACCGTGGGGGTCACGGAAGCCGACGATGCCGTAGCCGGTGATCATCGCCACAACGGCATAACCGCCGACGCAACGGTTGTGCACGTCGATCACGGCGGCGAACACGTCTTCTTCGGTCGGCTGCAGCTTGCCGCGCTGGGCCAGCTCGTGGGCGAACACGTTGAGCAGCACTTCCGAGTCGGAGCTGGTGTTGACGTGGCGCAGGTCAGATTCGTAAATCTCCTTGGCCAGTTGCTCAACGTTGGTCAGGTTACCGTTATGCGCCAGGGTAATGCCGTAAGGCGAGTTGACGTAGAACGGCTGAGCTTCGGCCGACGTCGAGCTACCGGCGGTCGGGTAACGCACATGGCCAATGCCCATGTGCCCGACGAGGCGCTGCATGTGACGCTGATGGAACACGTCACGTACCAGGCCATTGTCCTTGCGCAGGAATAACCGGCCGTCGTGGCTGGTCACAATACCGGCAGCGTCCTGGCCGCGGTGCTGGAGGACGGTTAGCGCGTCATACAGCGCCTGATTGACGTTCGACTTACCGACGATACCGACGATGCCACACATGCGACGCAACCCCTACTTAATGAATCTTGACTGAACACAACTTACTGCGGCGTTTTGGCCGGCAAGAGGTGTTCCTTGAACGGAAGATCAGCGGGTACGCTGATTCCGCTGGCCAGCCACTGACTGCTCCACCCCAATATGAGGTTCTTGGACCAATCTGCAACCAATAGAAATTTTGGCACGAGTACCGACTCCTGCCACCACGAATCCTGCTGTACCGGCCCCAGGCTCAACAGCCCGACCGCCACGACCACCAGCAACGCACCACGCGCGGCACCGAAGGCCATGCCGAGAAATCGATCGGTCCCGGAGAGGCCGGTGACGCGTATCAACTCGCCAATAAGATAATTGACCATTGCCCCCACCAGCAGCGTGGCGATGAACATGATGGCGCAGCCCGCGATGACGCGAGCCGAAGGTGTCTCGATGTATCCGGCCAGGTAGACCGACAACGAACCGCCGAACATCCAGGCTACGACTCCTGCGATGATCCAGGTCAGCAACGACAATGCTTCTTTTACGAAGCCGCGGCTTAGACTGATCAAAGCGGAGATGGCGACGATTGCAACGATCGCCCAGTCAACCCAGGTAAATGGCACGTTTGAGCCTACGGACGGATAAGGCGGCGCATTTTAGCAGAGCGTCGGGCTGTCGGTAAGCTGTGATTGCGGCTGCTTTGCAAATCAATAGTTTGTGGCGAGCCAGCCCGATTTCAACCCCACTGCAAAACCAATGTGGGAGGGGCTTGCCCCCTCCCACATTGGATTGCATTCCACGGACTCAGCCGCGCTCAGGCTGGAAGCGGGTCACGAAGCCCTTCAGGTTTTGCTGACGGTCCAGCAAATCCCGCAGCCGATCCGCCTCGGCGCGCTCGATCAGCGGCCCGATAAACACCCGGTTCTTGCCGTCGGCGCTACGGATGTAGGCGTTGTAGCCCTGGGCACGCAGCTTCTTCTGCAAGGCGTCGGCGCCTTCACGATTGCCCAGGCTGGCCACCTGGATCGACCAACTGATCGGCAGACCATTCGGGTCGATACGGCTTTGCCCAACATCCGGCTTGCCCGGCGCAGCAGGCTGTGGCGCTACAGGCTTGGGCGCAGGCGCAGGTGTCGCCGGCTTGGCGGCGACCGCCGGAGCAGGTGTCGGCTTGACCACCGGCACGCTTGGCTGCACCGGCATCGACGGCGCCTGCTGCGCGGCCACCTCATCATCGGTCGGCACCGGCTCTTCTTCCGGCAACGCCTGCGGCTCAGGCACCACCACCGGCTCCACCTGCACTTGGGGCACTGCCGGTGCCTGGGGCGCAGCCGGAGCCTCGACAACCACCTGGCGCTGCTCGTCCTGGCGGGAAAACAGCATCGGCAGGAAAATCACCGCCAATGCCACCAGCACCAGGGCTCCAACCATTCGCTGCTTGTATGCGCTATCCAGTAATGCCATGTGCAGCTTCCTCCGTGGAGCGCCGGGCCAACCACTCAAGCGCCTCGGCAACACAATAAAATGATCCGAACAACAGAATCTCGTCCTCGGCCGTCGCCACCGCGCACTGCGCCTCCAGGGCAGCAGTCACGCTTGCATACGACGCCACCGGCACACCAAGGTTCTGTAACGCGATCTCAAGCTCATGGGCCGGACGACTGCGGGGCGTATCCAGCGGCGCTACCGCCCAAGCCTGGACACTGTCCAGCAACGGCGCAACCACGCCCTCCAGGTCCTTATCGGCGAGCAAACCGAATACAGCCAGGCGACGCCCCGCCGGCGGCGTGCGTGCCAGGCGCTTGGCCAGGTATTGCGCTGCATGGGGGTTATGCCCCACATCCAGCAGCAGGTTCAGGCGCTTGCCGTGCCAGTCGAACGCACGACGATCCAGGCGTCCCACCACGCGAGTCGCCAGCAAAGTCGCAGCAATCTGCCCAGCCTGCCAAGGCAGGTCCAGCAACAGATAGGCTTGCAGCGCGAGCGCGGCGTTCTCCATCGGCAGGTTCAGCAAGGGCAGATCACGCAGCTCTACAACCAGCCCAAGGGCATCCCGGCCGCGCCACTGCCAATGCCGGTCACCGATTTCAAGATTGAATTCGCGGCCACGCAGGAAGAATGGGCAGCCCAGCTCACGCACCTTGTCCAGCAAGGGCTGCGGCGGATCCAGGTCACCGCACAGCGCAGGCTTGCCCGGGCGGAAAATCCCGGCCTTTTCATAGGCCACGGACTCGCGGGTATCCCCCAGGTAGTCGGCATGGTCCACGCCAATACTGGTGACCAGCGCCAGGTCGGCATCCACCACGTTGACGGTGTCCAGGCGCCCGCCCAGGCCCACTTCCAATACGACCACATCCAGCTGCGCACGCTCGAACAGCCAGAACGCCGCCAGGGTGCCCATTTCAAAGTAAGTCAGGGAAATCTCACCGCGCCCGGCATCGAGTGCGGCGAAGGCTTCGCAGAGTTGCTCATCGCTGGCTTCGACGCCATTGAGTTGCACCCGCTCGTTGTAACGCAGCAAGTGCGGCGAGCTGTACACGCCGACTTTCAGCCCCTGGGCCTGCAGCAGCGCGGCAACAAAGGCACAGGTAGAGCCCTTGCCGTTGGTGCCGGTCACCGTGATCACACGCGGCGCCGGCCGGCCCAACCCAAGGCGGGCCGCTACCTGTTGCGAGCGCTCCAGGCCCATGTCGATGGCGGACGGATGCAACTGCTCGAGGTAGGCGAGCCATTCGCCCAGGGTACGTTGGGTCATAGGTTCGCAGGCACCGGCGGCACAACGATCGGCTCGACTTTAGGCGCGACGTAAACAGGTGTCGGCAGGCCCATCATCTGCGCCAGCAGGCTACCCAGGCGTGGACGCAGCTCACCGCGCGGAATGATCAGGTCGATTGCGCCGTGCTCCAGCAGGAACTCGCTGCGCTGGAAGCCTTCCGGCAGTTTTTCGCGCACGGTCTGCTCGATCACGCGCGGGCCGGCAAAGCCGATCAACGCTTTCGGCTCACCGACGATCACGTCGCCGAGCATCGCCAGGCTGGCGGAAACGCCGCCGTAGACCGGGTCGGTCAGCACGGAGATGAACGGAATGCCTTCTTCGCGCAGACGCGCCAGCACCGCAGAGGTCTTGGCCATTTGCATCAGGGAGATCAACGCTTCCTGCATCCGCGCACCACCGGAGGCGGCGAAGCAGATCATCGGGCAACGGTTTTCCAGGGCGTAGTTGGCGGCGCGCACGAAGCGCTCGCCGACGATGGCACCCATGGAGCCGCCCATGAAGGAGAACTCGAACGCCGACACTACCACCGGCATGCCCAGCAGCTTGCCGCTGACGGAAATCAACGCGTCCTTCTCACCGGTCTGCTTTTGCGCAGCGGTCAGGCGGTCCTTGTACTTCTTGCCGTCGCGGAACTTGAGACGGTCGACCGGCTCCAGGTCGGCGCCCAGCTCGTTACGGCCGTCGGCGTCGAGGAAGATGTCGATGCGGGCGCGGGCGCCGATACGCATGTGGTGGTTGCACTTGGGGCAAACATCCAGGGTCTTTTCCAGCTCGGGGCGGTACAGCACCGCGTCGCAGGATGGGCACTTGTGCCACAGACCTTCAGGAACCGAGCTTTTCTTCACCTCGGAACGCATGATCGAAGGGATCAGTTTGTCTACTAACCAGTTGCTCATGCTTTCTTTCTCCAGTACCGGTGGCTTGAACACAGCCCCGCGTATGCCCTTGAGCTAAATTCATATGTGGCGATGACGCAGGCTGGACGGGGTCAGACGTTCGACCTGCCATTTCCAGCCTGCATCCTCAGCCTTCCAGACAACCTGCCAGTGCAGGTTGCCACTTCATTTCCGGGCCGCCCTCAGGCGACGCCGCGCTGTTTTACACAGCGGTAGTTATGGACGGCGGCAGACTGCCAGCCGTCACATCCCGTCACTGCTGTTGCGCACCGCGTGCATGAATGCGCGAATCCTGTCGTGATCCTTGATGCCCTTGCCTTGCTCTACCCCACCGCTGACATCCACGGCATACGGCCGGACCTGTTGAATCGCCGCACCGACATTGCCAGGGTTGAGCCCCCCGGCCAGGATGATCGGCTTGCTCAATCCTTCGGGGATCAGCGACCAATCGAACGCTTCGCCGGTACCACCGGGTACGCCTTCGACATACGTGTCCAGCAGAATGCCACGCGCGCCGGAATAGGCAGCGCAAGCCCTCGCGATATCGTCACCCGCCTTGACCCGCAACGCCTTGATATACGGGCGTTGGTAGCTTTCACATTGATCCGGGGTTTCGTCACCGTGAAACTGCAGCATATCCAACTGCACGGCATCCAGGGTTTCGTTGAGTTCGCAGCGGCTGGCGTTGACGAACAAGCCCACGGTGGTCACGAACGGCGGCAGCGCCGCAATGATCGCCCGCGCCTGCAACACATTCACCGCCCGTGGGCTCCTGGCATAAAACACCAGGCCAATGGCATCCGCCCCCGCCTCGACTGCCGCCAGCGCGTCTTCTATGCGGGTAATCCCGCAAATCTTGCTGCGAACGGCAGGCATGTCGTAGAAACCTCAGGGGTTGGACCGATAAAGTCCCGGATGGTAACAAAAGCTTTTCCGGGCGTCAGCCGCCAAGTTCACTGAACCCTGTGAGGAAGTGTGGCCCGATGAAACGCTGCGGCAGTTCGAACTCGTCGCGGTACTCCACATCCACCAGGTACAGGCCAAACGGATGCGCCGTGACGCCGCCCGTGCGGCGAATGCGGCTTTCCAGCACTTCCCTGGCCCATTCCACCGGGCGCTCGCCGGTGCCGATGGTCATCAATACGCCCGCAATGTTGCGCACCATATGGTGCAGGAAGGCGCCGGCGCGGATGTCCAGCACAATCATCTTGCCGTGGCGAGTCACCCGCAGGTGGTGGACTTCCTTGATCGGCGACTTGGCCTGGCACTGGCCGGCACGAAACGCACTGAAATCATGCACCCCTACCAGATGCTGCGCAGCCTCGGCCATGCGCTCGGCATCCAGCGGACGGTGGTTCCAGGTGATTTCTTCGTTGAGGTGCGCGGGACGGATCTGGTCGTTGTAGATCACATAGCGATAACGCCGGGCAATCGCCTTGAAACGCGCATGAAAGTGCGCAGGCATGACCTTGGCCCAACTGACGCTGACGTCATGGGGCAAATTGATATTGGCACCCATCACCCAGGCCTTCATCGTGCGTTCGGCCTGGGTATCGAAGTGCACCACCTGACCGCAGGCATGCACACCGGCATCGGTACGCCCGGCGCACATCAACGACACCGGGGAGTCAGCCACTTTCGACAGCGCCTTCTCCAGGGTTTCCTGCACCGTCAGCACGCCTGACGCCTGGCGCTGCCAGCCGCGATAGCGCGAGCCTTTGTATTCCACGCCGAGGGCGATGCGGTAAAAGCCAGCGGCCGCCATTTCGGCGGCCGGGTTATCTATATTTGCCAAGAACTGAGAGCCTGATGAGTTGCGCGAAGGCGGCCATTATAAATGCGCCAGCTGCGTGGCGTGCGCTTTTGTTGGGGATTGACCTTCCCACACCGCACCGGCATCGACCTTCAGATTTTGCCGAGCATTTCCTTGGCCTCGCCGCGCTGCGCCTCATCACCTTCGGTGAGCACTTCGGAGAGGATGTCCCGCGCGCCGTCGGCATCCCCCATGTCGATATAGGCCTGGGCGAGATCGAGCTTGGTGGCGACTTCATTCGTACCGGACAGGAAATCGAACTCTGGCTCATCATCGCCCAGCGCCGCGTCCTCAGCGGTAAAGGAAGGTTCGATGGGCGGACTTTCCAGGCTCTGGGACAGGCGATCCAGCTCGGCGTTGACATCGTCCAGCTCCGAAGCGAAGGCATCCGGCTTGGCGGCTGCTTCTGGCTCATCCGCCAGGGACAGGTCGAAATCCTCCGGCAAATCGAAGTCATCCAGCGCCGATGGGGTCAGCGTCGGCGGCTCCACGGCAGACACATCCTTCATCTGGTCCTCAAGACCGGAAAGGAAGTCGTCGTCGGACTGCTCGGACGCCGGGTCATTCAGTTGCAGATCCAGGTCGAAGTCCGACAGGTTTTCCTCGTCGGCCTTGGGCGCCGATTGCTGTTCCAGGAGCGCTGCAAACGTCTGTTCGTCGTCCAGGCTGGCTGGCGAAGCCGCCTCCAACTCATCCAGGCTCAGGTCGAAATCGGTGTCGAGTGCATCGGGCTCGGTGGCCGGGACGGCCGGTTTGTCTTCCAGCAGGTCCTTGACGTACTGCGCGTCGAGGGCCGCGGCGGCAACCGCGGCACTGACGCCCGCCGCCAATACCGCCATCGCAGGAAAGCGCGACTTGAGCTGCTCGACCTGGGCATGGTTTTCACCATTGGCCACCAGTTGACGCTCCTGGGTCACGAAACCGTCCTTGTCGCTTTGCAGGCCGTAGACTTCCATCAGCTTCAACCGCAGGTCGCTGCGCTTGGGCTCGTGCTTGATCGCTTGCTCCAGCACATCGGCGGCCTGGTTCAGATGACCACGGTCGATATGGGACTGGGCTTGCGCCAGGGCATCGTTGGCGTTTTGCGGGGCCACGGCAGCGGCCAGCGGCGCGAGCACGGAGGCAACCGTCGGAACCGCTACCGCCGGCGCAACCACTGGAGCAGGTGCCGGAGCGGCTGCCAGCTTGACGTTCGGCGGCGGCACTTCGAGGCCTTCGAAACTGTCCGACGGCAGGTCCTGTTCGATGTTCGAGGTAAATTCCGGCTCTTCAGCCAGCGCCCGCGCCATGCGCAAGTGCTTCTCCTCTTCACGACGGGCGTTGCGATGGCGCGCCCACAGCAGCAGGAGCAGCAACACCACCAGGCCAGCCGCGCCGCCGATCACACCGAGGACAACCGGATTGGTCAGCAGATCATTGAACTTGCCTTCGGTGGTGTCAGGTGCGGCGGCCGGTTTAGCCGCCTCAGGTGCCGGCGCCGCCGGGGTTGGGGTTGGCGCGGCGGGCTGTGCAGCGGGTGCTGCCGGCGTGGCGGCCGGGTCGCTTGCCAGCTGTGCGGGCATCGCTGCCGTCGCCGCTACGGCCGGGTCGCCTTTTTCTGCCTGCAAACGGGCCAGCTGATCGTTTTTCAATTGAATCAACTTTTGCAGTTTATCCAACTGGCTTTGCAGATCTGCGGCACGGCTCTTGAGCTCTTCGTTATCGCGGCGAGTGGTGTCCAGTTGCTCCTGGGTCATCGCCAGCTTGTCGCTCAGGACCTGGCTGTCGCCGGCCTTGCCCTTGCCGCCTTTCCTGGCTGCTTCAGCCGAGACCAGGCTCAGGTTGTCCTGGGCATTGGTGGTCGACGGCGCGTTGCCGGCCTGGGCACGCTTGGTGGCGTCCAGTTGCTGCTTGCCGGCCGCCTGATTGGTAGCCCCGCGCCGCCCCTGGCGCCACGCGGCATTTTGCACCCTCACTTCGGCGATTGCCTGAGGTTGCGGCAACGCCGTGCTTTGTACGGTGTCCGGCAGGCGCAGCACTTGGCCGGTTTTCAGGCGGTTGATATTGCCGTCGATAAAGGCGTCGGGGTTGAGGGCCTGAATGGCCAGCATGGTCTGCTGCACCGAGCCGCCATTGCGGTGCTTCTGCGCAATTTCCCACAGGGTGTCGCGGGACGTGGTGGTGTGCTGGGCCGGCTTGCTCACAGCGGGCGCAGTGCGGGCGGGCGCTCCCACGCGTGGTGCAGGTGCTGCGGAGGTCGAAGTCGACTGGTCGAACTTGGCAGGGTCGAGCAACACGCTGTAGTCGCGCATCAGGCGGCCATTGGGCCATTGCACCTGCAGCAGGAAACGTACGTAGGAATCCGGCAGCGGCTTGCTGGAGGTGACGCGCACCACGCTGCGACCACTGGGATTGATGACCGGGGTAAACGTCAGGTCATCGAGAAACGCCTGGCGATCGACGCCCGCGTCCACGAACGCCTGGGATGAGGCCAGGCTCGGGGTGATCTCGGACGCCGTGAGGCCACCGACATCGAGCAATTCGATTTCCACCGACAACGGCTGGTTCAACTTCGATTTAAGGGTCATTTCCCCCAGCTGCAGCGCCTGCGCCATACCGGAGGACAGCGCCGAGGCGGCCGCTATTGCTAACACCAGTTTGCGAACTTGAACCATAGCCTCATCCTTTGTTTGAACACTCCCCGGCCTGCGAGAAGGTTGGTAACCGCTTGCCATAAGGCATGGCGAGCCGATAGGTCACCGACGCGCAATTGTTCCTGCTTGGGGCCAAGCATAGCGCCTGGTTAGAATCAATCTACAAATTGCCGCCAAGTATCTTTTACGCAAGGCGTTTTATCAACAACTGCGCCAGTTGCACGGCGTTAAGGGCGGCGCCCTTGCGTACGTTATCTGACGTCAGCCACAGATTTAGTTCAGCCGCGTCATCCACTCCTGCGCGCACCCGGCCTACATAGACCACATCCTGGCCCACTGCGTCGCCCACGGCTGTAGGGTAATCCCCCTCTTCTACCAGCTCGATACCCGGCGCGGCCTCCAATGCGCGGTTGACGGCGGCAAGATCGACTGCCGCGCCCAATTGCAACGACACAGTCAGGCTATCGCCAAAAAACACCGGGGCTTGAACGCAAGTTGCGGAAATCTTTAGCAAAGGTAACTCCAGGACTGCGCGCAGCTCGTGAACCAGGCGCTTTTCCAAGGCGGTATGCCCTTGGGCGTCTGGCGTGCCGACTTGTGCCAACAAGTTGAAGGCCATTTGCCGGTCAAAGAACTTAGGTTCCAGAGGGCGCACGTTCAGTAGCTCGGCGGTCTGACGGGCCAATTCGCTGACGGCTTCGCGGCCCTGGGCAGACACTGCCAGGCTGGCAGTGACGGCGACACGCTGGATGTCCAGCAAGCCGCGCAACGGCGCCAGCACCACCGCCAGGTTGGTGGCGGACGGGCTCGGGCTGCCGAGCTGGAACGGTTTTTCCAGGCCGTCGAGGACATGGGCATTGGCTTCCGGCACCACCTGGGGCGCCTGCTCGGCGGGCAAGGCTCCCGACAAGTCGATCACCGAGCAACCCGCCGCCGTGGCTCGCGGCGCGAAGCTCAGGGTGACTGCCGGGCCTGCGGCGAAGAAGGCCAGTTGCGCCTTGCTGAAATCGAATTCGTCGACCTCCTTGACCCGTACGTTCTTGCCGCGAAACGGTACCGACGCGCCAGCAGAATTACTGCCCGCCAGCAGGTACAGGGTGCCCACCGGGAATGCCAGCTCTTCGAGAATCTGCACCAGGGTTTCTCCGACCGTACCGGTGGCACCGATCACGGCAATTTCAAAGGTCTGGGTCATGGGGGCTGCCTCGGGCATTGCGGGGGGAGCGGCACTTTACCGGGTGGCCGGAAGTGAGGCAATTAGCCTGGGGCTGGTGGAGTGGCTGATGGCGCTATCGGGGGCAAGCCCCCTCCCACATTCAACCGAGTTCCAACGTTGAAATGCTGTTCACTGTGGGAGGGGGCTTGCTCCCGATAGCGCCCGAAAGAACAATAAAAAACCCGCGCCTGTCACCAGAACGCGGGTTTCTATTATTGCTTCAAGCGATCAACGCTCCAGCAAGATCCGCAGCATGCGACGCAGCGGCTCCGCCGCGCCCCACAGCAGTTGGTCGCCGACGGTGAACGCCCCCAGGTACTGGGTGCCCATGTTCAGCTTGCGCAGACGGCCCACCGGTACATTCAGGGTGCCGGTGACCTTGGTCGGGCTCAGCTCCTGCATGCTGATGTCGCGGTTGTTCGGCACCAGCTTGACCCAGGGGTTGTGCTGACTGATCAGCCCTTCGATATCAGCGATCGGCACGTCTTTGTTCAGCTTGATGGTCAGCGCCTGGCTGTGGCAGCGCATGGCGCCGATGCGCACGCAGATGCCATCCACCGGGATCGGGCTCTTGAACCGGCCGAGGATCTTGTTGGTCTCGGCCTGGGCCTTCCACTCTTCGCGGCTCTGGCCGTTCGGCAGCTCTTTGTCGATCCACGGGATCAGGCTGCCGGCCAATGGCACACCGAAGTTCTCGGTCGGGTAGGCATCGCTGCGCATGGCTTCGGCCACACGGCGGTCGATGTCGAGGATCGCGCTGGCCGGGTCGGCCAGTTGATCGGCGACAGCGGCGTGGGTCGCGCCCATCTGCTTGATCAGCTCACGCATGTTCTGCGCGCCGGCACCGGAAGCTGCCTGATAAGTCATGGCGCTCATCCACTCGACCAGGCCGGCTTCGAACAGGCCGCCCAGGCCCATCAGCATCAGGCTGACGGTGCAGTTGCCGCCCACATAATTCTTGGTGCCGGCATCCAGCTGCTGGTCGATGACCTTGCGGTTGACCGGGTCGAGGATGATCACGGCGTCGTCCTGCATGCGCAGGCTCGAGGCGGCGTCGATCCAGTAACCCTGCCAGCCGGCTTCACGCAGCTTGGGGAAGACTTCGCTGGTGTAGTCGCCACCCTGGCAGGTGAGGATCACGTCGAGGGTTTTCAGCTCTTCAATGCTGTAGGCGTCCTTGAGCGGGGCAATATCCTTGCCCACGGACGGCCCTTGGCCACCTACGTTCGAAGTGGTGAAAAACACCGGCTCAATAAGATCGAAATCCTGCTCTTCCAGCATCCGCTGCATGAGCACGGAACCGACCATACCGCGCCAACCGATCAGACCTACACGTTTCATCGCAACTACACCTTGTTAAAAAGTGGGCCGCCTTGCAGCAACAACTGCAAGCGGGCCCGAGAGATTACAGATTCCGCAGCGCGGCGACTACTGCGTCGCCCATTTCCTGCGTACCCACCTTGGTGCAACCCTGCGACCAGATGTCGCCGGTGCGCAGGCCCTGGTCCAGCACCAGGCTCACGGCCTTCTCGATCGCATCCGCGGCGTCGCTCAGGTTGAAGCTGTAACGCAGCATCATCGAGACCGACAGGATGGTCGCCAGCGGGTTGGCAATGCCCTGGCCCGCAATGTCCGGCGCCGAGCCGTGGCAAGGCTCGTACATGCCCTTGTTATTGGTGTCCAGGGACGCCGACGGCAGCATGCCGATGGAACCGGTGAGCATCGACGCCTGGTCGGACAGGATGTCGCCGAACAGGTTGTCGGTGACGATCACGTCGAACTGCTTCGGCGCACGGACCAGTTGCATGGCGGCGTTGTCGACGTACATGTGGCTCAGCTCGACGTCCGGGTAGTCCTTGGCCACTTCTTCGACGATTTCGCGCCACAGTTGGCTGGAGGCCAGGACGTTGGCCTTGTCCACCGAGCAGACCTTCTTGCCACGCACACGGGCCATGTCGAAACCGACGCGGGCGATACGGCGGATTTCGCTCTCGCTGTACGGCAGGGTGTCGTAGGCCTGGCGCTCACCATTCTCCAACTCGCGCACGCCCCGTGGCGAGCCAAAGTAGATACCGCCGGTCAGTTCACGCACGATCAGGATATCCAGGCCCGCTACCACTTCCGGCTTCAGGCTCGATGCGTCGGCCAGTTGCGGGTAGAGGATCGCCGGGCGCAGGTTGCCGAACAGGCCCAGTTGCGCGCGGATTTTCAGCAGGCCGCGCTCAGGGCGGATATCACGCTCGATCTTGTCCCACTTCGGGCCACCCACGGCGCCAAGCAGCACCGCATCGGCGGCGCGGGCGCGGTCCAGGGTTTCGTCGGCCAGGGGCACGCCGTGCTTGTCGATGGCAGCGCCGCCGATCACGTCGTGGCTCAATTCGAAGCCCAGGCTGTACTTGCTGTTGGCAAGCTCCAGGACCTTGACCGCTTCGGCCATGATTTCCGGACCAATACCGTCGCCAGGGAGAATCAGAATCTGCTTGCTCATGGGTTCCTCATTTCATCGAGCGACCTGCCCGTGGGCAGGTCGGGAAAATTAATCAGCGTTCGGCCCAGACCACCAGCACGTCGGTGCTGAAGGTGCCGTCGGCCTGAATCTCGTAGTAATCGCGCACTTCCTGGCCCATCGCCTGCTGCAGCTCCAGGATCGCGGCGCGCAGCACCTGCGGTGTACGCATACGTTCGACCCACGAGGTGTATTCAAGGCGCAGGCGCTGGCGGCTGCTGTTGCGTACATGCAAACCGGCTTCGCTGAGCTGGCGCATCCATTCGGCGGCGGAGTAGTCACGCACGTGGCTGGTGTCGCGCAGCACTTCGACGGTTTGCAGGTAAGTGTCCAGCAACGGGCTGCCCGGTGACAAGACATCGACAAACGCCGCCACGCCGCCCGGCTTGAGCACGCGGCGCACTTCGCGCAGCGCCACGCCGAGGTCGCTCCAATGGTGCGCCGAATAACGGCTGAACACGAAGTCGAATTCGCCATCGGCGAACGGCAGGCGCTCGGCGGCGCCGTTTACGGTGCCGATATTGGTGAGACCGCGATCTTGCGCAGCGGCGGCCACCACATCGAGCATCTGCTGGGACAGGTCGTAGGCCACCACTTCCTTGACCAATGGCGCCACATGGAAACTCACATGACCGGCACCGCAACCCAGGTCCAGCAGCCGTGCATGGCCCTGCCCGGCCAGTTCGGCCTGGAGCAGCGCGAATTCGGTGCCTTGGGCGTGCACGGCACTGCTCAGGTAGGCAGACGCCTGTTCGCCGAATTGTTTTTGCACGACTTGGGTGTGGGCGGTGCTGGTCATGGTGGCATCCTTCAAGGGTTGTGTTGCTGGTATCGGCCCTATCGGGGGCAAGCCCCCTCCCACATTTGGAATGCGTTCCCCCTGTGGAGGGGGCTTGCCCCCGATGAGGCCGGTCCTGCCTACATCAATTTATGCGTCACGAAACAACCAGGGCTGGCTCGCCCGGTGCCTGGCTTCGAACGCGGCAATCGCATCGCCGTCCTGCAAGGTCAGGCCGATATCGTCCAGGCCGTTGATCAGGCAGTGCTTGCGGAAGGCGTCCACCTCAAAGTGGTACACCTTGCCGTCCGGACGGGTCACGGTTTGCGCAGCCAGGTCGATGGTCAACTGGTAGCCCACATCGGCTTCCACTTGCTTGAACAGCTCGTCGACTTCTTCGTCGGTCAGGATGATCGGCAACAGGCCGTTCTTGAAGCTGTTGTTGAAGAAGATGTCGGCATAACTCGGCGCGATGATGCTGCGAAAGCCATATTCTTCCAGGGCCCACGGCGCGTGCTCGCGGCTGGAACCGCAACCGAAGTTTTCCCGGGCCAGCAACACGCTGGCGCCCTGGTAGCGCTCGGCGTTGAGCACGAAGTCTTTGTTCAGCGGGCGCTTGGAGTTGTCCTGGTAGGCGTAGCCCACGTCCAGGTAGCGCCATTCGTCGAACAGGTTGGGGCCGAAACCGGTGCGTTTGATCGATTTCAAGAACTGCTTGGGGATGATCTGGTCGGTGTCGACGTTGGCACGGTCCAACGGCGCGACCAAACCGGTGTGTTGGGTAAAAGCTCTCATCGGGTTTTCCTCAGATCAATTCGCGAACGTCGATGAAACGACCGTTGACGGCAGCGGCGGCGGCCATGGCCGGGCTGACCAGGTGGGTACGGCCACCCGCGCCCTGACGCCCTTCGAAGTTACGGTTGGAGGTGGACGCGCAATGCTCGCCCGACTCCAGGCGATCCGGGTTCATCGCCAGGCACATTGAGCAGCCCGGCTCACGCCACTCGAAACCGGCTTCGAGGAAGATCTTGTCCAGGCCTTCGGCCTCAGCCTGGGCTTTTACCAGGCCCGAGCCTGGCACCACGATGGCCTGCTTGATGGTCGAGGCGACTTTGCGGCCCTTGGCGATCACCGCCGCCGCGCGCAGGTCTTCGATCCGCGAGTTGGTGCAGGAGCCGATAAACACGCGATCCAACTGGATGTCGGTGATCGCCTGGTTGGCCTTCAAGCCCATGTACTTCAAGGCGCGCTCGATGGAACCGCGCTTGACCAGGTCGGCTTCCTGCGCCGGGTCCGGCACGTTCTGGTCGACGGCCAGGACCATTTCCGGCGAAGTGCCCCAGCTGACCTGCGGCTTGATCTGGGCAGCATCGAGTTCAACCACGGTGTCGAACACCGCATCGGCGTCGGACACCAGGTCTTTCCAGGCTTCGACCGCGGCGTCCCAATCGGCGCCTTGCGGTGCAAATGGGCGCCCCTTCACGTATTCAACGGTTTTCTCGTCCGCCGCCACCATGCCCACGCGGGCACCGGCTTCGATGGACATGTTGCAGATGGTCATGCGGCCTTCGATGGACAGGTCGCGAATGGCGCTGCCGGCGAACTCGATGGCATGGCCGTTACCGCCGGCGGTGCCGATCTTGCCGATCACGGCGAGCACGATGTCCTTGGCGGTCACGCCGAACGGCAAGGTGCCTTCGACACGCACCAGCATGTTCTTCATTTTCTTGGCGACCAGGCACTGGGTGGCGAACACATGCTCCACCTCCGAGGTGCCGATGCCGTGGGCCAGGGCGCCAAACGCACCGTGGGTGGAAGTGTGGGAGTCGCCGCAGACCACGGTCATGCCCGGCAAGGTGGCGCCCTGCTCCGGGCCGATCACGTGGACGATCCCTTGACGCACGTCATTCATCTTGAATTCGGTGATGCCATATTCGTCGCAGTAGTCGTCGAGGGTCTGCACCTGCAAGCGCGACACGGTGTCGACAATGGCGTCGATCCCACCCTTGCGCTCCGGGGTGGTCGGTACGTTGTGGTCCGGGGTGGCGATGATCGAGTCGACGCGCCAAGGCTTGCGCCCGGCCAGCCGCAGGCCTTCGAACGCTTGGGGCGAGGTCACTTCATGGATGATGTGACGGTCGATATAGATCAGCGACGAGCCATCGTCGCGCCGTTTCACTTCATGGGAATCCCAAAGCTTGTCGTAAAGCGTTTTGCCGGCCATCAGTCGGTCCTCATCAGCGGTGTTTCTATGCGCCGGGCTTTTCAATAACCCTTTGGCTTGTGAGGCTGATGGTATGGCGCTACATTAAATAACTCAAATTCATATTTTTTATGCTTTGGATTACCAACTGGAATACAACCATGGACCTGGCCAACCTCAATGCCTTTATTGCCATCGCCGAGACCGGCAGCTTCTCCGGCGCAGGTGAACGCCTGCACCTGACCCAGCCGGCCATCAGCAAGCGCATCGCCGGCCTGGAACAGCAATTGAAGGTGCGACTGTTCGATCGCCTGGGCCGTGAAGTCGGCTTGACCGAAGCCGGCCGGGCCTTGCTGCCGCGCGCTTATCAGATTCTCAACGTGCTGGACGACACCCGCCGCGCCCTCACCAACCTCACGGGAGAAGTCAGCGGCCGCCTCACTTTGGCCACCAGCCACCATATCGGGCTGCATCGTTTGCCACCGATCCTGCGCACCTTCACCCGGGAATACCCGAACGTGGCCCTGGATATTCAGTTTCTCGATTCGGAAGTGGCCTACGAAGAAATCCTCCACGGCCGCGCCGAAGTGGCGGTGATCACCCTGGCGCCCGCCCCCCATCACCTGGTAAGCGCCACCCCGGTGTGGGACGACCCGCTGGATTTCGTGGTGGCGCCGGAGCACAGCCTCACCGGCAACCGCGACGTCAGCCTGGCCGATATTGCTGGCCACCCGGCGGTTTTCCCTGGCGGTAATACCTTTACCCACCATATTGTCAGCCGTCTGTTCGAGGCCCAGGGCCTTACGCCGAACATCGCGATGAGTACCAACTATCTGGAAACCATCAAGATGATGGTCTCCATCGGCCTGGCCTGGAGCGTCTTGCCGCGCACCATGCTCGATGATCAGGTGGCGAGCATCGCTTTGCCGGGCATACAACTCAGTCGCCAGCTAGGCTATATCGTGCACACCGAAAGGACACTGTCGAACGCTGCGCGGGCGTTCATGAGCCTGTTGGATGCACAGGTGGATCTGCCAGTGATACCGGTATGACGCCGTGCGGCCCCAGGTTGTGAATAAAACCGCGCTGTTTGCCCATCGAGCCAAGGCCCTTTGATAATGCGCAACCCTGTCGACCCTCTACCTCCCCTGCCCCGCATCTACGCCCTGGACCCCCAGCAGGCGGAGCAGAGCTGGGACAGCGCCCCGCAACTGCTGGCAGCCCTGAATGCGGCCCGGCTGGGCGCGTGGTGCTGGGAAATCGACACGGGCCGTATCAGCTGGTCACGGGGCACCCAGGCGCTGTTCGGCTTCGACCCGCGCCAACCACTGCCCAAGGACCTGGATTACCTCGACCTGCTGGCGCCGTCGGATCGCTCCCGGGTGGTGCGCGCCTTTCATGCGGTGCTGGCCGGCGAGCCGTTCGAGCAGGCCATGCACCATCACATCCAATGGCCGGACGGCACGTATCACTGGTTGGAGATCAACGGCAGCCTGGCACCGGACAAGGCCGGTCGGCGCCGCATGATCGGCGTGATCCGCGAGACCACTCGCCAGCGCGAGCGAGAGCACGCCCTCAGCCATTCCGAAAAACGCTTCGCCACGCTGTTTCACCTGTGCCCGAACATGGTGCTGTTGACCCGCCAGTCCGACGGCCTGATCAGCGAAGCCAACCAGTATTTCGAGATGCTCTTCGGCTGGCCGGTGGCCGATGCCATCGGCCGCACCACCCTGGACCTGGGCCTGTGGCGCCACCCCGAACAACGCGCGCAGCTGGTCCAGGCCACCCAGCGCAAGGGTGAACCCATCACCATGGAAGTGCAGTTCTGCGCCAGCAACGGCCAGATCCACGATGGCACCCTCAGCGCGCAAAAGGTCGAGCTGGAGGGCGAGGCCTACTTGATCAGCACCTTTCTCGACACCACCGAGCGCAAAAACGCCGAAAATGCCCTCAAGGACAGCCAGGAGCGCCTGGACCTGGCCCTGGACTCGGCGCAACTGGGCACGTGGGACTGGCACATCCCCACCGGCATGCTCTATGGCTCGGCCCGCGCCGCTCAACTGCACGGCCTGCCGCCCGAGCCCTTCCATGAATCCTTCGAAGCGTTTTTCGAGGGCATGCCCAGGCAAGAGCGCGAGAACATGCGCAACGCTTATCGCACCCTGCGCGAAGGCCCGGCCGGCAATTACCAACTGACTTACCGCGTGCCACTGGAAGACGGCAGCTCGCGCTACCTGGAAAGCCGCGCCCGCCTCTACCGCGACGAGCAAGGGGCGCCGCTGCGCATGGCCGGCACCCTGCTGGACATCACCGACCAGGTGGAGCGCGAACAACGCCTGACCGCCTCCGAAGAAAAGTTCGCCAGCCTGTTCCAGGCCAGCCCCGATCCCATCTGCGTCACCTGCCTGGACAGTGGCGCGTTCATCGAGATCAACCCCGCCTTCACCCAGACGTTTGGCTGGACGGCGGCCGAGGTGATCGACAAGAGCGCCGAGCAGATCGGCCTGTGGGACGAGTCAAGCAAACGCCTGCAGCGTATCGAACAGGTGATTCGCGACCAGGCGTTGAGCAATGTGGCCATCGTGGTGCACCACAAGAACGGCCAAACCCTGACCTGCATGATTTCCAGCCGGCTGATCAAGGTGGGCGACCAGCCGTGCATCGTCACCACGTTGCGCGACATTACCCAGCAACAACGCTCGGAGGCCGCGCTGAAGGCCAGCGAGGAGAAATTCGCCAAGGCCTTCCATTCCAGCCCCGACGCCATCTCCATCACCGAGCGCGACACCGGCCGTTATGTGGAGGTCAACGATGGCTTCTGCCGCCTCACCGGCTACCGCGCCGAAGAAGCCATCGGCCTGACGCTGTACCAGATCGGCATCTGGGCCGATGAAAACCAGCGTTCCGCCTTGTTGGCCGAATTGCAGATCAAGGGGCGCATCCCTCACCTGGAAATGCTCTGGCACAATAAACGCGGCGACGTGTTGGCGGTAGAAGTCTCGGTCGAGCCGATCACCCTCAATGAAACCCCGTGCCTGCTGCTGACCGCGCGGGACGTGAGCCTGCTCAAAAACGCCCAGGCGCAGATCCGTCACCTGGCCTATCACGACCCGCTGACCAACCTGCCCAACCGTGCGCTGCTGATGGATCGCCTGAGCCAACAGATCGCCTTGCTCAAGCGCCATAACCTGCGCGGCGCCCTGCTGTTTCTCGACCTCGACCATTTCAAGCACATCAACGATTCCCTCGGCCACCCGGTGGGCGACACCGTGCTGAAAATCGTCACCGCGCGCCTGGAAGCCAGCGTGCGCATGGAGGACACGGTGGCGCGCCTGGGCGGCGATGAGTTCGTGGTACTGCTCAGCGGCCTGGATGGCACGCGCACGCAAGTCAGCACCCAGGTGCAGGAACTGGCCGATACCCTGCGCGAATTGCTTTCGGAGCCGATGTTCCTCGATGGCCATCGCCTGCAGGTCACGCCAAGCATCGGCGTGGCGTTGATTCCCGACCATGGCACGACCCCGGCGGACCTGCTCAAGCGCGCCGACATCGCCCTGTACCGGGCCAAGGATTCGGGGCGCAACACCACGCAGATGTTCCATAACAGCATGCAAAAGGCCGCCAGCGAGCGCCTGCGCATGGAAACCGACCTGCGCCTGGCCCTGTCACGCGGCGAGTTCAGCGTGCATTACCAACCCCAGGTGGATGCGCGCGGCAACAGGATCGTCGGCGCCGAGGCCCTGGTGCGCTGGCAGCATCCGCAGCTGGGCGCGCAGTCGCCGTCCGAATTCATCAAGGTCCTGGAGGACAGCGGCCTGATCCTCGAAGTGGGTACCTGGATCCTCGACGAGGCCTGCGCCGCCTTTGCACAGCTGATTGCCGAAGGCTTGGTGGACCCGCTGAATTTCAGCCTGTGCGTGAACATCAGCCCCCGGCAGTTTCGCCAGAACGACTTTGTCGAACGGGTGGAGCGCAGCCTCAAGCGGCATCAACTGCCCTGCAACCTGCTGAAACTGGAAATCACCGAAGGCATCGTGATTCAGAACCTGGACGACACCGTGGCGAAGATGCGCCGCCTGAAGAAGCTCGGTGTCAGTTTTGCCATGGATGACTTCGGTACCGGCTACTCATCGCTGACGTACCTCAAGCGCCTGCCGGTGGATGCGCTGAAGATCGACCAGTCCTTCGTACGCGACGCGACCCATGACCCCAACGACGCCGAAATCATCCGAGCCATCGTGGCCATGGCCCGCAGCCTGAACCTGACGGTGATTGCCGAAGGCGTGGAAACCCCGGAGCAATTGGCGTTCCTGCAAAAGCTGGGCTGCCATTTGTTCCAGGGGTATTTGCACAGTCGGCCACTGCCGATCGAAGGATTTCGGCGGTTGTTGGTCTAGCCCTTACACCAGCTTCAACGCAGTAAGCGTTTTGCGCCGCCAGGGCGACTCGTTCAAGGCGTACTTTTGCCCATACAGGTCCAGCATCCCTTTGACGACCACCACGGAATGCCAACCGTCTGCAATCGTACCGATTGCACCGTTGACCAACTCCTCGACAGTGCTGTTACGGATGTAACCGAACAGGCCCAGGCGCTGGAGAGCCTCACCGGGGTATTCGCCATCGTTGAGGGTTTCCAGGGCCGCCGTAAAGCTTCTCCCCGCACGGAAATCGTTGTTCTCCAGCTGCGCCCGCTTGGCGCTGCAGGCATAGAGGAAGTTGGCGTAATCCAGCAATACCGGGTTGCTGCCATAGAAGTTCGACGCGGTGGTAGCCTGCCTCAGTTCCTCATGGCTCAAGCGCAACCGGAAGCCATCGCGCATGGTCACTTCGCATCCGGCTGGCGTTCTGTAGATGGCCGTGTAGATGCCTTCGGGGAAACGGGTGATAGCCGCCTTGATCGCCGACACCGTCACGCAATTGCCCTCCACACCTTGATAAAAACCGCTCCAGATATCGGCGTGCCGGATACTTTCCGATACCTGAGCCAGGCCCCCGTCACGCTGCGGTGGAGTCTCACGATCATCAAACAGCACATAACCGTAACCTTCGCCGTGCGTGTGATTGGCGCCGCCCACCACGAGCGCCGCTCCGAAGTCATGGGTCTGGCGGACCCAGGCCAAATCCCTGCCGACCATGTCGCGGGCGGCAACCCATCGCGACAACCCATACACGCCCATTCCCTCCAGGCAACGCTTGCTTGTCTCGCCCTCAAGGGTCTTCGCCAGGGCGGCGTCGAACGTCGCGTAGCCGCCCAGTTGCTGCTTGCGCTTTACAAAGGCCGCCAACATGAAGTTGGCGTGCTTCAGCGCATCAGGGTCCTGCCCTGTGAACCTTGACGCCCGGGTGACCTGTTCAAGCTCTGCCTGGGACACATGCACCCTGTATTGATCCTTCATGGTGACGGCATAACCTTCACCTGCCTGGGTTACCTGGTGGAAGACATCGGAGGGACGCGGGCCGAGGGTCATCATCATCAGTTTGATAACCGCCACGTGAGTACTGCAGTCCATATTTTCGCCGAATCGACGCTCGGCGGCTGCGAATGCATTCACAGGCCCATCAAGGCTCATCCCGGCCCCGGAGCGGACCATACTTGAACCATGCTCAGGCAGCCGTTTTGCAATGACCGTGCGATGCCCCTCAATCAAAGTGTTCATCGGACTGCTCACTCAAGGCTGGACGAAAACGTACAGCCAGGGCACTGGCCGCACCTCTTGCACGCGCACATCACACCAATGCGATGGCGTCCCCACGAGTCGGCGCGGAACCCTGGCGCCCATACATCTCTTCGCGGCCATTGATCACCGCCACGGAATGGAAGGCTCGATTGCACATGCCCAGCTGCCCCCTGGCGAGATCTCGCACACTCACCCTCTTCATGTGCTTCCTGAGGCCCAGACGCAGGAAACCCTCGCCTGGCCCAAACTCATCCTCCCCATTGTTCAAGCTTCTCACGCCGGCGGGATAACTGCGGCTCGCCCAGCCGTCGTTGTTTTCCATCTGCGCACGCTTGGCACTGACGGCGAACAGGAATTGCGCGTCCTTGAGCATGCCTTTATCGCGGCCGATAAAACGCGAAGCCGCGGCGCCAATTTTTAACTCTTGATCCGTCAAGTTAAGTACAAAATCATCGCGCATCGTCACCCGGTAACCATCACTTGTCTTGATCACCTCTTTATAGATATCCGTTGGACTTTGGCCGAACTTGTACATGGCTGCCTTGATGGCCGATACCGTGACACAGTTACCATCCGGGCCTTGACGAAACCCACTCCAGATATTGTCAGGTTTTGCGCCATTACGTTTATCCGACAGGTTCGGTATAGGCACATACTGTTTGGGTTGCGGCTCCGGCGGCACGACGGGCTCGACGGTCGGATTTACCTGAGGGCGCGGCGTACTATCGGGAACCAACTTATCCGTTTTACTCGTTAGAAGATTAAATAACTGCGTAAAAAACGAAGTGAACAACGCAATAACGCTGGCAGCCGGATCTGGATCGGCGCCTATCGCCGCCTGACCGCGTGGCCCGCCTGCGGTAGCAGATGCAGCGCCTGTACCAAACTCGATAGATTTAAACCGATAGGAAGGTGCAGGTTCGTTGACGGCCGCCGGCAAGTTTCTGTTATACGCCTGACGAACATTCACTACGCGCGCAATATTATGAATCGAACAATACGACATGGTGTTCACTCCACTTTCCGAGTATTTCTCCAAGCGCTGTGCCGCCCGGAGAAACACCGTTTTATTTATCCAAGAAGTTGCGACGCAATGGCAGGAATCAGTTTCCTAACCGACGACGGTTGATAAAGGCCCACCCCTTGAAGTCAGTCTCATTTTCAGCAGGGCCAGGACTGGTGACGTCCGCTTCGGGCTTTGACTGATCTGGAATATCCTTCTGCCTGTTATCGGTCGAGGTCACGGTCTTTGTGTCAGGTCGCGGTGTAGTTCCGGGCAGGGGCGTCGATTCAAGCCGGTGCAGCGCGCCAGGATGGATGCCTGAAGACTTGGCTTTGGAGGGTGGTGTCACCTTGGCGTCAGGAGCCTTGGAGTCCGACAACTTGGTGTCCGACAACTTGGTGTCCGGCAACTTGGTGTCGTGCCGTGGAGTCACGTCGAGCCTGTGCAACGGGTGAGCATTAAGCCGTACCTCAGGCCTGATGGGCGGCACCTTGGCATCGGGTTGTGGAGTCACCCCGGGGGTGGGCACCGAAAGAGGATTGACCCCTCCTCCGTCGCGCTCCACATGGGTATCAGGACAGTGGCAATTGCCGATATTGAGCTCTACCTTGACCTGCGCATTCGAGTCGTTGCTCACGTTGACATGGGGCACAGGGACCGACTGAAGCGTCCCTTTGTCGACTTTCACTGTCAGCTGGTTCGTCGTATCCGATGTAGCCCTGGGCGTTGTGCCTGGTTCCACCTTCACTTTCAATTGGGTCGCCAGGTCCGGGGTGGTCCCCGGCAACGTGGCTGGTTCCGCCTTTGCTTTCAGCTGGGTCGTCGCATCCGACGTGACCGCCGTCAACTGAGCGGGCTCTGCCTTTGCTTTCAGCTGAGTCATCATGGCCGGCGCGGCCTGCGGCAACTTGCCTGGATCTGCCTTTGCTTTCAACTGGGTCGTCGTATCCGACGTGACCGCCGTCAACTGAGCTGGGTCTGCCTTCCCTTTCAGCAGGGTCGTCGTATCCGACTTGACCGCCGTCAACTGAGCTGGATCTGCCTTCACTTTCAGCAGGGTCGTCATATCCGGCGTGTGCTTGGGTGTTTTATCGGAATGTGTGGCCAGGGCGGGGGTCATGTTTCTCCCCGACACCATCTCACGCATGGTTTTGAAGACTTGCTCAAGCATGTCGAACAATTTTGAAAATGCTCCGGCGTTGATCATCATTTCACCGTGAGGCGCTCGGGCAATATCAGGCCGAAGCGCAGGCGAAATCCATATTGGATCCGCCTTGGAAGAACTCAGCGGCTCATTGTTTTTAACAGGTGTCGATGGCAGCAAATGATGACGTGGGGTCTCAACCTTTACAGAGGGTGAACCATTAATCGAGATGGACATGAATACGCTCCTTAGTGGGCGCCGCCCGGCGGTTACACGCCAGGAGTGGCGACAGGATTTATATGTACTGGAAAACAACAGCGCTGCCTTACAGTCCCTACTTCGTGGAGCGTGAGACTATCGAGTTCCAGAAATCGCGCCTCACATAAGGAAACCAACGTGAATTTTCAGACTTTACCCCATGGTCATTCCAAGAAAACCTTGATTCATCGCGCACCGGCGCCGTACTAACAGACATACCCACTCATAAAGTGCTGGACATGCAATTAAGAGACATAACTGAACACACCACTAATAGTTGAACTGTGATAATTCACACGCACAGAACATTCACCCGCAATCATCAAAGCGTCGCAGGAACAGTCACCAGAACGTGCAGAATGATTCAGTCCTTATCCAAAGACTTTTAAACGCAGAAGGCTCCTTGTCTTTCGACAAGGAGCCTTCTGTGAAACATATCAGGCGTTCGACACAGCGCGGTGAAAGGTCAGGCGGCGACCGGAGTATCCATCCCCAACAACCGGCTGACCTGCTCCAGTTCTGTCTCGCGGCGCAAGGCGGTAAACAGCGCGACAGCTTCGGGGTAGTTGCGCGTCAGCATTGCCAGCCACTGCTTCAACCGGCCAGGGGCCTGGCGCTCGGTCAACTGTGCGACCGACTGGGTCCAGAAGTCCTGGAGCATGGGTTGCATTTGCGCCCAGGTCATTTCCACGACGTCTTCGCCTGCACGCGCGGCGGCGATTTGCAGGGCCAGGTCCGGACGCGCCACCAGGCCGCGACCGAGCATGATGTCTTCAACACCACTGATCTCCCGACAGCGCCGCCAGTCTTCGACGCTCCAGATATCGCCGTTGGCGAACACCGGCACCTTGACCACCTCCTGCACACGCGGAATCCATTCCCAGTGGGCGGGCGGTTTGTAGCCATCGGTCTTGGTACGCGCATGCACCACGATATGCGCCGCACCGCCTTCGGCCAGGGCCGTGGCACACACCAGCGCGCCATCCGGGCTGTCGAAGCCCAGGCGCATCTTGGCGGTCACCGGGATATGGGCCGGCACGGCACGGCGCACGTGTTCGACGATCTGGTTGAGCAGCTCCGGCTCCTTGAGCAGCACCGCACCGCCGCGGGACTTATTGACGGTCTTGGCCGGGCAGCCGAAGTTCAGATCGATCACCTCGGAACCCAGCTCGCAGGCCAGGGCGGCGTTTTCCGCCAGGCATACCGGGTCGGAACCGAGCAATTGCACGCGCAACGGCACACCGGCTGCGGTGTGGGCACCGTGCAGCAGTTCCGGGGCGAGCTTGTGGAAATACGCCGGGGTGAGCAGGCGGTCGTTGACGCGAATGAACTCGGTCACGCACCAGTCGATACCGCCCACGCGGGTCAACACGTCCCGCAGGATGTTGTCGACCAACCCCTCCATGGGCGCCAAAGCAATTTGCATGGAAAACACTCAACAAAAATCGTGGCGCAGTTTACTGGGTTTCCCGCGGCAACCGTTAACCCCCTGTCAGGGCGGGACCATAACCGTCGAGAAATTCGGCCGGCATGCGCTTGGGCCTGCCGCTGGACAATTCGATGCAGACAAAGGTGGTGTGCGCCCGCAGCAAGGTCGCACCGTCACGCGGGCGTACCAGCTGGAAACGACGGGTCATCTTCAGGCGCTGGTCCCAATCGACGATCCAGGTGGCCAGCTGCAGCTCATCGCCTTCGTAGCCTGCCGCGAGGTAATCGATTTCATGGCGCACCACGGCCATGGCACGGTCCAGGCGGCGGTACTCGGTGAGGTCCAGCCCCAGGCGCTGGGAATGGCGCCAGGCGCAGCGCTCCAGCCAGGACACGTACACCGCATTATTGGCGTGCCCCAGGCCGTCGATGTCTTCAGGGGCGACCTGCAGATCGATGATAAACGGCGTTGCCAAATCCCAGCCCATGCCTTGCTCCAGTCGATTGATGTCGGCGGGAGCAGTGTATCAGGCGGTTTGCCGGTCCTGTAGACGACAGCCGGCCAACAGCGCCAGCACGCCCTCGATCACCCGGGGATCGGCCAGCACTTTCTGGTGCCCGCCTTGCTCCAGGCGCAGCAGGCGGCTGTCGAACCAGGCTTCGTGGATGGCTTGAGACGCCTTGACCGGAACAAAGGTATCGTCTTCGGCGTGCACGATCAGGCCGGGGATATTCATCTGGTAGTGGGCCACATCCAGGTGCTTGAGCGGCATGCCGAACGTCAACTCCACCTCCTGGATAAACGCCGAGCGTGCCCGCGCCGGCAGACCGACCATGGTGGTAAAGCCGCGCAGCACATCCAGGAAGCGCGACGGTGCGGCGATGCTCACCAACGCCTCGGTACGCAGCCCCAACTGCACTGCCAGCATCGCACTGGCGCCGCCCATGGAATGGCCGATCACGGCGTGCAGCGGCGGCAGTTCGGCAGCCGCCTCCAGCATGGCTCGGGCGAACAGCAGCACGTGAGCTTCCCGTCCCGGCGAACGACCATGGGCCGGACCGTCCAGGGCAATCACCGAGTAACCGTTGCCTACCAACGCGGTGATCAAGCTGGCGAACTGGGTTGGCCGGCCTTCCCAGCCGTGCATCAACAACACCGCAGGGCCTTGGCCCCAGCGCAGGGCCGACAGGCCGAAACGCAAGGTGATGCGCTCCGATTGCGCCAGCAGCGGCAGCTCCCAGTCACGTGGCGGCAGGTCGCGTGGCGTCATGAAGGCACGCCGCATCTTGTTGGCCACGGTTTGCGGTGCCAGGTGTCCAACGGTGCCGTTGAAGCGACGAATCCAGGTTAACGCGCCCATCCTCGCACCCTCTTCTAGCGCACAGCCGACTTGGCCGCGCGTAACACTCGGTCCGACAACTCGCCCGGCCCCAGGGCACGCGCCAAGGCCAGCCCGCCGATCATCAACGCCATATCAGCCAAGGCTTTGTCAGTGTCTTCGGGACTCGCGGCAAGCTGGGCCGCCATCAGTTCCACATGCTCGCTCAGCGCCTCGCGGAAGGCGTCCGGCAGCCGCGCCATCTCGCCCACGGTGGCCGGGATCGGGCATGCCTGGACTGTAGAATCGCGGTGCTTGCGTGACAGATAAAACGCCGCCACCAGGCCCCTGCGCTCTTCTCCCGTCAGCTGTGCGTCCATATCGTCGATAGATGCACGCCGCCGCGCCAACAACTGGGTGAACGCCTCCAGCATCAAGGCGTCCTTGCTTTCGAAGTGCGCGTAGAAACCACCGACGGTCAGCCCCGCCGCGCCCATGACTTCGCCCACGCTAGGCTCGGCCGGACCACGCTGGGTCAATGCAGCGCTGGCGGCTTGCAGAATACGTTCGCGGGTTTGCGCTTTTTTATCGCTCATCGTTGCCTCCGACTTTCATGGGTTGAATATTATTACCATAATAATATTTAGCAAGCGACAAGCATGACCACTGGTCAGCAGAGCAAAGGGAATGGGGAGAGAGAATTGGCCAAACGCCAGACAAACAAAAGGGCCATTCAATAATTGAATGACCCTTAAAAATCCCGCAGAGCGGGTAATCGTGGCGTCCCCTAGGGGACTCGAACCCCTGTTACCGCCGTGAAAGGGCGGTGTCCTAGGCCACTAGACGAAGGGGACACAAACCTTCTATACAACTGACCAGGCTGAGACTGGTCGATTCAAGGATGGAGTGGCCAAAACCTTGAACCTGTAAATTGGTGGAGCTAAACGGGATCGAACCGTTGACCTCTTGCATGCCATGCAAGCGCTCTCCCAGCTGAGCTATAGCCCCGGATTTTTCGCCTCGCGGCGCAGCAGACCTTTCGAACTGCTTGTTGAAACTGGCGTCCCCTAGGGGACTCGAACCCCTGTTACCGCCGTGAAAGGGCGGTGTCCTAGGCCACTAGACGAAGGGGACAAAACCTTCTGTACAGCTGACCAGCGCTGAGAGCTGATCGATTCAAGGACGGTGTGGCCAGACCTTGAACCTGTAGATTGGTGGAGCTAAACGGGATCGAACCGTTGACCTCTTGCATGCCATGCAAGCGCTCTCCCAGCTGAGCTATAGCCCCTCATCGGTGAGGACGGGGCGAATCTTAATGGCGGTTTGGAAAGGTGTCAAATTTATTTTCAACATTTTCCAAAATTTTTTGCCGGGATAACAATCACTTACCGACGAAACCCCGGAAAACCTGGGTTTCGTCGCTGCAACGGACTGCTTAAGCGATAGCGCCCAACAGCTTTTCCCACTCTTTGTTTTCTTTCTTCGATACACCACCAAGCAAATCAAGGGCTTGGCGCAGGCGGAAACGGGTCAGGTCCGGGCCGAGAATTTCCATCGCATCCAGCACCGACACCGAACTGGCCTGCCCGGTGATCGCGGCAAACATCAGCGGCATGGCATCGCGCAATTTCAACTCCAGGGATTCCACCACCGCCTGGATCGTCGCAGTGATCGCGTCCTTCTCCCACTGGCGCAGGCTTTCCAGCTTCCACAGGATCAGTTGCATCAACTGGCGAACCTGGTCACCAGAGAGTTTCTTCGATTCGAACAACTTGGCATCCGGGTTAACGCCACCGGCAAAGAAGAAGCTGGCCAACGGTGCGACCTGGCTGAACGTCTCCACCCTGCCCTGCACCAGCGGCGCGATCTTCATCATGTATTCAGGGTTCAGCGCCCATTGCTGCACGCGGCTGGCGAATTCTTCCACCGGCAGATCACGCAGCCACTGGCCATTGAGCCACGAGAGTTTCTCGATATCGAAGATCGGCCCGCCCAGGGACACGCGGGACAGGTCGAAGTTATCGACCATTTCCTGCAGGGAGAACTTCTCGCGCTCGTCCGGCATCGACCAGCCCATGCGCCCCAGGTAGTTGAGCATCGCTTCGGGCATGAAGCCCATGCGCTCGTAGAACGTCACCGAGGTCGGGTTCTTGCGCTTGGACAGCTTGCTCTTGTCCGGGTTACGCAGCAGCGGCATGTAGCACAACTGCGGCTGTTCCCAGCCGAAGTATTCGTAAAGCAGGATCAGCTTCGGCGCCGATGGCAGCCATTCTTCACCGCGAAGTACGTGGGTGATGCCCATCAGGTGGTCGTCGACCACGTTGGCCAGGAAGTACGTCGGCAGGCCGTCGGTCTTCATCAACACCTGCATGTCCATGCGGTCCCACGGGATCTCGACGTCACCGCGCAGCATGTCCGGCACCACGCACACGCCTTCGCTCGGCACCTTCATGCGGATAACGTGAGGTTCACCGGCGGCCAGGCGGGCAGCCACTTCCTCTTTCGACAGCAGCAATGCGCGGCCATCGTAGCGCGGGGTTTCGCCACGGGCCTGTTGCTCGGCGCGCATCTGGTCGAGTTCTTCAGCGGTGCAGAAACATGGGAACGCATGACCCATGTCCACCAATTGCTGGGTGTACTGCTTGTAGATGTCGCTGCGCTCGCTCTGGCGATACGGACCGTGCGGGCCGCCGACGTCCGGGCCTTCGGCCCAGGTAATGCCCAACCAGCGCAGGGCATCGAAAATCTGCTGTTCCGACTCGCGGGTGGAGCGCAGTTGGTCGGTGTCTTCGATCCGCAGGATGAATTCACCGCCGTGCTGCTTGGCAAAGCAGTAGTTGAACAAGGCGATGTAGGCAGTGCCGACGTGGGGATCCCCAGTAGGCGATGGCGCGATGCGCGTGCGGACGGTGGTCATGGCAGGTCTCGAATGGGCGATATAACTGAAATTGAAACAAGGGGCGAATGGTAACAGCCTGGGTGATTTCTGGAAAACCGAGGCGCAGCCATCGGGGGCAAGCCCCCGATGAGGCCGGTCAAGTCACCACCAATCAAACCGCCAGCAGGCGCTCGCGCAACTTGCCAATTTCATCGCGGGTCTGCGCCGCGGCCTCGAACTCCAGGTCGCGCGCCAACTGGTACATTTTCTCTTCCAACTGGCGAATCCGCTTGGTGATCTCACTCGGCGAGCGCAGTTCGTTTTCGTACTTGGCGCTTTCCTCGGCGGCCTTGGCCATGCCCTTGCGCTTCTTGCTGCGCGAGCCCGGCACGGTGGCGCCTTCCATGATGTCGGCAACGTCCTTGAACACGCCCTTGGGCGTAATGCCGTTTTCCAGGTTGAAGGCTATTTGCTTGTCGCGACGGCGTTGGGTCTCGCCAATCGCCCGCTCCATGGAACCGGTGATGCGGTCCGCGTAGAGAATCGCCCGGCCATTGAGGTTACGCGCCGCGCGACCGATGGTCTGGATCAGCGAGCGTTCGGAGCGCAGGAAGCCCTCCTTGTCTGCATCGAGGATCGCCACCAGCGACACTTCCGGCATGTCCAGGCCTTCGCGCAGCAGGTTGATGCCCACCAGCACATCAAAGGTGCCCAGGCGCAGGTCGCGGATGATTTCCACGCGCTCCACGGTATCGATGTCCGAGTGCAGGTAGCGCACGCGCACACCGTGGTCGGCGAGGTAGTCGGTCAAGTCTTCGGACATGCGCTTGGTCAGCGTGGTGACCAGCACACGCTCCTCCAGCGCCACGCGCTTGGTGATTTCCGAGAGCAAGTCGTCGACCTGGGTCAGCGCCGGGCGGATTTCGATCTCCGGGTCGACCAGGCCGGTGGGACGCACCAGTTGCTCGATCACACGGCCGGCATGCTCGGCCTCGTAGTTGCCCGGCGTGGCCGACACAAAGATGGTCTGCGGGCTGATGGCTTCCCACTCGTCAAAGCGCATCGGCCGGTTATCCAGTGCCGACGGCAGACGGAAGCCGTACTCCACCAGGGTTTCCTTGCGCGAACGGTCGCCCTTATACATGGCGCCCACTTGCGGCACGCTAACGTGGGATTCGTCGATCACCAGCAGTGCGTCGTCGGGCAGGTAGTCGTAAAGGGTCGGCGGCGGCGCGCCGGACTCACGGCCCGAGAGGTAGCGCGAGTAGTTTTCGATGCCGTTGCAGTAGCCCAGCTCGAGGATCATCTCCAGGTCAAAGCGCGTGCGCTGCTCCAAACGCTGGGCTTCCACCAACTTGTTGTTGGCGCGCAGGTACTCCAGGCGCTCGGCCAGCTCGACCTTGATGCCCTCGATGGCGCCCATCAGGGTTTCGCGCGGGGTCACGTAGTGGCTTTTCGGATAGAAAGTGAAGCGCGGCAGCTTGCGGATCACCTCGCCGGTCAACGGATCGAAGGCAGACAGGCTCTCGACCTCATCGTCAAACAGCTCGATGCGAATCGCCTCCAGGTCGGATTCGGCCGGGTAGATGTCGATCACATCGCCACGCACGCGGAAGGTGGCGCGGGCAAAATCCATGTCGTTGCGGGTGTACTGCAGGCTGGTCAGGCGGCGCAGCAGCTCGCGCTGGTCGAGCTTGTCGCCGCGGTCCACGTGCAGCACCATCTTCAAATAGGTTTCCGGGCTGCCCAGGCCATAGATGCACGACACCGTGGTGACGATGATCGCATCCTTGCGCTCCAGCAGCGCCTTGGTCGCCGACAGCCGCATCTGCTCGATATGGTCGTTGATCGACGCATCCTTCTCGATAAAGGTATCGGAGGACGGTACATACGCTTCGGGCTGGTAGTAGTCGTAGTAGGAAACGAAGTATTCCACCGCGTTGTTCGGGAAGAACGCCTTGAACTCGCCGTACAACTGCGCGGCCAAGGTCTTGTTCGGAGCCAACACCAGCGTGGGGCGGTTGATCTGCGCAATCACGTTGGCGATGCTGAAGGTCTTGCCCGAACCGGTCACCCCGAGCAGCGTCTGGTGCGCCAGGCCGGCCTCGATGCCTTCGACCATCTGGCGAATGGCCTCGGGCTGGTCGCCGGCAGGTTCAAAGCGGGTGACTAGTTGGAAATCCGACATAACGTACCTCTTGAAGTCACCCCAGACTGTAAACCCGTCGGGGACGAAAAAGACCACAACCCGCGAAGTTTCAGAGCAGGTCGTAGGAAAAAACCATGATAGCTGTAGAAGTGGTGGCGAATGTGACGGGTTTCAAGGCAGTCGTCCTGTCTGCCGTGGTTGATCAATGTTGCAATAAGACTAACGGTCGGCAAATAAACCGAAAAACTTGGCCGAAAAGCCGTTTCGGTTGTCGCCCTCAGCGGTGATGGCCTCTATACTAGCTCCCCGTTTGTGCACCGCTCTAGTGCATTCGGCTGGAGCGCGACACGTCCCTCCCTTCCCCCATAGAGCTGCCGCAAAATGAGCCTGTTCTCCGCTGTCGAAATGGCACCACGCGATCCAATCCTGGGCCTCAACGAAGCATTCAACGCCGATACACGAACCACCAAGGTCAACCTTGGCGTGGGCGTTTACTGCAACGAGGAGGGGAAGATTCCACTCTTGCGTGCCGTTGCCGAAGCGGAAGCCATTCGCGTGGCGCAACACGCCGCCCGTGGCTACTTGCCGATCGACGGCATCGCCGCCTACGACAAGGCCGTGCAGACCCTGCTGTTCGGCGCTGAATCGCCACTGCTGAACGCTGGCCGCGTCACCACCGTGCAAGCGGTAGGCGGCACCGGCGCCCTGAAGCTGGGTGCAGACTTCCTCAAGCAATTGCTGCCAGGCGCCGTCGTTGCCATCAGCGACCCGAGCTGGGAAAACCACCGCGCCCTGTTCGAAACCGCCGGCTTCCCGGTGCAGAACTACCGCTACTACGACGCCGCCACCCACGACGTGAACCGTGCCGGCCTGCTCGAAGACCTCAACGCCCTGCCGCCCCAGTCCATCGTGGTGCTGCACGCCTGCTGCCATAACCCGACCGGCGTCGACCTGAGCCCGGCCGACTGGCAGAACGTGCTGGACGTGGTCAAGGCCCGGAACCTGGTGCCGTTCCTCGACATGGCCTACCAGGGCTTTGGCGACGGCATCCACGAAGACGCCGCCGCCGTGCGCCTGTTCGCCGAGTCGGGCCTGACCTTCTTTGTCTCCAGCTCGTTCTCCAAGTCGTTCTCCCTGTACGGCGAGCGTGTGGGCGCGCTGTCCATCGTCGGCGACTCCAAGGAAGAAAGCGCGCGCATCCTGTCCCAGGTCAAGCGCGTGATCCGCACCAACTACTCCAACCCGCCAACCCATGGCGCAGCGATTGTTGCCGCGGTGCTCAACAACCCTGAGCTGCGCGCCCAGTGGGAAGCCGAACTGGCCGAGATGCGCCTGCGCATCCGTGGCATGCGTGAGCAGATGGTTGCCGAGCTGGCCAAGGCTGCGCCGGGCCACGACTTCAGCTTCGTCGGTCGCCAGCGCGGGATGTTCTCCTACTCCGGCCTGACCGTTGAGCAAGTCACCCGCCTGCGCAGCGAGTTTGGTATCTACGCGCTGGATACCGGGCGTATCTGCGTGGCGGCGTTGAACCAGTCGAACATTGCTGCGGTAACAAAGGCGATTGTTCAGGTTCTATAAGCCTGACGGCGTCATACGAAGGGGGAAGCCGATGGCTTCCCCCTTTTTATTGGCGAACCCACTAGACTGAACCCTGATTGCCCCTTTGCTGTGAGAGCCCTATGAGAAACGACGATCTGGACCTGCGCGCCGACCGCGACGAATTGCACGACTACACCCCGCGCGCGCCCCAAGCCAAGCGCCAGAAAAGCCTGGTGTTGCAGGTGGCGCTGGGGGTGTTCCTGGGCGGTTTGGCGTTGTGGCTGGTGCAATTGGGCGCGACGGCAATCATGGCCAAGCTGGCCATGGGCACCTTCCAGTTCGGCGGCTAGGCCGACGCCACACCCTGCTCTTCCAGCAACTTCACAAAACTGTTCAAACTCTGCGACACCGTGCCCCGGCGCCAGATCAGCCAGGTATGCAGGGTGCGAAAACTGTCCGTCAGCGGCCACACGCTCACCGTGGTAAACCCCGGCATGCTTTCCAGCATGCTGCGTGGCATCAGCGCCAGGCCGGCCCCGGCGCTGACACAGGCGAGCATGCCGTGGTAGGACTCCATCTCGAAGATCCTCCCCGGCACCGCGCCGTCCTGTGCGAACCAGCGCTCGAAATGGTGCCGGTAGGAACAGTTGGAGCGGAAGGTGTAGATGCTCTCCCCGTTCACATCCTGCCCTCGCGTGATCGGCGCGTGGTGCAGCGGCGCAATCACCACCATCTCCTCCTCGAACACCGCCACGCCTTCCAGGGTGGCATGCAATACCGGCCCATCGACGAACGCCGCCGCCAGCCGTCCCGACAATACGCCCTCGATCATCGTGCCTGAAGGCCCGGTGCTCAGGTCCAGCTCGACCTTGGTGTGCTTCTGGTTGTAGGCCGCGAGCAGCGCCGGGATGCGCACCGCCGCCGTGCTTTCCAGGGAGCCCAGGGCAAATGCGCCCTGGGGCTCCTCCCCCGCCACCGTCGCGCGGGCTTCCTGCACCAGGTCGAGAATACGCCGCGCATAACCGAGGAAATTCCATCCGGCGGGCGACAGGCGCAGGCGACTCTTCTCGCGGATAAACAATTCCACGCCCAGATCCTGCTCCAGTTGCTTGATGCGCGTGGTCAGGTTCGACGGCACCCGATGAATCAACTGTGCGGCGGCGCTGATGCTGCCTTGCTCGGCAACGGCCTTGAAGATTTCCAGCTGCACCAGGTCCAAGTCATTCTCCAATCGTGAATGTATTGCTTAATATTATTCAGTTTCCAGAAAACATGCATCCCCGTAGGCTGAACCCATTCCACTCTTTCAGCCGGACGGTGCCATGAACGCTATTTCCCACCAGACCCACGCCCTGTCGATCAACCCCGCCACCGGCGAAACCGTCGGCAGCTATCCCTACGAAAACGCCGCGCAACTGGACGCAGCCCTCGACCGCGCCACCGCAGCCTTCCGCACCTGGCGCCGCCAGCCAGTCAGCCAGCGTGCCGAACTGCTGCTGGCCCTGGCCGGCGCCCTGCGCGATCAAGCCGAAGAAATGGCGCAGATGATCACCCTGGAAATGGGCAAGCCCATCACCCAGGCCCGCGCCGAAATCGAAAAATGCGCCCAGCTCAGCGAGTGGTATGCCGCCCACGGCCCGGCCATGCTGGCCCCGGAACCCACCCTGGTGGACAACGGCAGCGCCCACATCGAATACCGCCCGCTGGGCCCGATCCTCGCCGTGATGCCGTGGAACTTCCCGGTGTGGCAAGTGCTGCGCGGCGCCGTGCCGACCCTGCTCGCCGGCAATACCTACGTGCTCAAACACGCGCCGAACGTGATGGGCAGCGCCTACCTGATGAAAGCGGCGTTGCAGAAAGCCGGTTTCGCCGAAGGCCTGTTCGAAGTGATCAACGTGACCCAGGACGGCGTCTCCACCGCCATCGCCGACCCGCGCATCGCCGCCGTCACCCTCACCGGCAGCGTACGCGCCGGCATGGCCATCGGCTCCCAGGCCGGCGCCGCGCTGAAGAAATGCGTGCTGGAACTGGGCGGCTCCGACCCGTTCATCGTGCTCAACGACGCCGACCTCGACGCCGCCGTGCAGGCCGCCGTCATCGGCCGCTTCCAGAACAGCGGCCAGGTCTGCGCCGCCGCCAAGCGCCTGATCATCGAAGCCGGCGTGGTGGACGCCTTCACCGCCAAGTTCGTCGAAGCCAGCCGCGCGCTGGTGATGGGCGACCCGACCTCGGCCAGCACCTACGTCGGCCCGATGGCGCGCTTCGACCTGCGCGACGAGCTGCACGGCCAGGTCCAGGCCACCCTGGAAGAAGGCGCCACCCTGCTGCTGGGCGGCCACAAAGTCGCCGGTGCCGCCAACTACTATGAGCCGACCGTACTGGCCGACGTCACCGACCAGATGACTTCGTTCAAACAGGAACTGTTTGGCCCCGTGGCGTCGATCATCACCGCCCGCGATGCCGACCACGCCGTGGCCCTGGCCAATGACAGCGAGTTCGGCCTCACCGCCAGCCTCTTCACCACCGACCCGGCCAAGGCCCGCGACATCGCCAACCAGCTGGAAACCGGCGGGATCTTCATCAATGCGTTCAGCGTGTCCGACCCTCGGGTGGCGTTTGGCGGCGTGAAGAAGAGCGGGTTCGGGCGCGAGTTGTCGCATTTTGGCCTGCGCGAATTCTGCAATGCGCAGACCGTATGGCTGGATCGCAAGTAGCAGCAGTGAACAAATGGCGTTAGCATTCTGTCCACTCGGCTTAACAGCATGTTTTTAGGGTCAGGATCGCACTGTGGAAAAGCTAAATCGCCTTCAAAGCGGAATCGAAGGGCTGGACGCTCTGCTCAAGGGAGGGCTGGTGTCTGGGGCGTCCTACATCATTCAGGGCCGCCCCGGCTCAGGTAAAACCATCCTTGCCAACCAGCTGGGGTTTCATCACGCGCGTAATGGCGGCCGAGTCCTGGTTGCCACGCTGTTGGCGGAATCCCACGACCGCCTTTTCCAGTTCCTCTCTACCCTGAGCTTTTTTGACGCCTCCCGTGTCGGCGCCGAAATCCAGTTTGTCAGCGCCTTCGACACCCTGGAAAACGAAGGCCTCGACGAAGTGGTCAAGCTGCTCAGGCGTGAGATCAGCAGGCAGAGGGCCACCGTCATGGTGGTGGACGGCTTGTTGAACGCGCGTTCCAAGGCCGACTCGCCGATCGACACGAAAAAATTCATTTCCGAACTGCAAGGGCATGCCGCCTTCGCCGGTTGCACGGTGTTGTTCCTCACCAGCTCACGCCTGGATGACGGCAGCCCCGAGCACACCATGGTCGATGGCGTGATCGAAATGGGCGAGGAACTGTTCGGCACCCGTTCCGTGCGCCGTATCCAGTTACGCAAGACCCGCGGAAGCGGCGCGCTCACCGGCCTGCACGAGTGTGAAATCAACGACGACGGCCTGGTGGTGTACCCGCGCCTGGAAAGCCTCTATGGCCGGCCGTCCGCGCCCGACAGCGCCGACCTGACGCGCATCGCCAGCGGTATCGACTCGTTGGACGGCATCCTCGGCGGCGGGCTGCACAGTTCCAGCGTGACCCTGGTCATGGGGCCGTCGGGCATCGGCAAGACCACCCTGGGCCTCAAGTTCCTCTCGGAATCGACGGTAGACGCCCCCGGCCTGCACTTCGGCTTCTACGAAAGCCCTCAGCGCCTGCGGCTCAAAGGCCAATCCCTGGGCATCGATATCCAGAAGATGGAAGACAGCGGCGCACTGACCATCGCCTGGCAGCCCACCACCGAAGGCCTGCTGGACGGGCTGGGGGCGCGATTGCTGCGCCTGGTCGAGGAAAAGGGCATCAAGCGCCTGTTCATCGACAGCTTGAGCGGCATGACCCGCGTCTCCAACAACCCGGCACGTATCACCGATTTCTACAGCGCACTGATGAACGAACTGCGCGCCAGGGGCGTCACGGTCTTCGCCACGTGGGAGATGCATGATCTGTTCGGCGCGGAGGTCACTTCCCCCGCGTCTGAACTGTCGAGCATTGCCGACAACCTCATGCTTATGCGTTTCTTCGAGATTCAGTCTGAACTTAGAAGGACGCTTTCCATTCTTAAGGTCAGAGACAGCTTTTATGACCCCTCATTATTGGAGGTGGTGATCCGTGACCAAGCCGTTGACTTAAGAAAGGTTTCAACAAATGCCCCCTCAGTTGCATCCAATTCAGCGCTGCCTGGTTCAGCTTTTTAAGTCTTTGGGTAGGTTGAATTGACATGGCCACTATCCTGGTCGTCGATGACGAGTACTTGATCGCCGATATCCTTGCCTACGCACTGGAAGATGAGGGGTTCATGGTCGTCACAGCTGGCAATGGGAAAAAGGCGCTGGAGGTGCTGGAGCGAGAACGGCCGTCGCTGATCATCACCGATTTCATGATGCCGGTGATGGACGGTGAGGAGTTCGCCGAAGCGGTGCGCGCGCTGCCGGCCGTCAAGCACCTGCCGATTATCCTGATCAGCGGCGCGCAGGCCCATATCGGCATGCAGCGCTCGGACCTGTTCGATGCGGTGCTGGACAAGCCGTTCGACATCGACAAGCTCATTACCAAGGTGAAGGAACTGCTGGGGTGACCTCAACTGCGGATATGCCGGCGCACACACTGCACCAGCCCATCCAGCGCCTGCGACTTCACCGGCGCGAGCACGCACACCGTATGTTCCTGCTGGCCTTCCTTCACGGTCAGGGTGTAGTGCACCTGGCCCGGATTTCCGGGCTCTGGCGTGGTGCTCTGCGGCAACTGAAAGAAGTTTGAAGCCTCGATCAGTTGCCGCAACTCTTGCTGGTCCGGCTCGGGCAACGTGTTCAACTCCACCGTACGAGGCTGGGTCAAACCCGGAAAAAACGCCGGCCCGCCGTTTTCCTTGATCGAAATTTGCATGGCTGTTCCTCACGTCAGACGTTAATGCCAACCGCTTTCCAGCCCTCCTTGACCGCCTTGTGCTCATCCTTGTTCGCGCCGTAGAGACGACCGGCGATATCGTAGGTTATACGCGCAAAACGTAAAAACCCCGAGTTAGGCCGCAACCGCGCATCGCGCAGCGCGTCATACCAGATACGTCCTGCGCGCTCCCAGGCAAACCCGCCAATCCGGGTCGCCACCTGATAGAACGCATGGTTGGGAATGCCGGAATTGATATGCACCCCACCATTGTCCTCGTAGGTCTGGACAAAATCATCCATATGCCCTGGTTGGGGGTCCTTGCCCAGCAGCTTGTCATCGAACGCGGTGCCGGGGGCCTTCATCGAACGCAGGGCCACGCCTTTGATCTTCTTGGTGAACAACCCTTTGCCGATCAGCCAATCGGCGTCTTCGGCGGTTTGCTTCAACGCATACTGCTTGATCAGTGAGCCGAACACGTCCGAGAGTGACTCGTTCAGCGCGCCGGACTGATTGAAATACATCAACTTGGCCTCGTCCTCGGTGACGCCGTGGGCCAATTCATGGCCAATCACATCGAGGGCCACCGTGAAGCGGTTGAACAACTGCCCATCGCCGTCGCCAAACACCATCTGGGTCGAGTTCCAGAACGCATTGTTATAGTTCTGGCCAAAGTGCACGGTGGCATCCAGCGCTATGCCGGCATCGTCGATGGAGTTGCGGTCGAACACCTCTTCGAAAAAATCGAACGTGGCACCCAAGCCGTCATAGGCTTCGTCCACGGCGGCGTCGCCACTGGCGGGCTGGCCTTCACCGCGGACCAGCTTGCCCGGCAGGCTGTCGGTGCCTTCGGCGCTGTAGATCGAGCGCCGTTTGCCGGCGCCCATGACCAGGGCCATGTGGGCCGGCCCCTTGGCGGGCACTGCGACCATGCGCAGCGAACGGAACGTGCTGTCCTTGGCGCGGGTGCGCAGCGCGATGTCGCGCTGGGCCTTATCACCGTGACGCGCGATCTGGTCGAGCATATACGGTGGGATCAGGCAGAAAATCGGGTTGCGGTGGTGGCGATCACACATTAGCTGGCTCCCTGTTGGCATATGGTGTAGCTCCGGTAACCGTTTGAGGATAGCCCCCCAGGGTTAACCCGTGTCATCAATTGTCATCAATCTATGTTGCAGTCGTGTTTATCCAAGGAGGACTTACCCATGCCAGCCCGCAAAGCCAAAATCGATCTTGCGCACCGCCCACGACTCGCCGATCTGCGCCCTTTGATCGCGACCAATCCCACCCTGATGGAAGCCCGGGCGGCGACGCCCCGTGTCACCGCGGCCAAGGATCTACAGGACCGACAGGGCTACGCCGAGGACTTTCTCAGCAGCTTCGCAGTGCCCTGGCCCACCGCCGCTGAGGCATTGGCGGACGACGTCCAACCGCTGCGCCTGGACTACACGCATTTCTCGGTGACGATGTCCCGTTCCCGACGACTGGCGCTCTACGTGGGCGTCAATATCGATGGCGGGCAGCATGTGGAGATAGTCCGCAGCAACGACACCTGGGCCTACGATGGGCGCCTGCCGATCAGCGCCCAGGTGGGCGAAGAGCTCTATGCCAGCAATGGCCTGGATCGCGGCCACCTGGTACGGCGCCAGGATCCCAACTGGGGCGACGCGGCAAACACCGCCAACCTCGACACCTTCCACTTCACCAACTGCTCGCCGCAGATGAGCGGGTTCAACCAGAAGACCTGGCTGGAACTGGAGGACTACATCCTCAATAACACGCAGCGTTGGAAAGCCCGGGCAACGGTGTTCAGCGGCCCGGTGTTCGCCGACGACGACCGCCTTTACCGTGGTATCAGAATCCCCAAGGCGTTCTGGAAAGTGGTGGCCTACCTCAGCGATGACGGCAAGCCCTCCGCCAGCGCCTACATGATCGACCAAAGCCGCGAGCTGGGTCAGCTCGACCTGATGTTCGGCCAGGTCAGGACCTACCAGCGCAGCGTGATCCAGATCGAACAATTGACCGGTATCCGCTTCGCCAACCTGGCGGACTACGACGGTTTCAGCAACGAAGAGCGCGCCACGGGCACGCGAATTGAAGCGCTGATCCGCGGCCCCGAGGATATTCGTCTCTGACCGGGCGCCCTTCGGGCTGTATCGCCTGGCCCTAATCAACTACCATACCGCGCCGGTTCCCGAACGGGACTAATAGGGAATCCGAAGCGCGGTACACCGCGTCAATCGGAACTGCCCCCGCAACTGTAGGTGCCGAGCCTGCTCCCCACTGCCACTGGACCGCGTCCGGGAAGGCCGGAGCGTGGCGACGACGCATCAGTCAGGAGACCTGCCGGCCCAGTAATCACTAACCGGCGGGGTGTCCGGGAAGGACCTCCTTGCCTGCCCGTTCGGCAGCGTTCGAGGGCGTATTTCCGAACCGTACCTCCCCTGTTTCCACGTACGGTCCACACGGAGATCGCCTCATGCTGCCACGCGTTACCGCCCTGATCAGCGGCCTGGGTTTCTGCGCCCTGGCCCACGCCGCCCCCACGCATTACCCGCTGACCCTGGAAAACTGCGGCAGCACCCTTACTTTCCCGCAGGCGCCCGCGCGCAGCGTGACCATCGGCCAGGCCGCCACCGAAATGCTCTATGCCCTCGGCGTGGCTGACCGCGTGGTAGGCACCTCGCTGTGGTTCAACAGCGTGTTGCCGCAGTTCAAGGCGCAGAACGACCGCATCGAGCGCCTGGCCAACAACGAGCCCAGCTTCGAAGCGGTGATCGCCAAGCGCCCGCAACTGGTGGCCGCCGAGCTGGAATGGGTGGTAGGCCCGCAAGGCGTGGTCGGCACTCGCGAGCAGTTTCACGACCTGAAGATCCCCACCTACCTGCTGCCCTCCGACTGCGAAGGCAAGGACAACCTGGTGGGCGCCGACGGCACGCGGCTGGAGCCGTTCCGTATCGAGACGATCTACAAGAGCATCCGCCAGCTGGCGCAGATTTTCGATGTACAGGATCGCGGCCAACAGTTGAACGATGAGCTCCAGGCGCGCCTGGCCCAATCCGTGGCCACCGTGCAGAGCAAAGGCCTCAAGCAGGCCAGCGCGCTGGTGTGGTTCTCCAGCGCCGAACTGGCCAGCGACCCCTACGTGGCCGGCCACAAGGGCATTCCGGAGTTCATGCTCGAAACCCTCGGTTTGCACAACGTGGTGCAATCCGATGAAGAATGGCCCGCCGTCGGCTGGGAAACCCTCGCCAAGGCCAACCCGACCTTCCTGGTAATCGCCCGCATGGACCGCCGCCGCTACCCCGCCGACGACCATGAAAAGAAACTCGCCTTCCTGCGCAGCGACCCGGTCACGCGCAACATGGACGCGGTGAAAAACAACCGCATCATCATCCTCGACGCTCTCGCGCTGCAGGCCAGCATCCGCATGTTCGACGGCCTTGAACACCTGGCCACGGCCATCGACGGCTACGACCTGCCGCAATGATCCGGACCTTACTCGCCCTGGCGCTATTGCTGATCGCCGTGCTCGCCGGCGTGGCCATCGGCGAAACCGCCATCTCGCCCCAGGTGGTGCTGCAGGTGCTCGCCAACAAACTGTGGGCGGCCGGTTACGTGCTGGACCCCATCGATGAAGGCGTGGTGTGGAACTACCGCCTCACCCGTGCCCTGGTGGCCGCCGCCTGCGGTGCGGGGCTGGCCACCTGCGGGGTGATTTTGCAGTCGTTGCTGCGCAACCCGTTGGCCGATCCGTACCTGCTGGGCATCAGCGCCGGGGCTTCGACCGGCGCGGTGCTGGTGGCGCTGATGGGCGTGGGCGGCGGGCTGATTTCACTGTCGGCCGGCGCCTTTGTCGGCGCGATGGCGGCGTTTGCCCTGGTGATCCTGCTGGCGCGGGCCAGCGGTTCGTCCAGCGGCACCGGGCAGATCATCCTCGCCGGCATCGCCGGCTCGCAGCTGTTCAATGCACTTACCGCGTTCCTGATCACCAAGTCCGCCAGCTCTGAACAGGCGCGCGGCATCATGTTCTGGCTGCTGGGCAACCTCAGCGGCGTGCGCTGGCCGTCGGTGTGGCTGGCGGTGCCGGTGGCGGTCACCGGCCTGGTGGTGTGCCTGTGGCATCGTCGCGCGTTGGATGCGTTCACCTTCGGCACGGATTCGGCCGCGTCCCTGGGCATCCCGGTACGCCGCGTGCAGGTGGTGCTGGTGGGGTGCGCGGCGCTGGTGACGGCGGTGATGGTGTCGATTGTCGGCTCCATCGGCTTTGTCGGCCTGGTGATCCCCCACGCGGTGCGCCTGCTGCTCGGCACCGGGCATTCGCGCCTGCTGCCCGCCAGTGCGCTGGGCGGCGCGTTATTTTTGATTGCGGCCGATGTGTTGTCGCGCACCTTGATCAAAGGCCAGGTGATCCCGGTCGGCGTGGTGACGGCGCTGGTGGGCGCGCCGGTGTTTGCGCTGATCCTGATTGGCCGGAGGAATGCGCGATGAGCGTACTGAGTTGCACCGGCCTGGGCTTCAAGGTGCGTGAGGCGGAATTGCTGCGCGATATCCACCTGGAGGTGCAACTGGGGGAAACCCTGGGGATTGTCGGGCCCAACGGCTCCGGCAAATCCACCCTGCTCAAACTGCTTGCCGGCCTGCGCACACCGGCCAGCGGCGACGTGCGCCTGGGCGGCCAGCGCCTGGGCGACCTGTCCCGCCGCGCCATCGCCCAACAGCTGGCGGTGGTAGAGCAACAGGCCGACACCGACGACGCCATCCGCGTGTTCGACGCCGTGGCGCTGGGCCGTACACCGTGGCTGTCGGCGCTGAGCCCGTGGTCCGGCGACGACGACGCCATCGTGCGCCAGGCCCTGCATGATGTGGACGCCACCCACCTGAGCCACCGCGCCTGGCGCAGCCTCTCCGGCGGCGAGCGCCAACGCGTGCACATCGCCCGCGCCCTGGCGCAACGGCCGCAGATCCTGTTGCTGGACGAGCCGACCAACCACCTGGATATCCAGCATCAACTGGCGATTTTGAAAGGCGTGCAAGGGTTGCCGGTGACCACGCTGATCGCCCTGCATGACCTGAACCAGGCGCTGACCTGCGATCGCCTGGCCGTGCTGGATCGTGGGCGCCTGGTCGCGCTGGGCAAGCCGCTGGAGGTGCTGACGCCACAGCGGCTACAGGAGACCTTCGGAGTGCAGGCGCATTACCTGACGGACCCGTTCGATGGGGCGCAAATACTGCGGTTGCGGTCTAACTGAACAGGACATGTCCACTACACCCGAGACTCTACTGTGGGAGGGGCGGTGGCAGATAGGCTGTTGTGGCGAGCGGGCTTGTCCCGCGTTGGGCTGCGTAGCAGCCCCAGTCAAGAGGAATGCGCTGTATCAGACACTCTGTAGAGACTGGTTTCGGGGCTGCTTCGCAGCCCAACGCGGGACAAGCCCGCTCACCACAGGGAGAACGGCAGATCAGTCACCGTCGCCGGCCTCAACGTCAGCGCGTTCACTCACGCAACTCACACACAGCGCTGCCCTTCATACCGGAGGCATGTACGCTCACGTGGCGCACGGAAAAACCGGGCTTGTCCACGAGCTTCCTCTCTTCCCAGGCCCCACCGCTGGCGACCTGATAACCAATGGCGCCGTCCGCCTGCCAGGTCAGGCGCAACGTATACACACCGCGTTGGTCGGGGGCCCGATGGAAGAAGGTGTCGATGACCGGCTTGGCTTTGTTGAAGGTGCGCAGTTGGAACAAGCGCTGGTCGCTGTCGGTGGGCGTGTAGCTGGAAAGAAACAGGGTGTCGTCCTCGGCAGCGTCCTCGGCCGCCGCAAGAATCACCGACGGCACCCACTTTTCGCCGCGGTCCTGGTTGTCGGTAGTGACCTTGCAGGTCAACTGGCCTGTTCCGGTGACGTTCTGGCGCAGAACGGTTTCATACATCCCATAGGGCACATCGAACGTCAGTGTTTTTTCGGTGACCTGGCCACAGCCTGCCAGCAGATACAGCGCCGATAGACCGATGGCTCCTTGGAGAATCTTCACGTGCTTTCCTTGGCTTGGGGGGAATGTGTGGAGAAAAGAGGGTACCCGGCCTGCTGATAAAAGATAAGGCGGTTGTGGTGAATCGGTCCTTTCTGTGGGAAGCGGGCTTACTCTGCACTGGCTGGTTTTGGGGCTGCTTCGCAGCCCAACGCGAGCAAGCTCGCTCACCACAGAGGAATGGGTGATCCTTAAAGAGGCGCCTATACAGTTATGCCTGTTCGCCATCAATGCACTGAGTGATCCACTGCCGGCTATAGGCCAACACCCCATCCGCCATCGCCACCGGAAAATGAATAAACCCATGGGCCGACTCCGGCAGCAGGTGTGCTTCAGCACTGGGCCACCGCTCGGCAATCAGCAGCGTGTCATCCTTAAGCGGGTCCAATTCCCCGACAAACATCAACGCCGGGGGCAGCCCTTCAAAATCGCCATACAACGGCGACAACGGCGGCTGTCGGCGCTCATCATCACTCAGCCCCGGCGTGAGCATGCGCAACGCTTCCACCATCCCCGGCCCGTCCAGCAGCAACGTTTCAGGCCCGGCCGCGCGTACGCTCGGTGTACCGGCCAGGTCATAAACGCCGTAGTACAGCACCGCGCCGCTTATGCGCTTGAGCAGTTCCGGCCATTGCTTGAGCGCCAGCAATGTCGCCGCCGCCAGATGCCCACCGGCCGATTCACCGACGACGATCACCGGCAGCCCGGCAAATTCATCATCCGTGAGCAGCCAACGTGCGGCGTTCAGGCAGTCTTCCATCAAGCCTTCGACCGGCGTATCCACCGCCAAGCGATAATCCACCGACACCACCGCCACGTCGCACGCCTGCAGCATGCCCAGGTTGAGGTCGTCATCCATCTGCGCATTGCCGATCACCCAGCCGCCGCCGTGGATATCCAGCACCACGCCCTTGGGCTTGCCGTTTGGCCGCAGGATGCGCACCGGGACGTCGTCGACAATCCGGCTTTCAGCCGGTATGGCACGCTTGAGCGTTTGACTGACGCGCAACAGCGCCTGGATCAAACGCGGCGTAACGCGATTGCGGATCTTGAAGCGCGGCAGCCAGGCGAGCTTCTGATTGAAGCGGCGCATCTGGGCCAGTTCCGCCTCGCTGACGGGCCACGGTTGGCGAGCCATCAGCGGTTATTACGCAGGATCGAGAAATTCAGCGCCGCCGCCACGCACAGCCACGCCAGGTACGGGAACAGGATCAACCCGGTGATCAGGTCCAGGCGCACGGCCAGTACCACCATCGCCGCCACGGTGATCCACAGCAACACGATGATCACCATCCCGGCCAGCAGGCGATGCGCGCCGAAAAATACCGGTGTCCACAGGGTATTCAGGGCAATTTGCGCAGCCCACAGCGCCAGCACCATTTGACTGCCGGGGATCAGGCTCAAGCGATAGCCGGCCCAGGCCAGCAGCAGGTAGATGATCGTCCAGGCCACCGGGAACAGCCAATTGGGTGGGGTGAAGCTGGGTTTGACGAGGGATTCATACCAGGCGCCGGGTTTGAAAATGACGCCGGTACTGGCGGCGGCGGCGCAGGCAAGCAGGAAGATAAAGAAGGTCATCGTCTGTCCTTGGCGGGAGTGATTTGAAGCTTGGACGTGCGACACCTACCTAAAAGTTCAGCGCCAATTCATTCCGGTATCTCCAACCCGACAATCCTCAGCCAGGGCCACCGCGCCTGATAACTGCGCGCCTTCTGCTCAAACAACGCCTGCTCCGGATGCAGTGGATTAATCCGCAAAATCCCCAGTTCCACATCCTCCAACCCATACGGCGCATACACCTGGCCCGTGGCAATCTCCAAGCCGATGCACGTACCGGCCACCAGATAACGGTCGACCCCGTCGCGCGCCGACTGCAACTGCGGGTAAGGCCGACCAAAGCGCTGAGCGTACCAAAGGTGCACCCGCGCCTGGTTCTTGACCTCGACATTCACGCCAAGGTCTTTGAACAGCTCATCCGCCGCACGAATTACCGCATCCTCCGCCTCGTAGGACAGGTCGGTGTCGAAGTAAAAAACGTCGTAATCCTTCACGCCCTGATCAGCCGGCAGATTCGCCTGATGATTCCACACCGCCTGGAACAGACAGCCCGCCGTGAGCATGCACTGGTCCACACCAAGGTCAGGCAGGCGCGCAGTGATTTCGGCGTTGATGGGGTTGGCCATGGCCAGTTCGAGCAGGGTGTCGACGGTCAATGTCATGGAGGCTCCTTCATCATCGGTACGGTCCTGGGAAGCAACGGTACAACATTGAGCGCTGGCGCCGCTTCTTCACGTCATCAAAATTCGCTAAGGTGCCGCGATGCCCTGCCCTCACCGAGACCGCCCGCCTTGGCTGACTCCCCTGCAGATCGACGCGAAAGCCCCTGGTCAGTGTTCCTGATTTTCCTGCGCCTGGGCCTTACCTCCTTTGGCGGCCCGATTGCGCACCTGGGTTATTTCCGGGACGCGTTCGTGACCCGGCGACGCTGGCTGAGCGAGCGCAGTTACGCGGATTTGGTCGCGCTGTGCCAATTCCTGCCCGGCCCCGCCAGCAGCCAGGTCGGCATCGCCCTCGGCCTGTCGCGCGCGGGGTACGGCGGCGCATTGGCGGCGTGGCTCGGGTTTACCTTGCCGTCCGCCGTGGTGCTGATCCTGTTGGCCTTGGGCATCACCCGGCACAGCACCGCCATCCCTCCCGGCGCGTTGCATGGCCTTAAAGTGGTGGCCGTCGCCGTGGTCGCCCAGGCCGTGTGGGGCATGGCGCGCAACCTGTGCACCAACGCCCCGCGCGTGGCCGTGATGCTGCTCGCCGCTTGCGTGGCCCTGCTGCAAACATCGGCGTGGGGCCAGGTCGGCGTGATCCTCATCGCGGGCATGGCCGGCCTGCTGCTGTTCAAGCCCGCACCGCCCACCGCACACGACGCCCTGCCCGTGACCATCAGCCGTCGCGCCGGGGCGCTATGGCTGTCGCTGTTTGGGCTGTTGCTGGCCAGTCTGCCGATTCTCGCCCAGTGGCTGCCCACCCCAACCCTGGCCGTGACCGACGCCTTCTACCGCACCGGCGCGCTGGTATTCGGCGGCGGCCACGTGGTGCTGCCCTTGCTGCAAGCCGAAGTCGTGCCCCGCCACTGGGTGAGCAACGATGTGTTCCTCGCCGGCTACGGCGCCGTCCAAGCCATGCCCGGCCCGTTGTTCACCTTCGCCGCCTTCCTCGGCGCCTCGATGACCCAAGCGCCGAACGGCTGGCTCGGTGGCCTGCTCTGCCTGCTGGCGATCTTCACACCGTCGTTTTTACTGGTGCTGGGCGCGCTGCCCTTCTGGGAAAGCCTGCGCCGCAGCCCGCGCACCCAAGCCGCGCTGGCGGGCGTGAACGCGGCGGTGGTCGGCCTGTTGCTGGCGGCGCTGTACCAGCCGGTGTGGACCAGCGCCATCTTCACCGCCCAGGACGTCGCCCTGGCGCTGATTGGCCTGGTGTCGCTGATGGTGTGGAAACTGCCACCGTGGCTGGTGGTTGTAGGAAGCGGCGCGGCGGGATGGTTATTAAGTCTTACGGTGTGAGCCGCCCAGCCACCGCGCCGTGCTCCGGCTGATGATCAGCCTTTCAACTCACCCGCCCGATGACCCGCCGCATCGTCGTAAGCCACATACAACGACTCGGCGATTTGGCTTTTGATAGCCTTGGTGGACTCCAGTCCCAACACAAAACCTTCCGCCTTACCGCCGGCACGGTTGAGTTCTTCGGGGGTGGACGCGCCGGTGATGGCGTCAAGCAGCTTGATGGCGTGAGGGCCTACACCCTTGGGAAGGCTGATTTGGTCGATGGACATGGGCGATACCTTGAAAGAGAGAGATCGGTAGCGCGTGGAACCACTGCCGGGGGTGGCATGGTAGACCGTTATACGCCGCAAGGGGCTGTTTTCCGGGTGAGCCTGATGCCCCCTTTAAACTCAAGACGCCTTCACCATGTCATTTAGCTATCATGCATCACCCCGGCCTCGCGTCATCGCGCGGGCCCCGCACACTTCATCCAACAAAGACCAGGGACAGGCAATGCCGCCATTCAAGACACTGCTCGCCGCCAGCCTGCTGCTGCTCGCGTTCATGCCGGCCACCGCCAGCGCCGGGCTCTACAGTTCCGATAAAAACAACTTCGGCACCCTGAAAACCAGCCTCACCGACGCAAGCAAGTACCGCTACGCCACGCTGGTGTCTACCACGGTCGGTGGTGACAACTTTGAAACCCTGCACCGGCTTGCCCGGATCTACGCCGACATCCTGGAAAAGGACATGGGCGTTCCCGTCAGCCTGTACGACACCGACGCCCTGCAGCTGAAAAACATCGAAAACTACCGCACTTCGGCCATCGAACAGATCCAAGACAAAAACTTTAACGCCACAGTGCAGACCTGCGCGGTCGCCAGCACCTTCCTGTACCCGTCCACGGTCTCAAACCTGCTGCGCATCATGGCTCCCGACATGGTCATCACCCGCAACGACCCCGCCGTGCATGCGCAATTGGTCGATGTGTCCAAGCACTTCCTGGCGCAGGACCTGGGTGTGTTGATGAAAATGTGCGAGGCCGCCCCTTCACGCCAGCAAGTCGGTGCGTTCAAGGCGTTTTTGGAAGCGCTGCAAAAAGAACAACCCTACATTGCCAGCACCGCACGCCTCAGCCAGCATCGCGTGCAGGCCAACGCCGAACAAACCAGCGAAGACGCCCGACGCGCAGAGATCGACCGGCAGGCATGGGCGCGCAAGGCCGAGCAAGATAAGGCCTACCAAGCCGCCGAAGACGCCCGCGACGCAAAAAGCCTCGCCGACCAAGCCGCCGTCCGCGAGGAAAAACGACTCAAGGCCCAACGCGACGAAGCCGCCCGCCAACAAGCCCTGGCCGCCCGCACGCCCGAGCAAGTGAATTGGGATAACCAACGCAACGAAGACGTGCAGCAATGCTACAAATATTCCGCCATGAACAAAGTCGCCACCGACGCCAACAACCAAGGCTTTTCCATCGAAAAAGCCGAGCAATACCTGGTGGATGCCAGGGGCCTCAAAGGCCAGGATGCCCAAGATATGCGGAGCATCATCCGAGTGGTGCGCTTGACTCACGCCAACGACACACCGAACCAAGCCTTCACAACTGAATACGACCGCTGCCTGGCGCTACGGGCCAAGAAGCATGCGGCAGCTGCAGCGAACTGACCAAGGCAAACGCTCCCCCCTGTGGCGAGGGAGCTTGCTCCCGTTGGGCTGCGCAGCAGCCCCCCAACCATTCGCAGCACAGATGAACAACAGAGCCTGGCCACCCCGTGCACATTCGCCCCTAAGCGGGTGTTCCAATTACGGCATGGAAATCCTGTACTCCGCGAGCTTGGCCTTGTTCTCCTGCTCCAGGTACTTCTTGTCGACGATCTGCGAGAACTTCATGAAGTCGGCCTTGGCGTCTTCCCTGTTGCCCAAATGGTCGTACGCGATCCCGCGCGCATAATAGGCCCAGGCGTAGTCCGGCTGGCGCTGAAGGCCGGTACTGAATGCTTCGGCGGCCTCCCGGTACTGACCCAGGTCTGTCAGTGCGAGGCCCAGATGATAGTAGGTCGGCATATTGAAGCCGGCCCCCTTTCCTGCTTCTCCCATTCCGTTGTCAAGGTTGTACTGCACGAGCTCAAGGGCTTTTTTCGGGTTACCCGCGGCGCGATACATGGCGCTCAAGTCCAGGTAGGCGCGCGGCTCAGGCTTGACCACCAGTTGCATGGATTTCTCCTTGGCGGCCAAGGCTTCGGGAAAGCGCTTGAGGTTGAGGTAGGCGTCGGCCTGCACCGCATAAATCAAACTATGCAGCGAGGCAGGCAGCGTAGCTTTCTGCAGGCATAGATCACCTTCCTGCAGCACCAGGGGGTAGTTTTCGGCTTTGGACGCCTTTAACTGGTTGGCGCAGTGGGCAAGGTTGGCTTTTTGCGGGTTCTGCATCCCTGCACAACCGGCGAGGAAGGCGGAGCAGGCAATCAGTGCGAGCCAGCGAGTATTCATGATCAGCATCCTTGTCAGTCGAGCAGATGAGCGTTGAGGTCAGGGCGATAGACCTGCAGGAGCGACGCGGTCACGGTGCCTTGCAGCGAGCAGAACACGGTGGTGTGTCCCACGAGCGACGGGGACGTGTCGCCCGCGTCGACCATCAGCACGCGGTCTACGAAACCAAACGGCGTAGCGACGCCGGGACCGGTCAGCCCTTCGGTGCGCCATTGGCCGATCGGGTCACCGACACGGCGGATTTCGGCGCGGGTAATGGCTTTGCCCTGACTGACAAAACGGGCGTTATCAACGATCAGCGGCTTGAGCTTTGCAGCCACCTCTTGCGGCGAGCCATCGGCTACAAAACCCCAGAACAGAAAATTGCCGACGTCCTTGATGGTTTGGGCCTGGTTGTAATAGCCGACCATACGCACGCCGTTAACGATCAGGGGCGTTTCGAAGTGTTGGTAAGTGCCACCTTCCTGCAGCGGGCTCATGATGGTCGGTGCCTTGACCGAACCGTAGTCACTCAGGCGCAAGGTACCTGCTGGTAAGCGCGCATCGCGCAGGCTCTCGAAGAAATGCGCATCGCAACGAGAGAACTCGGTCAGCAGTTGTTCGGGCGTGGTGACGGCACGGGCGTGGGCAGTGCAGGCGACGGCGAGCAATGCAACGCCGGAAAAAAGAGAGCGGAACATTAAAATCATCCGTGAAGTGGGAACAAAAGCTGTCGGCGGGTGAGTGGGAAACTTTAGCAATACGGGCCTGCCGGAGAATACCCGTGTGCCGCTGGTCCGGCCCTGCCCGGCATAAGCTATCCTGCGCTGCGACATGCACCGTCTGTCACAGACTTTCGAGCAATCTTAAAAACGGCGCACCAGGAGAGCTGCATGTTGATCGGCCATCGCTTCGAGCGCACCGCCCAGGGTGACCTGCACATCCACTCGCGCAACCGGGTGCAAAGCGCATTCGTGCTGCTGACCGGCGCAATGGCCTTCATCCTGCCGTTGGCCTTCGTCGTGTTTGGGTTCAGCGCTGAACACTCGCCACTGGCAGACCTGGACCCACTGTCCTCGCTGCTGATCGTGCTCGGCCTGCTGCTGATTCCTGCTCTTGGCCTGCTGCTGATGGTGTACACCGGCACCCGCGAGACCTTGCTGTTATCGCGGCACAGCGGTGAAGGCACGCGCCGCACCCGTAACTTTTTCGGCGGCCGCGAACGGGTGCAGTCGGTGTTCAGCATCAATGCCCTCCATGCCCTCGAACTTCGCCGCCGCCCACAGGCCGAGCCGGTCTATACCCAACTGTGGCTGGTGATGCGCGATGGCACCGAGCAGCGATTGACCACCGACAACGTGCCGGTAGTGCCGGGCAGTCAACGCACCGACAGGTGGCTGCGTGAGCTGGCCGGCTACCTGAACCTGCCGGTACCCACCGAGGTGGTGGTCGATCCGGCGGCCAGGGCGACCGCCTATAGGCCCGCCCCCGCCCACGACAGAGCGGCAAAGGGGGTCAAGCCGAAGGGGAAAGAGCTCACCTCTTCACACGAATCGAGCGAGAAACTCGGCCTTCCCGCCCGCGCCCTGCTCACCCTGCTGGGAGCGTTCCTGGCGGTGCTGGAGTTGACTCACGTGATCGCATTGATGCGTGCGCTGTTGACCGGACGGCTGCGGGTCAGCGGGCTTCGAACGGGGTCGACAAGTTTTTACTGGGCTGAGCAACCGATGGTTTTTTCATTCAACCTGCTTGTCGGCATCGCCGAGGTGCTGATTATCGGGTTGATCGCCTGGGGTTGCCTGCGCACGGCGATACTGGGCCGACTTAAAGCCAATCCCTGAGCGCCGCCCTACGACACAAGATCGCTCTTTTATGGTTTTGACTGCGGTTGCGCCATCTGCCGACCTGTCAACATTCACAGTATCCGCCACGGCTGTCAGCGTTCAGAGTGAAGACTACTCAGCCGAGGAGTTCGCCATGCACATCTCCAGCTCGAACCTGGTGTCCATCCGCGCAGCATCGATGATTTTGCTGTGGCCTGCGGTACTGTTCAACCTTGCAGCCTGTACATCGAGTTCCAATACCAACACGGCCGGCAGTATGTGCCCGGGTATCGGGAACATCCACCAGACCAAAGAGTTAAAAGGCTATAGTTACACCGCACTTTCACCCGGCAGCGGATGGAAAGGTGAGAACCCCTATGCACAAGAGCACTACCTCAAGGGAATGAAGTTTGAATCGGCCGCTATTCGCACTGCGCAGCAACGCGAAGGCCAGCCCGAATATTATTTCGTAGCCTGTGACTACGAGGGGCCGGAGCAGTTGGCGTTTTTGAGAATGTCCCAGCGTTTCCCTGTACGACCTCGCGCGGTCGGCCCAAATTGGACGGCAGACGACTTCTGCCGGGCTGGTTCGGTGGACGGTTGCCAATTCACGATATTCACCGAAGTGCCGTGATAGATCTTCGCCGTAAGCTGATGCCCTAAGGCATGCACGCTGCTAATCTCAGGCATTTGGCCCCTGCAGACTCTCCATGCCCCTGACCCATCGCGAAACCGCCCGCCTCGACCGCTGCCTCATCGCCGCCCTCACCGACGCCTGCGAAACCGCCAAGACTGAAATCCCCGGCTTCGATTGGCTGACCCACACCGTCGACTACAACGCCTTCCCCCAAAGCCTGCGGGTGATCTGGGTGTTCGACAGCCGCGCCAGCAAGGAGCACGCCCTCTCGACCGGGGCAGACACACGCATGCGAGAGCTGACTGCCGCCGCACTCAACGATGCGGACGTGCGCGGCGCGCCCATGGAGCGCTGCGTACACTTCGACTCCGAGGAAGAATGCCGCCTGCGCCATGACGGCGATTGGCGCGTGCGCCTGGCCAAGGTGCATACGGCCAAGGTGTGAGTGCGCGTCTTCCTGGCGCCGGTTGTACCAGTGGGCATGGCATCTGCGGGCTTTCGCGATGGTTGCTGCACGGCTGCATTTTTACCCCACCAGGCAGGTCACGCCTGCGTGCTGAACCGCTGCACTCCACGCCGCTCATACATCGCCGCTTCCGTCGCTTGCGTCGCCCGCTCGCCTTTGTATTGCAGTTGTTGGATAAAAGTCCGGTCCTTGGCCCCCTTGATGTCCGACGGGTCGTGATCCGTGAGTAGAGGCGCCAGATCAAGGGTCTTGGCGAAGTTTTCGTTAGTCAGGCTGTAAAACCCCAGGCCCGACCAGACGGAATCGGCGTCCACCGTGTCGATGGCGGCATTCCGGTAGGCAATGGCTGCGCTTTTCAGGCCCAGGGATCGGTTGAGCAAATCCGTCAGCCGCTGGGTATCCGAGCGGCTGAGCTGGCTGGCCGAATCCAGCACTTTCAGACGGCCATCGGCTTCGACGGTGAAGCCGTATTTTTTGCCGGCCAAGTCGGGAGCGGTGGCCGACAGCGCTGACTCGAATGACTTGAAGGAAGCCTTCAGCGTACTGAACGCCCCGTTGAAGATTTCAGCGCGGCGAGGAAAGTCTCGCGACTGGGTACGACCGACCCAGGTGTCGACCACCTCCAGCGGTTCCAAGGGGGCGCTGGCTGATCCACTGGGATGGTAGACGGCTGCCGGGGCGGCGTTGGCCAACGCGTCTTTCGCGGCGTCCGTCAGGGGCTGGGCCACGAGTTTCTGCTCGGAAAGTGTAAGACTGGTGTTGGCCGGCGGGAGATAGGCAGCGCTGACGGAAAGAGCCATTTCATCGATCCTTGATTGGCGGGTTCATACAGGTTATCGCCGGAAATCGGCCGAGCTTTAGACGACCAACCTGCAGGATCGTACAAGCCAGGCGCTCCGCGGCCTCGATAGTCTGGCCGTCTTACCTACCAGAGGATGGATCATGGCTACGTCACAGCACTCGGCACAACCGGTAAACCTCGCGCAAAAGGCATCGCTCATCGACGCGCAGTGGAGCCCCAGGGTCGTCGCTGAGATGAACGACTACCAGTTCAAGGTGGTGCGCATCGAAGGGGAGTTCATCTGGCACTCGCACCCGGAAACCGACGAAGCATTCCTGGTGCTCGAAGGGACGCTGCGTATCGATCTGCCGGAAGGCCCGGTGTACGTGGCGGCGGGCGAGTTGTATGTGGTCCCGCGTGGCATGGAACATCGGACCGCCGCCGAGGGTGAGGCGAAGCTGATGATGATTGAGCCTCGAGGCATCTTGAATACCGGCCATGAAGGCGGCGAACGTACTGCAACAAACGATCTTTGGATCTGAAAAAATCGCGCGCCTCATGGGGCTCGATCATTGAGTCGAGCCTTTAGCGGGTAATTTCTGGATAATGCCCAGCTCCCGCCCCCGATACGGACATCCCGCTCGATGAAGTTGCCCACCGCCGCCGCCCTCCTCCTCGCCTCTGCGCTGCTGCCTTCCATCGCCCACGCCGACGACGCCGCGCTGACCGACACGCTCAAGGCCTTCACCCGCTGCGACGCGACGTTCTTCAGCCGCCTGAACAGCCACCGCGACGCCTGGCAGGCCTACGCACCGCTCAAGCAGGACAAAGACTTCGCGTGGATCGCGGTGGTCAACCGCGCGGACCGCAAGGCTAACGCGGTGCCGGTCAGCACGCCGCCCATCGCCGGCTTGAAGCTGTTGTCGTACGCCGACGAGGCCACCGACCTCGGCAACCTGGGGCTCTACTATTACTGGGGCTTTGTTGTGCAAGGCAACATCGACGAGGTTGCCCAACGCCTTGCCCCGCTGCTCGACCAACCGGCTCGCCTGCAAAAAGGCGACGGCGCCTACATCCGTAGCGAGCTCAAGGTCGGCGACCGCTGGCAGGCCATCAAGCCACGGCCCGGCACCGCGCCAGGCACCCGCGAAGTCGAGCGCGTACTGCTGGTAGAGCCCGAGGGCAGCGACGGCACGCAATCGCGCATCAGTTGTTCGTTGCAGGGTGGTGTGGATGCGGCGCTGCTGGCCTGGTCGCGGCCGGACATCCAACCGGTGGACTACCCGCGCACTATCGTGGAACCAAGCATCAACGACGTCGCCGTCCCCGCCAGCGTGCTCCAGCGCCTCGACTCGGCCCTGCTGCAGCCGAAGTTCAAGACGTTGAGCTACACGTACCTGTCGAAAAAAAGCGATGGCAGCAACGACAGCCCCACCTCGGTGACCTTTACGGCGGTGGGTGGCTTGCTGAACAAGAATGAGATCTACAGCGACACCTTCCATGTCGAGCGCCTGGTACAGGCGGACCTGATCCAGTTGAAGTCGAAGATGAACGGCGTGGGCGACGGGCAGGTGCTGCTGACCCGCGAAGCCGAGCTGAGTATTCCGAGCAGTTGGACGCCTGGCCAGACGCTGAGCGCCAACCTGCACATGGCGAACGTGCCCGGCAAACCGACCGATACCCCACTCGATACCTTTGTGAGCTGCAAGGTCGGCCAGCGCTTCCCGGCCCGACAGGTGTTTGCCTCGTTGACCGGCGACGCCATCAAGCTGGAGTGCGAGCAAGGCGACTACAAGACCTCGCGCGCGTTTATCGAAGACCTGGGCATTGCCCTGACGCTGGCAACGACCTCGAGCAAAATGCGCTCGGCGTATGAATACACGGCGTTCGAGGTGGTGCGTTAATCGGCAAAAAGGAGGTATGCCATGGAACTGAAATTCAGCCACGTCGATGTACTGGTCGAAAACCTAGAGGACGCCTGCGCGTACTACGCACAGGTGCTCAACGCGCGCATCTCCAAGACCTTCGTCTGGGAACGCGGCGGCCTGCATGTGCGCTACGCAGTGGCGTTGATGGGGCGAGAGCGGTTCATGCTGGTCCAGCCGATCGCAGGCAACCTCAGGGCGCTGTTGGACACCCATGGCGAAGGCATGATTTACCGCCACTGCTATTCGACGCCGGACATCGAGCAGGCCTATGACGAATTGATCGCGTCGGGTGTACAACCCGAAGATGAAAACGGCCAGCCCCTGGCACGGGAGAACCTGCAAACGCCGTCCGGTGGACGGATTATCTGGTTGCCCAAGCGCTTTGGGAATTTCTCTATCGAGATTCTGGAGGAACACTGGCTGGAGGCCTTTATCCTGGAAGCATTTGCCGATTCGGGGCACTCTGCACCCGCCTAGCAGTCTGTTCCTACACACCCCATGCCCCGCGGAGTTCCCATGATCATTGTCCATCACCTCAACAACTCACGTTCGCAGCGCATTCTGTGGCTGCTGGAAGAGCTTGGCCTGCCGTACGAGATCAAGCGCTACCAGCGCGACCCGAAAACCAACCTTGCGCCGCCGGAACTCAAGGCGATCAATGCGCTGGGTAAATCCCCGGTGATCGAAGACGGCGCCAACGTGGTGATCGAGTCCGGCGCCATCGTCGACTACCTGATCCGCCGCCATGGCAATGGCCGCCTGCAGCCGGACCCGGCCACGGCCGCCTACGACCAGTACGTGCAATGGCTGCACTTCGCCGAAGGCTCGGCCATGCTGCCGCTGATGCTTAACCTGTATGTGGGCCGCCTGGGTGAAGCCGGTGCGCCGCTGCACCCGCGGATCGAATCGGAAGTGGCCAATTACCTCGGTTACCTCAACGAGGCGCTGGCACACACGCCGTATCTGCTGGGGGATGACGTGAGCGGCGCGGACATCCAGATGAGCTTTATCGGCGAAATCGCCAAGGCCCAGGGCAAGCTGGCGGCGTACCCGCACCTGGCGGCGTGGGTACAGCGGTTCCAGGCACGCCCGGCTTATCGCCAGGCGCTGGAACAGGGTGGGGAGTATGCGTTTGCCAAGTGAGTAGCTTGCCCTCGACTGCGTGACAGAGGCTAAGGCGCCGCCATCTGCCACAGCGAAGCGCCCACGCCGGTGATGCTCTCTCCCGCAATCAACCCCGCCGCTGCGGTAATCGCAAACCGCTCGGTGAGGCTCGGCCAGCGGCAGCTCACCAGCCAGGTGAGCACCGCACCCAGGGCCATCATCAGCGACACCGAAGCTGGCAGCACAAACGCCAGCCCCAACGCGGCAGCACTGGGCAGGTAGCGGGCGCGATGGGCGGGTAACAGGCTGTCGAGTACGCCCAGCAACACCCCGGCCAGCCCTGCGATACCGATCGCCCAGCGAATGCTCGCCGACAATGAATCCAGCCCATGGGTGAGGGTTTGCGCCACGGCTTTCCAGGTCGCGACCGCCGGCGCCGGCCATTCCTCGGTGAGCAACATCGATTGCGGATCAGGAATCAGCGCCAGGTACGCAAACACCCCGACGATGCTGCCAATGAAAATCCCCAGGATCTGCGCGATCACTTGCTTGTGAGGCGTGGCACCAATGGCCTTGCCGACCTTGAAGTCGTTCATCAGGTCGGTGCACTGCCCGGCCGAGCCGCCAGCGGTGTTGGCGCTCATCAGGTTGATCGGCACCTGCCCCGGCGCGACGATACCGAAGCTCAGCTGGGACAACTGCCCGATGGCGCCAATCGGCGGAATACCGGTGGCGCCCACCACACGGGCAGCGACGGCCGCCAGGCAGATCGTCAGGGGGATGGTCAGCAACGCCATCCACAGGTTGATGCCGAACAACAGTGCCTGCAGGCTCACCACCAATACGATCGACAGCACAAAACCGGCGGCCGGCCCGGGTTTGGGTACGCTCCAGGCTTGCCCGCCGGCGGACTTGGTCGAGGTGTATAACGCCCACAGACGAATCGTCAGCGACGCCAAGGTCGAGCACACCATCAGGCTCACTCCCGGCCACAGCAACCACTCCACCAACGCCGCAAATTGCGGGCCGCTGCTGCCGGCCGGCAAGCTCACCAGGCCTTGCGCCAGCAACCACGGGCCCAGGCCGCCCCAGGCGAGCAAGGCGCCAAGCAGCAGGGTCAGGCCGACACGAATGCCGATAATGCCGCCAAACCCCAGCAGCAACAGCGAAGGGTCGGCAGTGAAGGTCAGGCGCTCCAGCTGGGCGGTTGGCGACCAACGCGGGAAAGCCCACACAAAGGTGTCCACCCACTTCACCAGCCCGGACAGCAACGCCGCACTGAGCAGCACCTTCAAGCGCGTCGCCGCTTCGCGCCCATGGTTGTAGATATGCAGCAGGGTTTCCAGGGTGGCCATGCCTTCGGGAAACTTCAGCGCCTTGTCATTGAGCAACGAAGGCCGCAGGTACCAGGCGATCCAGATGCCCAGGAAACTCACCGAGAACACCCAGGCGATCATCGGCAGCGCATCCAGCTGGTTGCCGGTCAGCAGGGTATAGGCCGGGATCGGCGCCACCAGCCCACCGGAAATGATCGAAGCAGCGGCCGAGGCGACGGTCTGGTTGATATTGCTCTCATGCAGCGTCCACGGCAGCTGCTCCGACGACCGCCTCGCCAGGCCCTGCCAGATCGCATACCCCACCAGCAGGGCAATGATCGACATGTTGAACGACCAGCCGATCTTCAACCCGGCGTACACATTCGAAGGGGTCAGCAGGATACCGAGCAACGTGCCGGTGATGACCGCGCGCAGGCTCAGTTCGCGTTCGACGGGGGGATGAAGGGGGACCGTTGATGAGGTGGCATGCATGCGGATTCCTTTCGGCTGGGGAACAGGACGACATAACAAGTGAGCCCCTCAAGGCCTGAAGGTTCCTACGCGGCAAGCGGGCACCGTTTTTTGATGAGCGGGCTTCAACCACTGCGCCATCAATTACTCAATCAGAGCCATGCAGCATCCCATAACGAATAATCCCCTACCTGCTCCACCAACCCGGCCCGCAAAGGGTTGGCAATGATGTAGCGAGCCATCTTGCGAACATCATCCTCCGCACGGACAGCCCTATCGTGATAACCGGGTTGCCAGACACGCTCCTTGCTTTGACGACGCCGGTTGATGGTCAGCGTGCTACGCGACTTCATACGCCGCACCACGTCGGGCAAGGTCTTCCGCTTCAGCTCAAACAACCAGTGAATATGGTCAGGCATGATGACCCAGGCCAGAGAGTCGACCAATCCCAGCTCATGAACCTGCCGGAATTCGGCCACCAACAGACGACCCAGATAAAGGTCGGTGAATAGCTGCTGACGGTGATGCACGACAATGGTAATGAGGTAACTGCGTCCGTATTCAGAGTAACGACCGTGACGCAGGCGATGGGATTGGGGTGTGGGGCGCATTCCGATGCTCCTGGGGACCGTCCTGAAAAGCATTAACACTAGCGCGCCGTAGCTGGCGAGCCAGTGTCATCGGGTGACTGAATGTATCCAGCCCGGAGTGACCTGGCTTTTTTGTGGTGAGCGGGCTTGCCCCGCGCTGGGCAGCGAAGCGGCCCCAAAAGCTGTTATCCGGATTCACCTGGAAAAACGCAGTGTTCTTGATGGGGCCGCTTCGCGGCCCCAAAAGCTGTTATCCGGATTTACCTGGAAAAACGTGGTGCTCTTGATGGGGCCGCTTCGCGGCCCCATCA